>DGFE01000187.1 GCA_002391525.1 Competibacteraceae bacterium UBA3908
AATTCTTCATCCGCGCCGCCGAACCGTTTCGCGGCCAGCGGATTTACGTCGTGTCCGAAACCCTCCCGACTCATGCCTACGAGTCCCGTTTCCTCGCCCGCGCCTTCCGGGAGATCACCGACATCAGCGTGATCCACGATCTGGTGCACGAAGGCGAGCTGGTGGAACGGATTCAGCAGCAAGCGCGAACCGGGCGCAATCTCTACGATGCCTATGTCAATGATTCGGATTTCATCGGCGCCCATTACCGCTACGAAACCGCGACCCCGCTGACGGACTGGATCGCCGGGGATGGCGCCGCGTTCACCTTGCCGACCCTCGATCTCGCCGACTTCATCGGCCTGGGTTTCACCACCGGCCCCGATGGCAAGGTGTATCAGTTGCCCGACCAGCAATTCGCCAATCTTTACTGGTTCCGCTACGACTGGTTCCAGCGTCCCGATCTCAAGGCGGCCTTTCGCGAGCGTCACGGTTACGAACTCGGCGTTCCGGTCAACTGGAGGGCTTACGAGGACATCGCCGATTTCTTCACCAACGAGGTGAGGGAACTGGATGGACGACGAGTCTACGGCCACCTGGATTATGCGAAGGTCGATCCATCGCTGGGCTGGCGGTTCACCGACGCCTGGCTGTCGATGGCCGGCGTGGGCGATAAAGGGCTTCCCAATGGCAACCCGGTCGATGAGTGGGGCCTGCGGGTCGAGGATTGTCACGCCGTCGGATCGAGTGTGAGTCGGGGTGGCGACCTGAACGGCCCGGCGGCGGTGTACGCGCTGCGCAAGTATCTGGAGTGGCTGCGGCGATACGCGCCGCCGGAAGCCCTGAACATGGATTTTTCCACGGCGGGGCCGGCACCGGGCCGGGGCGACATCGCCCAGCAGATTTTTTGGTACACGGCCTTTACCGCCGATCTGCTGAAGGACGGCTTGCCGGTCGTCAACGCCGATGGCACGCCGAAATGGCGGGTGGCGCCGTCGCCGCATGGGGCGTATTGGGAAAAGGGCATGAAACTGGGCTATCAGGACTGCGGTTCCTGGACCTTGCTGAATACGACGCCGGTCAAGCGGCGGCAAGCGGCCTGGCTCTACGCCCAGTTCACCACCTGCAAGACCGTTTCGCTCAAGAAAACCCTGGTCGGTCTGACGCCGATCCGCGACAGCGACATTCGCGCGGCGGCGATGACCGCCGCCGCGCCCCGTCTGGGTGGGCTGGTGGAGTTCTATCGCAGTCCGGCGCGGGTGGCCTGGACGCCCACCGGCGTCAACGTGCCCGACTACCCACGGCTGGCGCAACTGTGGTGGACTCGTATCGGCGAGGCCGTGAGGGGCAAGGCGACTCCCCAGCAGGTCATGGACAACCTGGCGGCCGTGCAGGACCAGACGTTGGCCCGCCTGCAAGGGATGGGCTTGATGAAGCGTTGCGAACCCCGCCTTGCGGAACCGCGTGATCCACAATACTGGTTCGACTGGCCCGGTGCGCCAAAATCCAAATTGGCCGATGAGGAAGGCCGGGGCGTCACGATGGATTATGAAGAGATGCTGCGGGCGTGGCGGGAAGGGCGGGTTGGCGTTTGACCCTACCACGGCGGCAAAAACGAAAAAGGGCGAGTCGGAACGGAGAGTATCCGAAATTTTGTGTGTGAGGTGGGCATTGCCCACCCTACACCCGAACGCCACCACCGGGCGGCCTGCTCGGGCTCTCCGCGCTGCTCGTGGTGGGCCATGCCCACCCTACACCCGAACGTCACCACCCTCACAGCACCGGTTCCGTGTAGTAGGGTGGGCATGGCCCACCCCACACCTGACTGCCAGGCATCAAGTGTAGTAGGGTGGGCATGGCCCACCCCACACCTGATTGCCAGGCATCAAGGATTGTCGTCCGCCATCCAGCGATGGAAGAAGCCGGCCAGCGCCGCGCCGACGATGGGCGCGACCCAGAACAGCCACAACTGCTGCAAGGCCCAGCCGCCGACGAAGATCGCCTGGCTGGTGCTGCGCGCCGGGTTGACCGAGGTGTTGGTGACCGGAATGCTGATCAGGTGGATCAGCGTCAGGCACAGGCCGATGGCGATGGGCGCGAAGCCGCCGGGGGTGTTCTTGTGGGTCGAACCCAGGATGACGATCAGGAACATGAAGGTCATCACCACTTCACAAATGAGCGCCGCGTTCATCCCATAACCACCGGGTGAGTGTTCACCGAAACCATTGGCGGCGAAGTTGCCGAGCGTCGAAAAGTCGCCCTTGCCGGTGAAGATCAGATAAATGATCGCCGCGCCGGCGATGCCGCCGAGCACCTGGGCAATGATGTAGGGGATCAGGTCGGAAGCCGGGAAACGGCCGCCCGCCCACAGTCCCACCGAGACGGCCGGATTCAGATGGCAGCCGGAGATGTGACCGATAGCATAGGCCATGGTCAGGACGGTCAGACCGAAGGCCAGCGACACGCCCACCAAGGCGATGCCGAGAGGATAATTGTTGGGACCTACGAACACGGCGGCCAGTACGGCGCTGCCACAGCCGCCCAGCACCAGCCAGAGCGTACCGATGAACTCAGCGGCGAGACGATTCGCAAGCGGCATGTTGCAATTCCTCCTTACTTGATCGGATTGGGTTAAAGGTTTATTACAGGACCCGCGCTCAACGAGGGTATGTTCGACCCCAGGCGCTTCAATCTCGTAACAGTCACCATTATGCACAAAAGTTGAGGTATTTCCGATGACGGATAACAAGAAAGAAAACGCTGACGGACTACACAGATGGCGTTTTTTCCGTTCGGGCGGCTTCGATCAGGTTCGCCTGGAAACCGCGGCCGATCTGAAGGCGCTGGAGCAACTCGATCCCAAGCTCTGGGCCGCGCTCAGTTGCCCGACCAGTGGTCTGGAAATCGACAGCAAGACGCTCGAACTCATCGATAGCGACGGGGACGGCCATATCCGGGTGCCTGAAATCGTCGCGGCGGTCAAGTGGACGACGTCCGTGCTCAAGAACCCGGACGATTTGACCAAGGGCGCCGCCGCGCTGCCGCTGGCCGCCATCGACGACAGCACGCCCGAGGGCGCCGGGTTGCTCGCCTCGGCCCGGCAGATTCTAGTCAATCTCGGTAAAGCGGAGGCGATGGTCGTCACCGCCGAGGATACGGCGGATACGACCAAAATCTTCGCCAACACAAGATTCAACGGCGATGGCATCGTGCCCGCCACCGCCGCCGATGACGCGGCCACCCAGGCGGTGATCGAGGACATCATCGCCTGCGTCGGGGCCGAGGAGGACCGCAGTGGCGCGCCAGGCATGTCGCAGGACAAGATCGAGCAGTTCTTTACCGAGGCCCAGGCGTATTCCAATTGGTGGCTGGATGCGGAGCGCGACGCCGCCAACATCCTGCCGTTCGGCGAGGAAACCGAAGCGGCCGTAGTCGCCTTCGAGGCGATCAAGGCCAAGGTGGACGATTACTTCACCCGCTGCCGGCTGGCCGCGTTCGATCCTCGCGCCGCCGAGCCGCTCAATCCCGCGCCGGCGGAATACGAGGCGCTCGCCAGGAAGAATCTTTCGGCCACCACCGCGGAGGTCGCCGCCCTGCCGCTGGCGAAAATCCAAGCGGGCAAATCCTTGCCGCTCGAACAGGAACTCAGTCCCGTCTGGACCGCGCCGATGGCGGAATTTCGAACGAAAGTCGTGCAGCCGCTGCTGGGCAACAAGATCAGCCTGGATGCCGACGAGTGGGCGGCGTTGAGCGTGATGTTCGCGGCCCACGAAACCTGGCTGGGCAACAAGCAGGGCGCCGCCGTCGAGGGACTGGGAATCAAGCGGATCCGCGCCATCCTGGCCGGTGGTAATAAAGAGAGGCTCACCGCGCTGGTCGAGAAGGACAAGGCCCTTGCCGGCGCGGCGAACGCCATCGCCTCCGTGGATCGGCTGGTTCGCTACCACCGCGACCTGTTTCGGCTACTGAACAATTTCGTTTCGTTTCGCGACTTTTACACGCCCGGTCCCAAGGCCATCTTCCAGGCGGGCACCCTGTATCTGGACGGTCGGAGCTGCGAGCTGTGCCTGCGGATCGACGACATCGGCAAGCACAGCGGGCTGGCGCACCTCAGCGGAACCTATCTGGCCTACTGCGACTGCCAACGTCAGGGCGGCGCCGAAAAAATGACCATCGTCGCCGCCTTCACCAATGGCGACGCGGACAACCTGATGGTTGGCCGCAACGGAATATTTTTCGACCGGCGCGGTCGGGACTGGGACGCCACCATCGTCAAGATCGTCGAACATCCGATCAGCGTTCGCCAGGCGTTCTGGTATCCCTACAAGCGCATCGGCAAGATGATCGGGGAGCAGATCGAGAAGATGGCCGCCGCCCGCGAAAAAGCGGTGCAGGATCAGACGGCGGCGGGCATCGCCGATACCGCGCAGAAAACGGAAGCGGGCAAGGCCCCGGCGGCGGCGCCGTTTGATATCGGCAAATTCGCCGGTATCTTCGCCGCCATCGGTCTGGCCGTCGGCGCCATCGGCACCGCCATCGCCTCGGTGGTGACCGGTTTCATCGGCCTGAAGGCATGGCAGATGCCGCTCGCCATCGTCGGCCTGGTGCTGATCATCTCCGGTCCCTCCATGGTGATCGCCTACCTCAAGCTCCGCAAGCGCAATCTGGCGCCCCTGCTCGATGCCAACGGCTGGGCGATCAATACCCGCGCCATCATCAATATCCCGTTCGGGACTTCGCTGACGCACGTGGCCGCGCTGCCGCCGGGGGCGCAACGCTCGTTCACGGACCCCTTCGCGGAGAAGAAACGGCCCTGGAAGTTCTACCTGTTCCTCCTGCTGCTGATCGGCGTCGTCGCCTTCCTCTGGCACAAGGGCTACATCCAGGAATGGCGGGAGCGATTCGCCGCCAGGGAGACTCCCGCGGCGGTCGAAAATGCGGCCAAACCCGCCGAGCCTGCGCCAGCGCCCGCCGCGCCGACCGCCGCTCCAGCAGCGCCGGCTCCCGCCCCAGCGCCCGCCGCGCCGAGTAAGTGAGCGATAGGGAGACGGCATCGCCTGGTCGGGTTACGGTGGGCGCTGGTCCCGCCGTAACCTCAAGCGCCGCCACACGATGGAACGTTGGCGAACCGCTCTCTCAGGGATTTTCGCGCTGGCCCAGCAGCAGGCGCAGTTTCCTGCCCAGCTCGTTTTTCCGATAAGGCTTGGTCAGAACCTCCACACCTTCCACCCCCTGGTCGTTACCGATCAGGGCGTGCTCGGTGTATCCCGAGGTCAGCAGCACTGGCAAGCCGGGGTAGCGGCGTTGCGCCTCGGCGGCCAGCTTGACCCCGTCCATCTCTCCCGGCATGACGATGTCGGTGAACAGCAGCGCGATGTCGGGCGTTGCCTCCAGGATTCGCAGCGCCGTGGCGGCGTCCGCCGCTTGCAACGGCGTGTAACCCAGGCCCCGCAAGGCGTTGACGGCGAACTGGCGGACCTCGGCGTCGTCCTCGACCGCCAGAATGGTTTCGCCCCGACCCCGGATCGAGGCATCGGCGACCTGCGGTTCCGGGACCGCGGGCGCTGGAGTCGCGATCTGGGGCAGATACAGCCGGACCGTGGTGCCCTGGCCCGGTTCGCTGTGGATCGTGATATGGCCGTCCGATTGCTTGACCAGACCGTAAACCATGCTCAGCCCCAGGCCGCTGCCCTTGCCGGATTCCTTGGTGGTGAAGAACGGCTCGAAGGCGCGTTCCAGCAATTCCGGCGCCATGCCCACGCCAGTGTCGCTGACCGCCAGCATGACGTAAGGACCCGGCCGCACTTCGGCCTGCACCGCGGTATAATCGTCTTCGATCAGGACATTGGCGGTTTTCAGCGTGAGCTTGCCACCCTGCGGCATGGCGTCGCGGGCGTTGATCACCAGGTTGAGCAGGGAGCTTTCCAACTGATCGGGGTCGACCAGCGTGGGTCGCAGATCGGCGGCCAGCGCCGTATCGATCTGGATGGTGGCGCCCAGGGTGCGCCGCATCAGATCGAGCATTCCCAGCACCAGCCTGTTCAGGTCGGTCGGTTGCGCCGCCAGGGGTTGACGGCGCGCGAACGCCAGCAGCCGCCGGGTCAGGTTCGCGCCCCGGTCCACGGCACGCAAAGCCTGCTGCGCGAGCTCGTGCAAGCGGGGTTGCGCCGTCAATTGCTCGTGCAGCAGTTCCAGGTTGCCCATGATGACGGCCAGCAGATTGTTGAAATCGTGGGCGATGCCGCCGGTGAGATGACCGATGGCCTGCATTTTCTGCGCTTGCCGCAGTTGCGCCTCGGCCTGCTTGCGCTGGGTGATGTCGCGCGCGACCACGATGGCGGCGGCCTTGACGTCGAACCGCACCTCGAGCGGGGCGGTGCGCGACTCGAACCAGCGCAGACCCGAGGCGGTTTGCAGTTCGTATTCGGCGACTTGAATGCGCTGGGTCGCCAGCGCCCGGTGGATGATGTCGAGGAAATAGTCCGCCATCGCCGGGGAATGAACCTCGCTCAGCAGTTTTCCCCGGAGCGGGCCAATCGCCACCAGATCCCCCCGCGAAGCCAGGATTTCGCGATAGCGGCCGTCTTCGTCGACCACGAACACCAGATCGGGAATGGCCTTGGTCATGGCGAGCAGCCGCGCTTCGCTTTCCCGCAGGGCTTGTTCCGTCTGGTTGCGAACTGCGATCTCCTGGGTGAGGGCCGCGTTGGCCGCCGCCAGCTCCGCCGTGCGTTCGGCGACCCGCTGTTCCAGCAACACGTTGGTTTCGCGCAATTTCTCCTGCGCCTCTTGCATCGAGGCCCGCATGGTGTTGAACGACTGGGTGAGTTCGCCGAGTTCGTCGTTGTCGCCGATGGGAATGTCGGCGTACAGGCGTCCCGACGCCAGTTGCCGGGTGGCCTCCGCCAGGGAAGTGATGGGCAACGCTATGGCTTCGGCGTGCTTTTTGGCCAGGACGTAGGCGACCACCAGCATCGCCACGATCATCAGGGTCAGGCTCCAGACCGTGATGGCGCTGGCGGCTTGCGTGGCCAGAATTTCCTGTTCCAGGCGCGTTCTGGCCAGCGTCGCCATCGCGGCGGCCTGCGCCACGGCCCGTTCGGCCAGCGGATCCGTCTCCAGGGCCAGGATGTTCAGCGCGATATTCCAGTCGGCCCGCTGGCGCAGCCGGATCACCTCCTGGGCGAAGTTCGCGAAAGCCCGTAGCTCGTCCCGCAGCAGATCGAGGTGTTGGCGTTGCTCGGGCGCGAGCAGGGGATTCGCGATCACCGCTCCGATCCTGGCCTGGACGGATTCCAGGGCTTCCTGAAACCGGGTTTCATAGCTCAGGCCGTCCGCGCCCAGGATTTCCCGCAGCAGCAAATGCGCGGTGGAAAACGCATGGTGACTTTCCGCCAGTTGTCCGAGCAGCGCTTTCCGTTCGGGACCGCCTTCCAACTCCTTTTCCTCCTGAAACAGCGCCGCCAGCAGGGAATGCAAGGCCGCCGCCCTCGGCTCGGCCTCCAGCGTATAGACGACCCGCGCCGGTTCGTTGCCCGGCGTGCG
Organism: Competibacteraceae bacterium UBA3908; assembly: GCA_002391525.1. GTDB lineage: Bacteria > Pseudomonadota > Gammaproteobacteria > Competibacterales > Competibacteraceae > Competibacter_A. Next base: position 7,525 of record DGFE01000187.1, read on the forward strand.
CACGATGTCCCGCACCCACCACTGGGATTCCTGCAAGTCGGCGAGCAGCGCCCGGAGTTCCCGCAAGCGCTGCGGGATGCAGTTCTGGTCGTGGATGGGTGGGCAGCTTTTCAACTGGTCGAGCGCGGGTTGGATTTCGTCGCGCCAGGCGGAATGCCAGTTTTCCAGGAAACGCCGGTCGCCGAGCGTGACCCAGCCGCGCAGACTGGCGAGCGAATGGCGGACGCCGGCGAGTAACTGGAACGATGCCTGCGCCATGGGTCCGCTTTCGTTCGCCAGCAGGATCGCTCTGGCGCGCAGGTCGTAGGTGGCGACCAGCGCGATGCCCAGCATGATCAGGCCGACAAAGGCCACCGACAGATGGGAGAACAGCAGTTGGCGATTGAGCGGACGGCTTTTTTTTTGAGCGCGTCGGGGAGGCGTGGCCATCACGGCGGTTACCGTGGTTCCGGTAACGGTTGCGCCGCCTGGCCGGGTGCCAGATGGCGTTGGAGCTGTTGCAGTTGCGCCAACAGGATCCCGGCGCGTTGATAGCTGTGCGCTGGAAATTTCAACCCCGGATAGATGGGCTGGGGTGGCGGTTTGGCGCTGCCCAGGCGCTGGTACAGGAAATCGAGTTGGGAAACGATCATCGCAGCGACCAGATAGACGTCGCCCGGGTTCACGCGGTCCAGATCGATCCGGCTGGTCTCGATAGTGAGGACGGCCAGTCCTTGCATGTCGAAGATGCGGACGATGCTTCGCAGACACTCGATCAGGCGAAGATAGACATCGCGGGGCAGCTTGTCCGGCTCGAACGGAGGTTCGGCGGGAATGCGGATCGCGTCGGGATAGGGGGCCAGCAGGCGGGCTGCGTAACCAATCGCCAGGGTGATTTCCTCGTAGACATCGCTGGGCGCGATGTGCCGCTCCAGCAACAGGTTCAGTTGACGGTTGAGGGTCAGGAGGGCGGTGAAGCTGTCCGTTGCGGGAATTCCGTTCCCGGCCATGGCGCCGCCGGTGTCCGCGATTTGCAGTTGCCGCATCGCCTGTCGTAGATTTTGATGGGCGTCCCGAATCCTGATCAGGACATCCTGGAGTTCGAGCCCGCCCGGAGGCGCGGGTGGCGGTTTCGTGTGCTCCCGCAAGATTTCAAAGGATAAGCGGTCGGTATTTTCCCACAGCATGAGCGCCTGAAAATAAAGATCGCGCGGCAGAGCGCTGCGGATGCCGATGTCCAGTTCGTTGATCCTGGGCGCGCCCATGAACCGGCGCAGACGCTCCAGGTCCTGGGCGAAGGACTGGATTTGGGTGGAGAGCGCGACGCCGTCGGCAACGGCGGGTTCGGAGGGCGGTTCCTGACCCGCCTGAAGAGTGGCGGGGGGGCCGGGGAACCCCCCGGCGGGCAGGGAGGAGAACGGGACAGAGAAACGCGGGCTCTTATACACATATGACGCTGCCCCCGCAGAGGACACAGTAGAAATTCGTGGTCGCCGCGTCTTTA
>DGFE01000212.1:0-981 GCA_002391525.1 Competibacteraceae bacterium UBA3908
CCGAAATCGCCCAGGGCAGCGCCGACCTGTCGCAACGGACCGAGGAACAAGCCAGCGCCCTGGAAGAGACCGCCTCCAGCATGGAACAGCTCACCAGTACCGTTAAACATAGCGCCGACCATGCCCAACTGGCCAACCAACTCGCCGGCGCCGCGCGTGCCCAAGCCGAACAAGGTGGCGCGGTGGTCCACCGGGCGGTCGCGGCCATGAGTGCCATTCACAGTAGCAGCAAGCAGATCGCCGACATCATCGGCGTGATTGACGAAATCGCCTTCCAAACCAATCTCCTCGCCCTCAACGCCGCCGTCGAGGCCGCCCGGGCCGGCGAGCAGGGCGGGGGCTTCGCCGTCGTGGCCAGGGAAGTCAGAAAGCTGGCCCAGCGTAGCGCCGATGCCGCCAAAGAGATCAAGGCGCTGATCACCGACAGCGTCGGCAAAGTCGATGAAGGCCGCCAACTCGTTGACCAAGCCGGTCAGAGCCTTAAGGAGATTCTCAGCGCCGCGCAAAAGGTCAGCGACATCGTCGCCGAGATCGCCGCCGTCAGTCGGGAACAGGCCAGCGGCATCGACCAGGTCAACCAGGCCATCCTGCAGATGGATCAGGTGACCCAACAGAACGCCGCCCTGGTCGAACAGACCGCCGCCGCCAGTCAGGCCATGGGCGAGCAGGCCCGCGACCTGCAAAACCTGATGGGCTTCTTCAAGCTGGACGCGCGGGGACCAGCCGAGAAGATAACGGCCGCCGCCGCGCCCGGTCCGCAAACCGCCAGCCAGGCCCGCCGCGAAGCGGTCCCAGTCCAGGCCGCCCCGCGCCTATCGGCCGCAGTCGGCAAACCGGTCGCCGTCAAGGCCAAGCCCACGCTTCGACCGGCGCCGGTCGAGAAGAAACCCGTGGCTGCTGCCCACGCTGCCGAGGAATGGGAAGAGTTCTAGCTGAGGCAACTGCGTAATTCAATTCCTACGGACATGAAAACAATCATTT
>DGFE01000212.1:1256-7325 GCA_002391525.1 Competibacteraceae bacterium UBA3908
GGGTGGCGGGGGTGGACGTCGGCTTCGAGGCGGACGGAACCGTGACCCGCGCGGCGGTGGCGGTGCTGCGCTATCCCGAACTGGATGTGCTGGAAACGGCTATCGCTCACCGGCCCACTGAATTTCCCTACATCCCCGGTCTGCTGTCCTTCCGCGAATTGCCGGCGGTGCTGGAGGCATTGGAAAAGCTGCGCGAACCGCCGGATTTGCTGCTGTGCGACGGGCAGGGCATCGCCCATCCGCGCCGGCTGGGCATCGCCAGCCATCTCGGCCTGCTGGTGGATATTCCCTCGATTGGGGTCGCCAAGACCCGGCTGTGCGGTAGACACGATGCGGTGGCGAATCAGCGCGGGGCCTGGACGCCGCTGCGGGCGAACGGCGAGGTCATCGGTGCGGTGCTGCGCACCCGGCCTGGCGTCAGGTCTGTGTATGTCTCGCCCGGCCATCGGATCAGCCTGGAAACGGCGATTGCCTACGTGATGGGCTGTTGCACCCGCTATCGCCTGCCGGAGACGACCCGCCGTGCTCACCGATTGGCGTCGGGTCAGATGGTGGTGAGTTTGGGTTGACCACCCAGATAAAGCAGGCGATTCGCCTCGTTGAAAAAATCCGGCGGCGGCAGGATTTCGCCGCTGGGAAAGTGGATCAGGAGAGCGATGATCCGGCGGTCGTTCCCGAGAAAAATCTCGTCGAAAGTCAGCGTGTTGGCGTTTCGGGACGGATCCTGGTCCACCTTGATGTTCATGTGGTCCAGGGTCAGCGAGACCCGTTCCAGGCGCAGATACTGTTCGGGTTCGCGCAGGGTGGCGACCACTTTCGCCAGGTGATCGTCAATCGTGGCCGAGTCGGCGCGCAGCCGGCCCAGTTCGACTTCGATTTCGCGAAGGCGCCGGTCGATGGCGACTGGGTTGGTCATGGCCGGGACATTCGGATCCAACAGGGGTTCCAGGCCGACGTTCGCTCCTTTCAGGAGTTTGGTTTTTTTCTGGAGCAGCTGCCGCTGTTGCTGTTCGAGCTGCTGTTTTTGGGTGCGGACGGAGACCAGCCGCTCCAGCGCCGTCTCGATCAGATGATCGAAGGCCCGTTTCTTCAGATCCCGCCGGGTCTTGGTTTCGCTGCCGGTCGGGAACATCAGTCGGTGTTGGTGAAAGTTGACGGCGGTTTGGGGCACGTCCCGCCGGATCATATTGCCCTCGAGAGTGATGCCAAGCACGGTTTTTTCGGTCCGTTCCATCCTGAGGACGCCGTATAAACCCACAGGCAGCGCGCCGTTGGTTCGTTGGCGGTAGTGCTCCAGGTCCTTGCCGAAACTCAGGATTTCCTGCAAATGCCGGGGGGAGGTGAACAGTGCGCGCAGCCGGGGATCGGTGGTGAAGCTGCGAGTGCCGATTTCGACCGGCGGCGGCAGCGCGTTCACCAGTTCGATCACATATTCGATGGCGCGCTCGACGACGGTCCAGAGTTTTTTTTGATACTGGCTCGCCATGCGCAGCCGGGGATCGGTGCCGCCCACCACCCGTTCAATCGCGCCCCGGATCAGGGCCGCGTCGAATTTGCCCGATGGGTCCGGTGTCGCCGAGAAGAGGGATTGCAGGAAACGGAGCACCATGATCTTGACTTGTTCAACCGCGTCGGCGTCGGCCAGGCGCGGTCCCGGCCAGGGTTGTTGAAGGAAAACGACAGTGATCGCCTGGTTTGCGCCCTACGATTATGGCCGGGATTTGGAGTAAAACAACATGCAAGCCAGGATTCGCCGAGGTCGGGATTCGCCGCGGGTGCCACGGCGCTGCTGGCAAATCCGCCGGACTCAGCCGGGCGAGCGTCCCGATAGCAGCGTCGCCAGGCGGGCCACGTTGGAAATCATCACGGTCAACCAGATCACGATGCCGATGCCGACCGCGGCGGCGGCGATGTCCTTGATGGCGCGAATCTTTTCGTTTTCGCGGGTTTCCAGGAAATCGCACACGGCTTCAATGGCGCTGTTGAACAGCTCGGCCATCAGGACCAGCCCGGTGGCGAGCAGGATCATCTCGAAATCCACCCACTCCTCGAAGATCAGCGCCAGCGCGAGCACGATGCCGGACAGCACCATCTTGTAGGCGACGCTGAAATCGTAGAGGATCGCGAATCGCAATCCCGACAGGACGATCTTGATTTTGCGCAAAGGGTGGTAACCCGTTTCGCCGGTGCCGAGAAACTTGTTTCTCATCGTATCTCCTTGTCGTGCTAGAGTATTTTTTGCGCCAGAGCGATCCAGGCGATGCCGAGTGCGATTCCGCCCAGCACGTCCGATGGGTAATGGACCTGTAAATAGACGCGGGAGGCGGCCACGACGGCGATCAGCGCCACCGCGACCATCGCAGTGGTGAACTGCCATTCCGGCCAGGTCCGGCGGGTGATGAGCGCCACGCACAGCGCGAAGGCGACGATCTGCGTGGTGTGGGCGCTCGGAAACGAACCGTCCGTGGGCAGGATGATCAACGGCTCCACCAGAGCGGGCCGGGGACGAGCCAGCAGGGCTTTGACGAGGTGAACCAGCAACGCCGCGCCGCCAAAGCCGACCACCAGCAACAGGGTTTCCCACCGCTTCTGAAGATGCAGCAGAAGGGCGGCGATCAGGACCGCGAGAGGCGTCAGTACGTACAGCGACCCCAGCCAGGTCATGGCGCGAAAAAAACTATCCAGACCCTCCGAACGGTGTGCCGCCGCGAACAGCAGAATTTGGTGATCCCAGGACATGACGATTTCCTGATGAAGTTGCGACTTCGTAAAGTGTACGTCCGGGCGATGCTCAACCCTATCGTCCACCCGAAAGGCGCCGGGATTGCCGGTACGAGAACACGGGCTGTGCAAGCGATTTATTCACATGCCGGAAGGCCGGTAGAATGGCTCGATCCTTACCGTGCAGGGCCGGAAGTGTCGCCGGGCATGGTAATGAAACGCGGCGCCCAGGCGTTTACCTATTTGACCCGAGGAGTTACTGCATGGCCGGTACCAGCCTTTTAGCCCTGCTTGACGATATTGCCACGGTATTGGACGACGTGGCGCTGATGACCAAGGTGGCGGCGAAAAAGACCGCCGGCGTCTTGGGCGATGATCTGGCGCTGAACGCCGAACAGGTCTCCGGGGTACGCGCGGAGCGGGAACTGCCGGTGGTGTGGGCGGTGGCCAAGGGCTCGATGAAGAACAAGCTGATTCTGGTTCCGGCGGCGCTCCTGATCACGGCGGTGGCGCCGTGGGCGATTACCCCACTGCTGATGGTGGGCGGCGCGTTTCTGTGCTTCGAGGGCTTTGAAAAACTGGCGCACAAGTTCCTGCGCGACAACGCCGACGTTCAGGCCGAGCACGCCGCGACAGTCCAGGCGCTCAGCGATCCCGCCGTGGATATGGCGGCGTTCGAGCAAGCAAAAATCCGGGGTGCGATTCGCACCGATTTCATCCTGTCCGCCGAAATCGTTGTGATCGCCCTGGGCACCGTGCAAGACGCGGCTTTTGCCACCCAGGTGGCCGTGATCGCCGGTATTGCCGTCCTCATGACGGTTGGGGTGTATGGTTTGGTGGCCGGTATCGTGAAGCTGGACGATGCGGGACTGCATCTCGTGAAAGATAACGCGGCCAATGCGTGGGGCGGCTTCAAACGGATCTTGGGTCAGGGTCTTTTGCAGGTCGCGCCGTATCTGATGAAAGCGTTGTCCGTCATCGGCACGGCGGCCATGTTCCTGGTGGGTGGGGGTATTCTGGTGCATGGTCTGCCCCATTCGCACGAGGTGCTGCACTATGCGGAACAAGCGGTCCACAGTCTGCCCGGCATCGGCGGGGTATTGGCGGCCATCACGCCCGCGCTGTTGAATGCCTTGGCGGGGGTGATCGCGGGCGGCTTGGTGCTGCTGGGAGTCAACAAGGCAACGGCGGTCTTTGAGAATCTTAAAAAAACGGCCTGATTCCGGGGCCTTCAATCCGCGCCATCCAGTGGCTATTTGTTGGGTCCCAGCCACGGGAACGCCAAGGCTGCGAGCACATTAGCCACGCCACTGACAGTGCTAAGCTCCAAGGAGCCAATGACTTAAGAAACACCCCATGCCCCTTCGTGCTGGCCTAGAGATTTCAGAGGTTGAGTAGTGGTTCAAACTCGAATGATCTAAACTGGAACGATTCGTTTTCACCGGTGAGGTTGGTGGTGGTCACGGTCACATTGAGCCGCCCGTATTGTGGGAGCGAGCGGTTGGTCGAGGATGGGGTGACGCCCAACGGCAAGCAACGCTATTGCTGTGGGGCCTGTGGGCGACAACACCGCGAGCATCCCGGCTCCAATGCCTATTCGGACGCGGAACGGGAGACCCTTTTGCGGGCCTATCAGGAACGCAGCAGCCTGCGGGGGCTGAGCCGCAGCTTCGGGGTGTCGCGCAACCCGGTGACTGCCTGGCTCAAAAAAAGCCTCGAGTTGGCCGCCGCTGCAGAAAACCTTGGTGGCGGCCCAACCGGACGATGCCCTGGAACTGGATGAACTGTGGACCTTTGTCCTTCACCGTCGGCGCGGGGTGATCTGGCTGTAGCTGGCCCTCTGCCGGCGCACCCACCAGATCGTGGCCTACGCCCTGGGGCCACGCGACGACGCCACCGCCTGTCAGCTCTGGAGCCGCATCCCGCCCGCCTACCGCCAGGGCCTGCTGTATATAGCAACCCTGTTTGAGTTGTGGAAACGCTGACCGGTCGAGCTAAATCCCCCCCGCTTGCGCGGCACCCCCCTTTGCAAAAGGGGGGTCGGGGGGATTTCCCGTCGCGAGTCGGCCACAATTCAGTTAGAAGACCTATAGCGATCAGCTGGAGAGCTATCACAATGTGTTGCCCACCGCCCAACATCAGGCCACTTATTCAAAGCGCGGCGGGACGAACCCCATCGAACGCTTCAACAACACGCTGCGCCAACGCTTGGGACGACTCGTGCGCAAAACCTTGTCCTTTTCTAAATGCCCCCACCTGCACGAACTCGTCATCCGCCTCTTCCTCCATCGCTACAACCTTGAACACCAAACATTCTAAATTGAACCACTACCCGTCCTTGGGAAAGGCGTTAGGTTCCTAGATGGGTTTCCATACCCCGTCTTTGTCGCGACATGCCGTGTTTTTGAAGGATTTCGTATTGGATGCCATTGTTACAGTTTCGTCGAAAACTCGGCAATAAAAACCATTTCGAGTACGGTACGTCTTTTGGGGAGTAATGCTTCCAGAATGTTCGTTGCGTGGGTTCCGCCAGGTAAGGCTTGTTCCACTGATGGATTTCTCCAGCGCCTTCTGGAAAGTTTGATTGGCCAGAGCTATATCTTCGCGGGTCATTTGCTGAGGTGCCGGCTTATTTTCAGTCGCGGATCGCGGTGCATCCGGGGAAGCGCAAGCTCCAAGCATTGATAAACCGCACACAATCAGAAATCGGCAGGTATTCATCAAGATACTCCTCCTCTCTTCGTGATTATAAGGCAAGCCTGTGGCAAAAGCAGGTTTACAGGTTTGAAACCGCTGCTCTTACCACAGGTATTCGGTGCAACGATAGGTTGGTCAGGCCCTTGTTTATTTCCAGCCTCTCCTGATAGCGGAAGCTTCCTGATCGCGGGAAAGATCGGGACCGGAAGGTACGGTATTGCCGGGTAACCGAGCTTGATTGGTGTGCAATCGGCTCCGGTGCGAGGATGGATCTTCAGCAGGCGCGCGAGTGGAATCCTGCTGCCGGTCCTGCTGTCGGTCCTCCTGCCGATCCTCGCGGCGGTCCTGCTGCCGGTCCTGCTGTCGGTCCTGCTGTCGGTCCTCCTGCCGATCCTCGCGGCGGTCTTGCTGCCGGTCCTGCTGCCGGTCCTGCTGCCGGTCCTGCTGCCGGTCCTGCTGTCGGTCTTGGCGACGAGTTGTATCGCCATTCAAACTGTCGTCACTTCTTGCCGCACTATCATCACCACTTGTGCCAGATTGGGACGTTCCACTATCGCTGCCGCTCCCACTATCGCTACTGCCGCTGCCGCTGCCGCTCCCACTGCCGCTACTGCCGCTACTGCCGCTACTGCCGCTACTGCCGCTGCCACT
>DGFE01000264.1 GCA_002391525.1 Competibacteraceae bacterium UBA3908
AGATGTGTATAAGAGACAGCGATGAGATGGCTCGATTGCATCTGTCGGTCGAACGCCGAGCGCCGCTGTTCCGGGACCTTGATGACGGGCTTGCCGTGGATGATTTCAACTTGGGTCATGTCACGCACCTGGTGAGGTATCAGTCAATATCCCCGGCGGAGCCGGGGGCTTCAGTAAAAATCCATCGGTTGTCGTTCGGGTTTCGTGTCGGCCGGCGATTCCCGTCCGTTTCACCGTCCAGACCCCAATCACCGAGCCGGTCATTCCTGATTCCCCATCTTCGCGGGGGATGACGGCCGCAACCACCGCAGCAACGTCTTTTCAGCCTCGACCGCCAGGAAGACGACCACACCGGTCGCCAGTGGCGCCAGCCAGTGGTGAATCTCCAGCGAGGTCGTGTGGAACCAGGTGTGCATGAAGGGCGCGTAGACGAAAATCAGTTGCAGCGCCACCAGCACGCCGACCGTCAGCCAGGCCACCCGGTTGGAAAACAGGAAGTCGAGCCGCAAACTCGATTCGCGCAGAAACCGGCTGTTGAACAGATAAAAAATCTGCCCGACCACCAGGGTGTTCACCGCCAGGGTGCGCGCCATCTCGACCGGCACACCTTGCGCCTGTTCGTAGAGGAAGACCCCGATGGTCGCGCCGCCGATCAGCAGCGAGACGAAGGCGATGCGCCACAGGAAATAGTCGCCCAGGATCGGCGCGCCCGGCCGACGGGGCGGACGCCGCATCAGGCCCGGCTCGCCGGGCTCGAAAGCCAGCGCCAGCGCCAGGGTCACGGCGGTGACCATGTTGACCCACAGGATCTGCACCGGCGACAGCGGCAGGGTGAAACCGAACACCACCGCCGCGAGCATGACGAACGCCTGCGCGCCGTTGGTGGGCAGGATGAACAGGATCGCCTTCTGCAGATTGTCATAGATCGTGCGGCCCTCTTCCACGGCGCGCTCGATGGAGGCGAAGTTGTCGTCGGCCAGCACGATCTCGGCCGCTTCCTTGGTGGCTTCGGTGCCCTTGATGCCCATGGCCACGCCCACGTCGGCGCGCTTGAGCGCCGGCGCGTCGTTGACGCCGTCGCCGGTCATGGCCACGACCTCGTTGTTGGCCTGCAGGGCTTGCACCAGGCGCAATTTGTGTTCGGGGCTGGTGCGGGCGAAGATGTCGTGGTCGCGGACGATGCGGCGCAAGTCCTTGTCGGAGGCCGCTTCGAGTTCGGCCCCGGTGACCGCCTGTTCGTTTTCGGTGATGCCCATCTCCCGGCCGATGGCGCTGGCCGTACCCGCATGGTCGCCGGTGATCATCTTGACGCGGATGCCGGCCTGCCGGCAGGCCTTGATGGCCGCGATGGCCTCCGGGCGCGGCGGGTCGATGATGCCGACCAGCCCCAGCAACACCATCCCTTCCAGATCCTCCACGACGAGATCGTTTTTATCCGGCCCGACCTCGCGGGCGGCGGCGGCGAGCACGCGCAAGCCCTCGGCGCCGAGCGCCTCGATCCGCTCCTCCCAGAAGGTGCGGCCGAGCGGCTCCGGCTTGCCATCCGCGCCGCGCTGCGCGGCGCAGCGGTCGAGCAGCCGGTCGGGCGCGCCCTTGAGCAGGATATGCCGGCGCTCCCCCGGCGCGCGGTCGAGGGTGGCCATGAACTTGTTGTCCGACTCGAAGGGGATGAGGGCCAGCCGCTGGTAGTCCTCCCGCGCGAAACCGGCCTTGCGCCCGAGCACGCGCAGCGCGCCCTCGGTCGGCTCGCCGATCACCTTCCACTGCCCGTTCTCCTCGGCGATCTCGGCGTCGTTGCACACCGCCATCACCTCGACCAGCGCCAGCAGATCGGGATGGGCGGCGAGCGGGGCTTCCCGTCCCTCGCGCGTGAGCCGGCCCTCGGGGGCGTAACCGAGACCCTCGACATCGTACTGTCCGGCGCGCGTGACCACGTGACGGACCGTCATCTCGTTGCGGGTGAGCGTGCCGGTCTTGTCCGAACAGATGACCGTCACCGAACCCAGGGTTTCCACCGCCATGAGCTTGCGGGTGATGGCGTTGCGCCGCGCCATTCGTTGCACGCCGATGGCCAGGGTGATGGTCAGAATCGCCGGCAGTCCCTCGGGAATGGCGGCGACGGCGAAGCCGATGGCGGCCATGAACAGTTCGTCGGGGTGAAACCCGTGCAGCAGCCAGCCGATCAGGAACATACCGGCGGCCATCGCCAGGATCACGACGGACAACACCTTGCCGAAGGCGGCCATCTGCCGGGTCAGTGGCGTGGCGAGGGTTTCCACCTCGGCGATCATCTGGTTGATGCGGCCCAGTTCGGTTCTGGCCCCGGTGCCGGTGACCACCCCCGCGCCGTGCCCGGCGGCGACCAGGGTGCCCGAATAGGCCATGCCGTGGCGGTCGCCGACGCCGGCGTCGGCGGCGACCGGTTCCACGTTCTTTTCCGAAGGCACGGATTCCCCGGTGAGCGCGGATTCCTCGATGCGCAGGTTGACGGCCTCGATGAGCCGGAGATCGGCGGGCACGCGGTCGCCGGAGCGCAAGCGCACGATGTCGCCCGGCACCAGGTTTTCGGCCTCGATCTCGGTCCACTCGCCGTCGCGGCGGACATGGGCGCGCAGCGAGAGCATTTT
>DGFE01000145.1 GCA_002391525.1 Competibacteraceae bacterium UBA3908
AGATGTGTATAAGAGACTCCCGCTATCTGGTGGCGAAGCAAATCGCCAACAACGGCCTGAAGAAGGGTGAACTGGAAATCACCGAGGATTCGATCCGGGACATCGTCCGCTTCTATACCCGCGAGGCCGGCGTGCGCAATCTGGAACGGGAAATCGCCAAGATCTGCCGCAAAGTCGTCAAGGAAGTCACCCTGCATCCGGCCGAACGAAAGACGGTGATTTCGCCCGACATGCTGGAAAAGTATCTGGGAGTGCGGCGCTTCCGCTATGGTCTGGCCGAGGAACAGGATCAGATCGGTCAGGTGACGGGGCTGGCCTGGACCGAGGTGGGTGGGGAGCTGCTCAGCATCGAGGCGGCGCTGGTGCCCGGCAAGGGCAAGCTGATCCATACCGGCCAGTTGGGCGAGGTGATGCAGGAGTCCATTCAGGCGGCGATGACCGTAGTGCGCAGTCGGGCCGAGGCGCTCGGCATCGATCCGGATTTTCATCAGAAATTCGACATGCATATTCATGTGCCCGAAGGAGCGACGCCCAAGGACGGCCCCAGCGCGGGCATCGGCATGTGCACGGCGCTGGTATCGGCGCTGACGCGGATTCCGGTGCGGGCCAGCGTCGCCATGACGGGCGAAATCACCCTGAGAGGCGAAGTGCTGCCGATTGGCGGACTCAAGGAGAAGTTGCTGGCGGCGCACCGGGGGGGTATCACGACCGTGGTGATTCCAGAAGAAAACCGCAAGGATCTGGCCGAGATCCCGGAAAATATCCTGACCCGGCTCGATGTGCGGCCGATCCGTTGGATCGATCAGGTGCTGGACATCGCCTTGCAGACGCTGCCGGCGCCCGCATCCCTGGATGCGGCGGGACTGGAGGCGGCTCCGGAATCCACGGCTAAAACCGGCAATGCCCTGGAAGGCGTGCGGGCGCACTGACGAAGAGGATGGGCTGATTGACACTGCTTTGAAGGCCCTGTTATAAGAAGTGATCGCTGTCTTTTTTTTCGGGGCGGGGTTAGCGCACGTCACGCCGGGCGGCGTCCAAGCCCAATAACGTACAACACTGCATGGGAAGGGCTCATGAACAAAACTGAACTGATCGATGCGGTCGCGCAGATGACCGATCTGTCCAAAGCCGCGGCGAACAAGGCCGTGGACGCCACGCTGGCCTCCATCGGCAAGTCCCTCCGCAATGGCGAATCCGTGGTGTTGACCGGTTTCGGGACGTTCTCGGTGCGGGAACGGCCCGCGCGGACCGGACACAATCCCAAAACCGGCCAGCCGATGGAGATCAAGGCCAGCAAGACGCCGGTGTTCAAAGCTGGAAAAACGCTTAGAGATGGAATAAAATAAAAAATTCTTTGAAGGGTGCTTAGCTCAGTTGGGAGAGCATCGCCCTTACAAGGCGAGGGTCGGGGGTTCAAGCCCCTCAGCACCCACCAGGGTTTGGATACCGGAGCGGTAGTTCAGATGGTTAGAATACCGGCCTGTCACGCCGGGGGTCGCGGGTTCGAGCCCCGTCCGCTCCGCCATCGTCGCTGCGCATAGTCCAATTCCGGTTTACCGATCCGGAGCGGTAGTTCAGATGGTTAGAATACCGGCCTGTCACGCCGGGGGTCGCGGGTTCGAGCCCCGTCCGCTCCGCCACATTCGGGGGTGTCGTCCAGACACCCTTTTTTATGCGCGTCATCAAGACGCGCGCTCGTTGCGTCGTTGTGATTTCTTTCCAGTGATCCGACCTGAAACCGGGTAAGCGTCATGCTGCTACAGAAAATCCGCGATCACGCCAAGGGCTGGTTCGCCTATACCATCGTCGGTTTGTTGACCATTCCGTTCGCGGTCTGGGGCATCAATTATTATTTCGAGGCGGGCGGGCCGATGGACGCCGCCGTGGTTGGCGGCGGCAAGATTACCCTGCAGGAGTTCCAGCGGGCCTATCAGCAACAGCGCCAGCAACTGCAGGCCATGCTGGGCGGCAATGCGGATCCGGCGCTGCTGGAGGGGCCGCGCCTGAAGCAGGACGTGTTGCGGCAGTTGATCGACGAGCGGGTGCTGGATCAGGTCGTTCGCGACCACGGGTTCCGGGTCGGCGACCGGCAACTGCACGACGCGCTGGTGGCGCTGCCGGTCTTTCAGCAAAGCGGGGGGTTCAACAAGGACTTGTATGAGCGGCTGCTGCGCAACCAGGGGTATACCGCGACGATGTTCGAGGAAAGTCTGCGGCAATCGCTGACGACCGGGCAACTGCGCGATGGCGTCGTGGAATCGACATTGATCACACCGACCGAAATGGAGCAGATCGTCGCCCTGCTCAAACAGCAGCGGGATTTGCGGTACGTGGTGCTGCCCCTGGAGCGGTATATCGCCAAGGCGAGCGTGGACGATGCCGCCATCGCGGAGTATTTCGAGCGGAACAAGGATCGCCTGGTCAATCCCGAGCAGGTCCAGGTGCAGTTCGTCGAGCTCAAGCTGGCGCAAGTCGCCGAGGGCATCACGGTCGGCGAGGCCGAACTGAAGGCCGCCTACCAGGAACAGATCGCCAAGTACGGCCAGCCCGAGGAACGCCAGGCTTCGCATATCCTGGTCAAGCTGCCGCCGAACGCCGGCGAGACGGAAGTGGAGCAGGCCCGCGCCAGAGCGCAACAGATCCTCGACAGCATTCGGTCGGGCGCCAAGAGCTTCGACCAGGCCCTGCAGGAGGCGAAAGCCGATACCTCCGGTCAACTGGAAGGCGATGAACTGGGGACCATCGGCAAGGGCATGTTCGACGACCCGGCGCTGGAGAATGCCTTGTTCGCCTTGCCAAAGCCGGGTGAAATCAGCGAACCCGTGCGAATGCCCGCAGGTTTCCACCTGGTCCGGCTGGACGGCGTTACTCCGGCGCGGGTCAAACCGTTCGAGGAGGTGCGCGAAATCGTGGCGAAGGAACTTCGCCAGCAGCAGGCCGAGAACCGTTTCTACGAGATCACCCAGAATCTCGCCAATCTCAGCTACGAGAATCGGGACAGCCTGGAGCCAGCGGCCAAGGCTCTGAACGCACCGATCCAGGAAAGTGGCTGGTTCAGCCGCAAGGGCGGGGAAGGGATCACCGCCCATCCCAAAGCCATCGACAGCGCGTTCAGCGAGGATGTGCTCAAGCGCGGCCTCAACAGCGAACCGCTCGAACTGGAGCCGGGTCACGTGGTGGTCCTTCGGGTCAAGAATCATCAGGATGCGACGCCCCGTACCCTGGAGGAAGCGCGCGAGGACATCGTGAAGGTTTTGCGCGAGCAGAAGGCTCGTGAAACCCTGGCCAAGGATGCCGAGACCTTGAAAACCCGCGCCGCCCAAGGCGAGCATTTGCAAACCCTGGCGGCGGAGTTCGGCGGTGAATACCGGAATCCCGGCCTGGTGGGCCGCGACGCGGCGTCCGTGGACCGCGCCGTGCTGGCTGCCGCCTTCCGGCTGCCGCGGCCGGAGACCGGCAAGGTGGCGCTAGGTTCGACGGCGCTGGCGAACGGCGATCAAACCGTGCTGGAAGTGGCCCGGGTAGTGCCTGGCCAGAAGGACGCGCTGTCCGAGAACGAGCAAAGGGCGCTGAGCCAGCAGCTCGCGCGCCAGGCCGGCTCCAGCCAGTTCGCGAGCCTGCTGGACAGCTTGAGGATCAAGACCAAGATTGTGGTCTACGACGACCGCTTGTAGCGAATCCCCCTCTCTCCCAAAGCGGAAGGGGGCGACGCTTATTCCATCGCCCCCGGCGCGACGGTGTTGAAACCGCCGTCGACATAGACGATCTCGCCGGTGATTCCAGCCGCCAGATCCGAACACAGGAATGCCGCCACGTTGCCTACCTCCTCGATGGTGACGCACCTGCGCAGCGGAGCGATGCGTTCGAAGGTGTCCAGCATCTTGCGGAAGTTCTTGATGCCGGACGCCGCCAGGGTGCGGATCGGGCCGGCGGAAATGGCGTTGACTCGGATACCCTCCGGTCCCAGCGTTTGCGCCAGATAACGGACGTTGGCGTCCAGGCTGGCCTTGGCCAGACCCATGATGTTGTAATTCGGCACCGCCCGCACCCCGCCCAGATAGGTCATGGTGATCAGTGCGCCCCGGCGGCCTTTCAGCAGCGGCCGGGCGGCCTTGGCCAGCGCCGCGAAGCTGTACGAGCTGATGTCGTGGGCGACGCGGAAATTTTCGCGGTTGATGCCCTCCAGAAAATCGCCCTCCAGCGCCTCGCGCGGCGCGTAAGCGATGGAGTGGACGACGATGTCCAGTCCGTCCCAGTGCCGCCGCAGCGCCTCGAACACCGCCTCGATGGCGGCGTCGCTTTCCACGTCGCAGGGCAGGGTGATCGAGCTGTCCAGTTCGGCGGCCATCTTTTCGATGCGCGGTTGCAGCTTGTCGTTCTGATAGGTGAAGGCGAGTTCGGCGCCCTCCCGACGCATGGCCTGGGCGATGCCCCAGGCGATGGAACGGTTGCTGGCGACTCCCAGAATCAGGGCGCGTTTGCCGGCGAGAAAGCCCATAATGAACTCCTGTGGATTTTAAGTATCGTTTAGACGAGTCACTGAATTCTCGAACTGTAAAGGATAGCGGATGACGCGCGCAAAATACCGTTGCCGCCGCGGCTTGGCGGCTGGCTTGATCGGCCTGACCTGCGCCCTGCTGGCGGCTTTTGCCGTCGGTGCGCCGCTGCATGGCATCGCCCTGCATGGCCAACTCAAATACGGACCGGACTTTCGGCATTTCGACTACGTCAATCCCGACGCGCCCAAGGGCGGCGAGGCCCGCTTTGCCGCCATCGGCAGCTTCGATACTTTCAATCCCTTCAATATCAAGGGCCAGGCTGCCGCCGGCATCGGCCAATTGTTCGAGACGCTGCTGACCGGCAGCGCCGATGAACCCTTCAGCGAATACGGGCTGATCGCCGAAAGCGTCGAGGTGGCCGCGGATCGCGGTTCGGTGACCTTCACGCTGCGGTCTCAGGCGAAATTCCACGACGGCGGCCCGATCACCGCCGACGACGTGCTGTTTTCGTTCCAGACGCTGAAGGCCAAGGGCAGTCCGTTCTACCGCTTCTATTACGCCAACGTCGCCAAGGCGGAGAAGCTGGGCGAGCGGCAAGTGAAGTTCACCTTCGGATCTGGCGAGAATCGCGAACTGCCGCTGATCATGGGTCAGATGCCGGTGCTGTCGCTGAACTACTGGCGGGATCGCGAATTCGACGCGACGACGCTCGAACCGCCGGTCGGCAGCGGTCCCTACCGGATCGAGCGCTTCGAGCCGGGTCGCTTCGTCGTTTACCGGCGCGACGGGAACTACTGGGGCAAGGACTTGCCGATCAACCGCGGGCTATACAACTTCGAGCGGGTGCGCTACGACTACTACCGCGATGTCACGGTGGCACTGGAAGCGTTCAAGGCCGGCGCCTACGACTTGCGGGTGGAAAACGTCGCCAAGCAGTGGGTGACCGGCTACGACTTTCCGGCGCTGGCCAGAGGACTGGTGAAGAAGGAAACTTTCCCCAATCAAATGCCGTCCGGGATGCAGGGTTTCGTCTTCAATCTGCGCCGGCCCCTGTTTCAAGATCCCAAGGTTCGCCAGGCGCTGGCCTACGCCTTCGATTTCGAGTGGAGCAACCGCAACCTGTTTCATGGCCAATATGTGCGGACCCGCAGTTATTTCGACAACTCCGAATTGGCGGCGCGCGGTCTGCCCTCGCCTGAGGAACTGGCGGTGCTGGAGCCCTTGCGCAAGGAGTTGCCGCCGGAAGTGTTCACCACCGAGTACCAGCCGCCGGTTGCCAACGACGACGCTCAACTCCGCGCCAATTTTCAGAAAGCGTTACAACTGTTGCGGGACGCGGGCTGGATTTTCCGCGACCGCAAGCTGGTCAACGCTAAAACCGGCGAGCCGTTCCGCTTCGAGTTGCTGATCGACGATCCGACCTGGGAGCGGATCGGGCTGCCATTCGCCCGCAATCTGGAACGGCTGGGCATCGAGATGAGCGTGCGCACCGTGGATTCGGCCCAGTACGAGAACCGGGTGCGCGATTTCGATTTCGACATGGTGGTGAACGTCTGGGGCCAGTCGTTATCACCCGGCAACGAGCAGCGCGAGTTCTGGAGCAGCGCCGCCGCCGACCAGCCCGGCAGTCGCAATCTGGCCGGGCTGAAGAATCCGGCCATTGACCGACTGGTCGATCAGGTCATCGCCGCGCCGGATCGGGCCAGCCTGGTGACGCGGACGCGGGCGCTGGACCGGGCGCTGCAATGGAATTTCCTGGTCATTCCGCACTTTCATATTCCCTATACCCGCATCGCCCTCTGGGACAAGTTCGGCTATCCGTCGGTGACGCCCTTGCAGGGAGTACAGTTGAACGCCTGGTGGATTGATCCGGATAAGGACGCGGCGCTGGCCGGACGCGGTCGGACCAGCGGTGAGCGGTAGTCGGAGTTACGCCAATGAACACCATCCAGGAAGCACATGATTTTTTAGCCAATCTGAATCGGGCCGAGAAAGCCCAGCTCTTGCAGTGGGTCGTTCGTGACTTGGGCGATGCGTTTCCGGGAATCGAGAGTATCAGGGGGGTCTGCGGCGGCGATCCTTGCATTGTTCGCACCCGGATTCCGGTCTGGGTCTTGGTGCAAGCCCGACGGCTCGGTAGCAGTGAAGCGGATTTGTTGCGCGCCTATCCCGCGCTGCGTGCCGAGGACTTAGTGAATGCCTGGGCTTACTTCCGCGTGCATCGCGACGAGATCGAGCAGCAAATCCGCGAGCACGAGGCCGATTGAACGATGGCGCGACTGTTGGCCGACGAGAATTTCCCGCTGCCGGTGGTGGAAGAGTTGCGTCGTCTGGGGCATGGGGTGCTGACTCTGCGCGATATCGGTCAGGCCGGTCAAGCGCTGAGTGACGAAGCCGTGTTGGCGGTTGCCCGCGCGCAACAGCGCGCCATCTTGACGCTCAATCGCAAGCACTTCATCCGACTCCACGTCACGCATTCCGATCATGCCGGAATCATTGCCTGCACCTTTGATCCCGACTTTTCCGCGCAGGGGCGGCTCATCGATGTGATCTTACAGACGGAGCCGTCGCTGGACAGTCGTCTGCTTCGAGTCAACCGCCCGGCAGCGGCGAATTCCTGATCGGCGAAGTCCAATCACAAAGAACAAACCGGACGTGATCCATGCAGGGCAAGCTGTTCACCCAGGATTTCTTGCGGGAAGGCATCCAGGAAACGGACGCCTGGCAGCGCCTGGATCCCGCCGACCTGGCCCAATTCCGCGCCCGGATCGAGGCGATCTTCGGCGCCTTTCCCGCCGATAGCCAGGCCAACGAAGCGGTCACGGAAACCGAGATCATTTTCCCGGTGCTGGAAGCCCTGGGCTGGGCCTCTCTGCCGCAGCAAACGGCGTCCGGCAAAGGCCGCCAGGACGTGCCCGATGTGTTGCTGTTCGTGGACGCCGCCGCCAAGCAGGCGGCGCTGGCGGAGCGCCGGGACGAGCAGCGCTATCGTCGCGGCGTCGCCATCGTCGAATGCAAACGCTGGCAACGCCCGCTGGATCGCGGCGACCGCACCGATCCCCTCGACGCGAATGCGCCGTCGAATCAGATGTTGCGCTATCTGAGCCGGGTGGAGGTGGCTTCGGAACGGACGATTCAGTGGGGCCTGCTGACCAATGGCCGGTATTGGCGGCTGTATTTTCAGGGCGCGCGTTCGCGTTCCGAGGAGTTTTTGGAACTCGACCTGGCGCTGCTCGCCGGCATGACAGGACTGCCAGCAGATTGGTTCGGCCCCACCGACCAGGACGCCGCGCATTTTCTCGCTGTGTTCTATCTGCTGTTTGGCCCCGCCGGTTTCGTTCCCCAGCCCAGCGACCCCGAAAACCGCGCCTTTCTCGCCATCGCCCTGGCGGAAACCCGGCGCTGGGAAGCGCGCGTGTCCCAGGATTTGGGGGAACTGGTCTTCGAGCGGCTGTTTCCGCGCCTGGTCGCGGCCATCGCCGAACACGATCCGGCTGCGCCCAGACCGCACACGGCGGATGATCTGGACGCGGTGCGTCGCGCGGCGCTGATTCTGCTCTACCGCCTGTTGTTCGTCCTCTACGCCGAAGACCGCAACCTGCTGCCGGTCCGCGACCCTCGCTACAACCACTATTCCCTGCGCGTCATCCGCCAAAAGATCGCGCGGCATCTGGACGCGAACGCTGTCTTCAGCGCCAGCGCCGGGCGCTGCTACCGCGCGCTCAAGGACCTGTTCCAGATCATCGGCCAGGGCGACGCTGCGCTCGGCGTGCCGCCCTACAACGGCGGCCTGTTCGACGACCGCGCCCATGCCCTGCTGGAGCGCCTGACCCTGCCCGACGCGGTGGTGGCCGAGTTGATCGACGGTCTGTCGCGCCGTCCGGTGGGGCAGGAGCGCCACTGGATCAATTACCGCGATCTGTCGGTGCAACAGTTGGGCTCCATCTACGAGCGCCTGTTGGAATACCGGGTGGTCGGCGACGGCGCCGGCCAAGTCCGGGTCAGCCCGACCATTTTCGCCCGCAAGGGCAGCGGCAGTTATTACACCCACGACGATTTGGTCCAGCTTCTCATCCGGCAAACGGTCGGCCCCCTGCTCGCCGAGCGCGCGGAGGCTTTCGAGCGCCAGGTGGAGGCGCTGGCCCGGCTGCGTTCGCCCAAGCCGCAACGCGTGCGCGAATTGCAGGACCACGATCCCGCCGCCGCCATCCTGGAGTTGAAAATCTGCGACCCGGCGATGGGCAGCGGGCATTTCCTGGTCAGCCTGGTGGACTACCTGGCCGATCAAATCCTGGAGCGCATGGCCGATAGCACCGCGCGGGTGGGCTGGGCGGACGCCGCCGAACCCTATGTATCACCCCTCGCGCGGCGCATCGCCGACATCCGCGAGCGCATTCTGGCCTCGTCGCAGGCGCACGGCTGGACCGTCGATCCCGCGCAGCTCGACGACCGCCATATCGCTGTCTCTTATACACATCT
>DGFE01000057.1 GCA_002391525.1 Competibacteraceae bacterium UBA3908
ATCCAGTCTCTGGCCGACAGTCCGGACCTGCGCGCCGCCATCGAAGCCGCCAAGCACGCGCAAGCCGAATGGCATCCCACCGTGCAGGCCACGCCCCGGCAGGAACAGGCGCTGTGGAAAGAATTCCGCGCCGCTTGCGACGCGGTGTTCGCCCGCCGCCAGCTCGAACAGCAGGCAGCCGATACCGAACGGCAGGCCAATCTGGCGCGCAAGCGGGACCTTTGCGCCGAAATCGAAGCGTTGTGCGCCATCGATCAGGAACAACTGGCGCAGGCGCGGGCGCGGTTGCAGGCCGCTCAGCACGAATGGGAGACGACAGGTCCCATCCCCAAGACCGAGCAGCGCGCGCTCGACCAGCGTTTCGAGACGGCCATCCGGCAATTTTCCCGGCACGAACGCTTCCTGCGCCAGACCAGCAGTCGGGAAACCTTTCAGCGCCTGTACGAGCGGTCCCGGTGGTGCGCCCGGCTGGAGGCGCTGCTCGCCGCCGCTCCGGTCGAGGCCGATACGCTCGATCAGGCCCGGGAAACGTGGCAAACCTTGCCGGCACTGCCGGCGGCGCTCCTGGAACCGATCCAGCAGCGTTTCGACACCGTCGTTCAAGCCTTGACCGGCCTGCCCGAGCAGGCCCGGGATTTGCTGATCCGTCTGGAGCAGAACCTGCAGCGCAAGCGGATCTGGTGCGTCTGCATGGAAATCGTCGCCGGTGTGGAATCGCCGCCGGAATTCGCCCAACTGCGCATGGAATATCAAGTCGCCCGCTTGTCGGCTTCCTTGGCCGGCGCCGCCGCCAGGGTCGATTCCCTCTACGATCCCCGCCTGCTGCAGGAGCAGTGGTGCCTGACCGGAGCGCTGCCCGCCGAGGCGGCGGCGGAACTGGACGCCCGCTTCCTGCACGCCTTGCGGACCTGGCAGCAGCGGGAGGACGCCTGAAACCGCCCGACACCGCCGTCCCGGCATGAAGCCTGGCGACCTGCTGCTGGCGTTGCTGGCGAACGCCGCCTGGGCGTTCAACTTTATCGCCGGCAAGGCCGGCGTCACCCAGTTCCAGCCCTTTCTGTTCACCAGCCTGCGCTTTGCCGTCCTGCTGCTGGTGCTGCTGCCGTTTCTGCGCTGGCTGCCGGGTCGGATGGGCGGGGTTCTCGGCATCGCGCTGGTACAGGGCGTTCTGCACTTCAGCCTGATCTTCGCCAGCCTGGAAGCCAGCGGCGATATCGCCTCGGTCGCCATCGCCAGCCAGTTGTACGTGCCCTTCTCGGCCTTGCTGGCGGTCGTCATGCTGGGAGAAACGCTGGACGGGCGGCGGCTGCTCGGTATGACCTCGGCTTTCGGCGGGGTGTTGGTGATCGGCTTCGACCCGGTGGTGTTCCACCATCTCGATGCCCTGCTGCTGGTCACCGCCGGCGCGTTGGCGATGGCGGTCGCCACCATCCAGATGCGGCGGTTGCAGGGTGTCGGCGTATTCGCGCTCCAGGTCTGGATCGCGCTTTGCGCCACCCCGGCGCTGGCGTTGCTTTCGCTACTGTTCGAGGACGGACAATGGGCCACCCTGCGCACGGCGACTACCCTGGAGCTGGCGGCGCCGGTCTACTCGGCCCTGGGCGCATCCCTGGTCGGGCACGGTATCGTCTACCATCTGTTGGGTCGCTACCCGGTCAGCATCACCACGCCCCTGCTGCTGCTGAACCCGGTACTGGCGGTCGCGTTCGGGGTGCTGCTGTGGGGTGATGTCCTGACCTGGAAGCTGATCCTGGGCGGTGTCATGACCCTGGCTGGCATCGTCGTCATCACCGTGCCTGTGCCGGGCCGCCAAGCCACCACCACGTCCGGTTAGCCACGCAGCCCTGGCGGAAGCCTCATAATTCCCGCCGGACCAACCGTTCGATCAGCGGTTGCAGAATGATCTCCATGGCGAAACCCATCTTGCCCCCCGGCACCACGATGGTGTTGCGGCGCGACATGAACGAGTCGTGGATCATATGCAGCAGATTGACGAAATCCGGTTGCGTCTTGCGGGCGTCCTTGAAGCGGATCACCACGAAGCTTTCATCCAGGGTGGGGATGTCGCGAGCGGTAAACGGATTGGAGGTATCCACCGTCGGCACCCGCTGAAAGTTGATGTCGGTGCGGGAGAACTGCGGCACGATGTAATGGGTGTAATCGTACATCCGCCGCAGGATGGTATCGGTTACCGCCTCGGGACTGTAGCCGCGCTCGGCGGTGTCGCGATGAACCTTCTGGATCCATTCCAGATTGACAATCGGCACCACGCCGATCAGCAAATCCACATAGCGGGCGACATTGACCTTATCGGTCACCACCCCGCCATGCAACCCCTCGTAAAACAACAGGTCGGTGCCCGTCGGTATCTGTGCCCACGGCGTGAAGGTGCCGGGCTCCTGCCCATAACGCCCGGCCTCCTCCCAATCGTGCAGGTAGTAACGCCGCAGCCCGGTGCCGTGCTCGCTGTATTCCATGAACAACGCTTCCAACCGGTCGAACAGGTTGCCCTCGGGACCGAAATGACTCAGGTTGCGGCCCTCGGCATACGCTTGCTCGAGCTGCCGCTGCATTTCCAGCCGGTCGTAACGATGAAAGCTGTCTCCCTCGACGAGGGCGGCGTTGGTTCCGTCCCGCCGGAAGATATGTTCCATCGCGACTCGAACCGTCGAGGTGCCGGCCCCGGACGAACCGGTAATGGCGATAATGGGATGCTGTTTCGACATGGCCGCTCCGCGCGATGGATTTCGGGCGAGAGTCATTATAACCCAGGCCATATTGCAGTGCAGCAAAATCGGTTTCCAACCCTGCTCCGGGCCAGAGCGAGACCCCGGGATGCGGCGCGGGCGCGCGAACGCCGGTCTAGATGGCGATTCGGCGCAACGAAAAAGGCGGTGGGAGTCCGACTCCCACCGCCCTCGTTTTCCCGCGGCTGCGTGACGACCCTACCGACCGGCCTGCTCCAGCAGACGCCGCAATTGATAGCGATAGACAAATCCCGGAAACGCGCTGACCGCGAACAGGCACAACGTCACGGTATAGAACTCCCAGTCCTGAGCGTGAACGGCGCCGGACGCCTTGTACTCGAACCCAAACCCGATGCCCAGGATCAGCCCATACAGCAGGCCCCATTCGATCAGCCGGAGCCAGAAGGGCTTGGGCCGCCCGTCCCGGCGAGCGATCACGAACAGCCACCGTTCGCTCAACCAGGGCAGGTTGGCGGCCACCACGGCCAGCCCCAGCCAAAGCCCGACGACGATTCCCTGAGACACGGCTCAGTTCAGCAACGCCGTGGCGCACCACGTCATCAGCGCGGTCGGATACAGGCCCAGCACGACCAGCAACAGACCATTGGCGCTGATGATAATCCCGGTGTCCCGGCTGAGTTCAATCGGTTCGCTCTGTTCCGCCTTGTCGAAATAGATGCACTTGACCACCCGCAGATAATAGAACGCCCCGATCACCGAGAACGCCACGCCATAGATCGCCAGCCAAACCAGCCCGATGTCGACGACCGCCTGCAAGACCACCCACTTGGCGTAGAAACCGACCAGCAGCGGGATGCCGGCCATGGACATCATGATCAGCATCATCAGGAACGCCAGCCACGGATTGCGGTCGTTCAAGCCTTTGAAATCGTCGATGTTCTCGGCCTCGAAACCGGTCCTGCTCAGCATGAGCACGACACCGAAGGCGCCGACCGCCATCAGTACGTATACGACGGTGTAGAACATCGCGGCCGAGTAGCCCTCCGGCGTGCCCGCCAGAATGCCGAGCAAGAGAAAGCCGACATGGGAAATGGTCGAGTAGGCCAACATGCGCTTGATGTTGGACTGGACGATGGCCACCAGATTGCCAAGGGCGATGGACAGGACCGACAGGATGATCAACATCTGCTGCCAATCGTTCTGCAGCGCGCCGAGACCATCCACCAAAATCCGCATCACCAGGGCGAACGCCGCCAGCTTGGGTGCCGAGCCGATATACAAGGTCACCGAGGTGGGCGCGCCCTGATAGACATCCGGCAGCCACATGTGGAAAGGCACCGCGCCCAGCTTGAACGCGAGCCCGACCACCAGGAATACCAGTCCGAACACCAGCACCAGATTGCTGGTACCCTGCTTGGCGACGGCGTCGGCGACCACCTGGAGATCCACGCTGCCGGTCGCGCCGTAGACCATCGAAATCCCGTACAGCAACATGCCGGAGGCCAGCGAACCCAGCACGAAATACTTCATGGCCGCTTCGGACGCCACGGGCGAGTCGCGGTCGATGGCCACCAGGGCATACAGCGACAGCGACAGCAGTTCCAGACCCAGATACACGCTGAGCAGGCTGTGGGCCGACACCATGATCATCATGCCCAGCACGCCGAACAGGCCCAGCACGTAGTATTCACCCTTGAACAGATCGCGCTGGCGCAGGTAATCGCGCGAGTACAGAAACACCGCCGCCGACGCCAGATAGATGCACAGCTTGAGCAGATCGCCCATGGCATCCTTGACGTAGTGGCCGAACATCGTGGTCGTCGGCGCCTGAGCGTAGGTCGCCAGGGTCAGCAGGGCCGCACCCAGCAGGGTCAGTTGCGCCAGTCCATAGGTGATGTGCCGCTGCTGCTGTTCCAGGAACACGTCGATGACCAGCACCAGACAGGCCAGGATCAGGACGAACAGTTCCGGCAGTACCGGCATGAAGTCAGGAGCGACGAAGTTCATGGGTTTTCCCTATGTTCCGATTTCTTCTTCCGCGACGGAGCCCTTACAGCTTGGTCACGGTGATATGCTGCAGCAGATTGTCCACCGTGGTATGCATCACCGAAGTCAGTGGATCAGGCCAAAGACCCAGCAGCAATACCGCCGCCGCCAGCAGGCTCAGCATCACGATTTCGCGGGTATTGACATCCTGCAACTCGGCGACGTGACTGTTGCCGATATCGCCGAAGACGACCCGCTTGACCAGCCACAGGGTATAAGCCGCTCCCAGCATCAGGGTCGTGGCCGCCAGGAAGGCCAGCCAGAAGCTGGCCTTGAAGCTGCTCAGAATGACCATGAACTCGCCAACGAACCCGGAGGTGCCCGGCAAGCCCGCATTCGCCATGGCGAACAGCACCATGAACGCGGCGAACACCGGCATGGTGTTGACCACGCCGCCGTAATCCTTGATCAGGCGGGAATGCACCCGGTCGTAGAGCACGCCCACGCAGAGGAACAGCGCACCCGAGATGAAGCCGTGCGACACCATCTGCACCATGCCGCCCTCAACCCCCATGGCGGCGCCGCTCAGGCTGCCGGTGTGGCGGTAGATGCCGAAGGCGATGAAAAAGCCCAGCGTGACGAAGCCCATGTGGGCAATCGAGGAATAGGCGATCAGCTTTTTCATGTCCTGCTGGATCAGGGCGACCAGACTGATGTAGATCACCGCGACCAGCGACAGGGTGATGATCAGCCAGTCCAGCATGCTGGAAGCGTCCGGCGTGATCGGCAGCGCGAACCGCAGGAAACCGTAGCCGCCGATCTTCAGGGTGATGGCCGCCAGAATCACCGAACCGCCGGTGGGCGCTTCGACGTGGGCGTCCGGCAACCAGGTATGTACCGGCCACATCGGCACCTTGACGCCAAAACCGAGCAGGAAGGAGAAGAAGATCAACACCTGTTCGGTCAGGGTCAGCGGCAGTTTGTGGAAATCCAGGATCTCGAAGCTGTTCGCCTGGTTGTACATGTAGATCAGGGCGATCAGCATGAACACCGAGCCCAGGAAGGTGTACAGGAAGAACTTGACGGTGGCGTAAACCCGCCGCGGACCGCCCCAGATGCCGATCACCAGGAACATCGGAATCAGCATCGCCTCGAAGAACACGTAGAACAGGATGGCGTCCAGCGCGGCGAACACGCCGATCATCAACCCCGCCATGATCAGGAAGGCGGCCATGTATTGGGCGACCCGGTATTGCACCACCTCCCAGCCGGCGATCACGACCAGCAGGTTCATGAACGCGGTGAGCAGGATCAGCGGCATCGAAAACCCGTCCACGCCCAGATGGTAATTGGCGTTGAACGCCGGAATCCACGGCAGGAACTCCTGAAACTGCATCGCCGCCGTGGCGGGATCGAACCACGAATACAGCGGAATGCTGATCAGAAAGGTCAGGATCGCCACCGTCAGGGCCAGCACCTTGGCGCGCCCGGGGTTGTCGTCACCCACGAACAGCACCGCGACGCCGCCGAGAATCGGAAACCAGATGACAAAACTCAGCAGAGGCAGTTCCGATAGCATGGTTTTTCTTCTTCCAGGTTAGCGGGTGACGAACCAGGTCAGCAGGATCAACAAGCCGATGATCATCGCGAAAGCGTAGGTATACAGGAACCCCGTTTGCAGATGCCGGGTCACGGCCGCGAACCAGCCGACCAGCCGCGCCGTGCCGTTCACCAGCAGACCGTCGATCAGACCGGCGTCGGCGTACTTCCACAGCGCGGTGCCCAGATTCCGGCTGCCGCGCATGAAAACCGACTGATAAATTTCATCGAACAGGTACTTGCGATCCATGATGTCGTACAGCCGGGCGAACCGCCGCTGGATCAGGTCCGGCAACTCCGGCTTCACCATGTACAGATAGAAGGCCGATCCAAACCCGGCCAATACCAGGAGGAACGGCAGGCCGGTCAACCCATGCAACGCGAAGCTGATCGCCCCGTGGAAATGCTCCTTGAGATGCGCCAGCACATCATGCTCGGCAGCCACGAAGATGCTGCCCCCGAACCCATTGCCGAACAACAGGGGCTCGATGGTCATGGCACCGATGATCACCGAGGGGATGGCCAGCAGGATCAGCGGCACGGTCACGACCGCCGGGGTCTCGTGCAGGTGTTCCCGGGTATGGTGATCCATCCGCTCCTGGCCGTGGAACACGATGAAGTACAGCCGGAAGGAATAGAACGAGGTCACGAACACGCCCAGCATCACCGCCACGTAAGCGAAGCCCGCGCCGGCGATACGCGAATAATGCACCGCCTCCAGGATGCTGTCCTTGGAATAGAAACCGGCGAAGCCCGGCGTGCCGATCAACGCCAGCGTCCCCAGCAGGAAGGTGAACCAGGTGATCGGCATGTACTTCCACAAGCCGCCCATCTTGCGGATATCCTGTTCGTGGTGCAGGGCGATGATCACCGAGCCGGCGCCCAGGAACAACAGGGCCTTGAAGAAAGCGTGGGTCATCAGGTGGAAGATGGCCGCCGAATAGGCGGACACGCCCAGCGCCACCGCCATGTAGCCGAGCTGTGACAGCGTCGAATAGGCGATCACCCGCTTGATGTCGTTCTGGACGATGCCGAGGAACCCCATGAACAGCGCGGTGATCGAGCCGATCACCAGGACGAAGCTCAGCGCGGTCTCCGACAGTTCGAACAGCGGCGACATCCGGGCCACCATGAAAATGCCGGCGGTCACCATGGTCGCGGCGTGGATCAGAGCCGAGATCGGGGTCGGGCCTTCCATCGAATCCGGCAGCCAGACGTGCAACGGCACCTGGGCGGACTTGCCCATCGCGCCGATGAACAACAGGATGCAGATCAGAGTCATCAGCGACCAGTCGACGCCCGGCAGCACCTGCACGGTCACCTTGGCCAGCAGCGGCGCGGCGGCGAACACGTCGGCGTAATCGAGGCTGTTGAACGCCATCAGCACGGCGGCGATGCCGAGCAGGAAGCCGAAATCGCCCACCCGGTTGACCAGGAAGGCCTTGAGGCCAGCGAATATGGCGCTCTCGCGCTTGTACCAGAACCCGATCAACAGATACGACACCAGGCCCACCGCTTCCCAGCCGAAGAACAACTGCAGAAAGTTGTTCGCCATGACCAGCATCAGCATCGAAAAGGTGAACAGCGCGATATAACTGAAGAAGCGCTGATAGCCGTCGTCGTCGTGCATGTAGCCGATGGTGTAGATATGCACCATCAAGGATACGAAGCTCACCGTGGTGATCATCACGGCGGTCAGATTGTCCACCAGGAAACCGACTTCCAGGCGGATACCCTCGATCATCATCCAGGTGTAGACCGTGCCGTTATAGGGCTCGGCACCGTCCAGCACATGATGCTGGAGCACCACCAGCGACAGCAGAAAGGAAACCGCCACGCCGATAATGGTGACCCAGTGCGCGCCGGCCCGACCGATCTTGCGGCCAAACAGACCGGCGATGATGGCGCCGAACAGCGGCGCCAGCACAATCCCAAGGTAGACGTTTTGCATGCCGCTAACCCTTCAGCGTGTCGAGATCGGCGACGTTGATAGTGCGCCGGTTGCGGAACAGCACCACCAGAATAGCCAGGCCAATGGCCGATTCAGCCGCCGCCACGGTCAGAATGAAAAAGACGAAAACCTGCCCGATGGTGTCGTCGAGGAACCGGGAAAACGCGATGAAATTGAAGTTCACCGCCAACAGCATGAGTTCGATCGACATCAACAGGATGATGACGTTCTTCCGGTTCAGAAAGATGCCGGCCACGCTGAGACAAAAGAGGATCGCTCCGAGCACCAGATAATCAGTAAGCGCGATCATCTATCCCCCGCCTTTAATTTTTGGAATGGTGGAAATCGTTTTGCCGACTCGGTGGGCCGTCGAAACCGGTCTTCCGCCCGAGGCGATGGTTTGTTGCTTTACTGCTTCTTTTCCGCGGCCAGCCGCACCAGCCGCACCCGGTCGTCCCGCGACACTCGAATCTGCTCGGACGGATTCTGGAACTTGGTGCCTTCCCGACGACGCATGGTCAGCGAGATGGCGGCGATGATCGCCACCAACAGAATCACCGAGGCGATTTCGAACGGATAGACATAGAAGGTGTACAGGACGCTGCCCAGCTCCCGGGTATTGCTGTAATCGGCCGCGTGCGAAATCAGATTGTACCGGTCGGCGCTGAAATAGCCGGAGCCCACGACCAACACCATTTCGAGGACGATGATCAGCGCGACCGCCGCCCCGACCGGCAGGTACTTGATGAACCCTTCCCGCACCGGAGCGACGTTGATATCGAGCATCATCACCACGAACAGGAACAGCACCATCACCGCGCCCACGTACACCAGCACCAGGGTGATGGCCAGAAACTCGGCTTCGATCAGCAGCCAGAGCGCCGCGCTGGTAAAGAAGGCCAGCACCAGGAACAAGGCGGCGTGCACCGGGTTGCGGACCGTGATCACCCGCACTGCGGCCAGGATCAGGATGATGGCGAAGACATAGAACAGAAACTTTTCAAATCCCATGGACGGACCTGTTTTCTTATAGTGCTGGCAACGAAGGCCGGCTAGCGATAGGCGGCGTCGGCGGCGCGGTCGGCAGCGATCTGCGCCTCGCAGCGATCACCGTGCGCAAGCAGTTTTTCCTTGGTCATGATGTGCTCGCCGCGCTTCTCGAAATGATAATCGAACGTCCGAGTCTCGACGATTGAATCCACCGGACAGGATTCCTCGCAGAATCCGCAGTAGATGCACTTGAACAGATCGATCTCGTAGCGGGTGGTGCGACGGGTGCCGTCGGCCCGCTGTTCGGACTCGATGGTGATGGCCAGCGCCGGGCAGACCGCTTCGCACAATTTGCAGGCGATGCAGCGCTCTTCGCCGTTCGGGTAGCGGCGCAAGGCGTGCAGGCCGCGGAATCGGGGCGACAGCGGGGTCCGCTCTTCCGGGTATTGCACCGTGATCTTTTTGGCGAACAGGTGGCGTCCGGTGACCTGCAGGCCCAGCAGCAATTCCCACAGCAGAAAACTCTTGAGATAGTACCGAAGCTCGTTCAGGGTCTTCATCGCTTTCTCCGCTCAGTCGAACCACGGACCAACCTGGCCCAGCACGCCCAGCCCGATCACCAGAATCCAGACCAGGGTCACCGGAATGAATACCTTCCAGCCCAGTCGCATGATCTGATCGTAGCGATAGCGGGGGAAAGTGGCGCGAAACCACAGAAAAAACAGCAGCAGGAACGAAATCTTGATCACCAGCCAGATCGCGCCCGGCACGAAGGCGAACAACGGCCCCAATACCGGAATCCCCTCGAACGGCGACAGCCAGCCACCCAGGAACAGGGTCGAAGCCAGCGCCGACACCAAAATCATGTTGGCGTATTCGGCCAGGAAGAATACGGCGAACGCCATGCCGGAGTAATCGACATGAAAACCGGCCACGATTTCCGATTCGCCCTCGGCCACGTCGAAAGGCGCACGGTTGGTTTCGGCGACGCCGGAGATGAAGTAGACCAGGAACAGCGGCAGCAGCGGCAGCCAGAACCAGTGCAGCAGGCTGCCCTGTTGGGCCAGCACGACCTGATTGAGATTCAAACTGCCGGCGGCCATCAGCACGCCCACCAGGGCGAAGCCCATGGCGATTTCATAGGACACGATCTGCGCCGCCGAACGCATCGAGCCAAGGAAGGCGTACTTGGAATTGGAGGACCAGCCGGCGATGATCACGCCGTAGACGCCCAGCGAGGTCAGCGCCAGCAGATACAGCAGGCCGGCGTCCAACCCGGAAATCACCATGCCGTCGCCGAACGGGATGACCGCCCAGGCCGCCAGCGCCGGGCCGAAAGCGACCATCGGCGCCAGCACGAACAGGAACCGGTTGGCCCGGGTCGGAATGACGATTTCCTTGAACATCAGCTTCATGGCGTCGGCGATGGGCTGGAGCCAGCCCTTGGGACCGACCCGGTTCGGACCGATCCGAATCTGCATGTAGCCGATGATCTTGCGCTCGGCGAAGGTCAGATACGCCACCGCCCCCAGCAGAGGCAGCAGGACGACCAGGATTTTCAGCAGGATGATGATGACCGTCAGCAGTGTTTCCATGATCCAGGGTCCTTGTTGTTATTGGACGACCACTGGCCCCACCGCCGGACCGAGCGCCACGCTGGCGTCCAGGCCCGCCGGAATCCAGGCGCAGCCCTTGGGTACGCTTTCGTCCAGCACCAGCGGCAACTCGACCGCCGCGCCGTTCTGGCGGACCTGGACCCGTTCCCGCTCGCTCACGCCCAGTTCCCGGGCCACGTCCGGATGCAGCCGTACCTCGGCCGGCCTTGCCAGCGGGCTGGCTTGCAGCGAGCGCGCCCGTCGCACCAGCGGATCCGTCGCATAGATCGGTACTTCCGCCACCCGCAGCAAGCCTCCGGTTTGGAACGGCGCCTGCCCGAGCGCCCCCGGAACCGGCGTATTGTCCGGCGTGACGCGGTCGCAGGCATCCCGCGCCTCGGCGAGCACCTCTTCGGAACCGACGTAATCGAAACCCGTCACACCGCACAGGTTGCCCAATACCCGCAATACCTTCCACGCCGGCCGCGCCGCGCCGAACGGCTTGCTGGCACCCTGGAAGCTTTGCCAGCGGCCCTCGGCGTTGACGTAGGTTCCCGAGGTTTCGGCGAACGTCGCCACCGGCAGGATCACGCCGGCGTAGCTCCTGCTCGTGGCGCTGGCGTAGGGGCTCAGTGAGACCACGAATTCGGCCGCTTGCACCGCCTTCAGCGCCGCGGCGCCATCCCAGCAGTCCAGTTCGGGTTCGACCCCCAGCAACACATAGGCTTTGCGCGGCGATTCGCTCATCGCCCGCGCATCCAGCCCCGTGACCGGAGACGGTTTGCCGCCCGGCAGGCGGTGGGGCAGCGCGCCGGTCAGCCAGCCCGCCACCGAATTGGCGGCTTCGGG
>DGFE01000189.1 GCA_002391525.1 Competibacteraceae bacterium UBA3908
GGACTGTCGGCCAGAGACTGGATGCGCTGGATGAGTCGCTGGCGCCGTTGCACTTCGCGGTCGCGCTCGGCATCGAGGCGCGCGTCCAACCGTTGCAGGATGTGCTGAAAACGACGATCCAGGTTCTTGCGGTCGGACCGGTTGACCGGTCCGAGCTTATACCATTGCTCCTGGGCGCGTCGGCGCAGCCGGTCCGCTTCGCGCCAATCGATCTGCTGCCAGTCGGTTGCCGCTTCGAATTGCTCCAGTTGTGCGCAGAGCGCCTGTTTCTTCTCGAAGTTTTGCCGGCGTTCGCGGTTCTGAGCTTCGAAATGGGCTTGACAGGGTTGGTAGGCGCGTTCGCAGGCATTGTTGAAACGTTTCCACAGCGCTTTCGGGGCGGCGCCCTCGTGATGGTCCAGCGCCTTCCAGGTCGCGCGGGTTTGCTGGATGCGCTGGGCGAGATCGGTCGGATCGGCGTCCAGGCCGATCAAGCCTTCGGCGGTGGCGCAAAGCTGTTCCCGCGCCTGATGAGCGCCCCAGCGCCGCCAGTCGCACAGTTCGCCGATACGGGCGGCGCAGCCTTGCAGGCGTTCCTCGATCAGCGCCATTTGCGCACGGCTCAGGCCGATGTTGTGCTTCAGCCGGTGGCGGGTCTGTTCCCGCAGATCGGTGGCTTGTTGCAGTTCGCCGTTTTCAAGCGCCGTTTCGAGCTGATGAACCAGTTCTTGGAGTTCCTGCCATTCCTGGTCCCGCTGTTGGATTTGCCGTTGCAGGCGGGCGCGTAGCTTGTCCAACAAACCGTCGAAGCGACCTTGGAGGTCGCTGGTCAGGTCACGGGACTCGGGGCGCTCCAGTCCTTCCCAGCGTTGCCGCAGGTGCCTGAGGTCGCTGTCACGTACTTCGCTGGGCTGTTGGAGCAGGGCTTCGGCCTGTCGCAATACTTCACGCAGGCGCTCGGCGCGCACGTGATTGCGGTGCAGGATACGCTCCTGCTCGTGAATGTCCTGAACCAGTTGCCGGAAGCGCAGTTCCAGCCGCCGGCTTTCGGCATCCTGGGGCGGACCCAACTGATTCCAGGCAGCCGGCGCTTCGCGGGTGGCGTACTGGATGGCCGCATTGAATTCGGCGCTGGGTTCGGTTTCGCCCTGAAGCCGTTCCAGGAGAGTTTCCAGCGAGGCGATCAGTTCCAGCCGCTGGGTCCGGCGGCCAGCGCTGGCTTGCCGTTCGGTCAAGTATCGGGCGCGCGCCTGGGCGTAGCGTTCCCGCAGCGCGGTCGGGGCGGCGGCTTCCTGATGGCGCCATTCCTGCTCCAGCTTCGGGAACCGGCCGGCATTGGGGCCGCTCTCGCCATCCCAGAGCAAGTGCTCCATTTCGGCGCACAACCGTTCCAGATGAGTAGCGCGCGCCTGGGCGGCGACCAGGGCGTCCAGTCGCTCACGGGCCCGGCGATGCAGCCGTTTGTCGCGGTTGCGGCTCTGACGGACGATCTGGTCGAGCAGCCCGGAATCGTGGACCCGCTCCAGCGCGGCCAGCCGCAGCTCGGGATTTGCATCCTGCATTGCAATCGTGGCCAGCGCCGCCTCCGAATCGATCCATTCCAGAGCCGCCAGTCGCAGTTCCGGTTCGGCGGCCTGCCGGAGCAGGAATTCGGCCAGATCGGTATCCGGGCTGTGGCGCAGCCGTTCCAGCCGGCTGGCCAGCGGCGGACTGTCGGGAGCCTTGCCGGTCAACAGGAATCGCTGGCGATCCTGGGCGGCGCTGCGCACGCTCGCGTCGGCGTCCGCGCGGGCGATGTCGTGCAGCAGGTCGAGGTCGACCAGGCGTCCGAGCGCGGCGCGGCGAACGTCCGGATCGGGATCCTGCCGAGCCAGTTCGCTCAGCGTCGGGTCGTTCTGATCCAGTTCCCGCGAGGCCCGTTTACGAGCCTCGGGATCGGCGTGCTGCCACTTGGGCTTGAGGAAACGGCTCAGGATCATGGGATGATCGGTATGGTTCCGGGTGAGGTCCGCTCCGACGAACCGCGGGGCTTGGCTGAATTGGGAATTCCATGCGCTACTTTATCACAGCGGCGAGGCTGGGGAGGGACGTTCGGGCGTGCGTGGAGCCGTTCAGCGTCCGGCCCAAGGGCATGAATCGGGTTTTAGGGTGTTTGCACTAGCATTGATCGTTAAAATTAATTAAGTAAGTTATCCGAACACGGGCCAAAGCCAAAAGGAGTGCGACATGAGCGACGATACCGAACCAAAAGCCATCGAATCCATGGCGGGTCAGGTCAAGGCGGCAGTGGGCAAGGCGCAGGAGGAAACCGGCAAAGTGGTGGATTCTCTCGTCAGGGAAGGAGGGAAAATCCGGGACCAGACCATGAAGCTGGCCGACGAGACGGTCGGTGAAATGAAGGAACGGGTGGATGAAGTCCGTGGCATGGTCGAGAACGTCAGAACCCGGGCGGCCGATACGCTGGATAATCTGGAACAGTTGTTCGAGGAGCGAGTGTCGCGCGCCCTGAAGCGGCTGGGCGTGCCGACCCGCGACGATTTGCAGGGCATCGCCAGGCGGCTGGAAGAACTCAACGGCCTGATCAAGACCTTGGCCGACGAGCGGCGGACCCTTGGCGTAACCGCCCAGGCGGTGGAACGGGACGACCTGAAGCTGATCAACGGCATCGGGCCGGTGCTGGAAGGCAAGCTGAATGCCGCCGGTATTCGCAGCTATCGGCAGCTCGCCACGCTGACCGATGCCGATATCGACCGCCTGGAGTCGGACGTGATCCATTTCAGCGGTCGGATTCGCCGCGAGGACTGGGTCGACCAGGCCAAGACCTTGCACGGCAAAAAATACGGCGAATCGCTCTGACCGAGCCGGCGGGATGATGGGGAGCAGGGGCCGCCGCAAGGTCGGGCGGCCCTGTCGTTTTGGGTCGGATCAGGCGTTGAGGTCGGGAATCAGCTTGCTTTCCAGGTGCGCGATCATGTCCTTGAGCATGAGCTTGCGCTTTTTCAACCGCTTCAGTTCAAGCTCGTCGACCAGGGGGTCTTTGGCAAGACGGGCGATCACGTCGTCCAGATCGCGATGCTCGACGCGCAATTCGACGAGCCGGTGTTTGTAGTGTTCGATGTCGCTGATCTCCATGGTAGGGTTCTCCGAGGAATGACGGTTTATGTGCCCGGTGCGGCAAGCCGGGACCGGACAGGAGGTTCCCGACGCGCGGTGCGAACCGTGGTCATGATCGGGGAGTCTAGTCCGCTGGCTGGCGTCCGGCAAGGTGTGGAATTTGGGGCAATCCGCTTGGATTTCGGCTAAAGTCTCTCGCCGCGCGGACGGTTCCCGAGGTGATGGCGATGACGGTGGCGATCAGGAAACAGCAGATCAATTTCAACAAGCTCCAGAAGCGCCTGCGGCGGAACGTGGGCCGGGCCATCCAGGATTTCAACCTGATCGAGGAAGGCGACCGGGTGATGGTTTGCCTGTCCGGCGGCAAGGATTCCTTCGTCCTGCTCGATATTCTGCGCAACCTGCAGGCGCGGGCACCGGTGCGCTTCGAACTGACAGCGGTCAATCTCGACCAGAAGCAGCCCGGCTTTCCCGAACACGTGCTGCCGGATTATCTGCGCGACATCGGCGTGCCGTTTCACATCATCGAACAGGATACCTACCGCATCGTCAAGCGCGTCATCCCCGAGGGCAAGACGACCTGTGGACTGTGCTCGCGGTTGCGGCGCGGGATTCTGTACACCTTCGCCGCCGAGCAGGGCATGACCAAGATCGCACTCGGCCATCACCGCGACGACATTCTCGAAACCCTGTTCCTGAACCTGTTCCACGGTGGCAAGCTCAAGGCGATGCCGCCGAAGCTGCTGAGCGACGATGGCCGGCATGTGGTGATCCGACCGCTGGCGTATTGCAAGGAGAGCGACATCGCCGCCTATGCCGCCACCCGGCAATTCCCGATTATCCCCTGCAACCTGTGCGGCTCGCAGCCGAACCTGCAACGCCAGGCGATCAAAATGATGCTGCGGCAGTGGGAGCGGCAGTTTCCGGGACGGGTAGAAAACATCTTCGCCGCGCTCCAGAATGTCGCACCCTCGCATCTGGCCGATATTCGGCTGTTCGATTTCGCCGGGCTGGGCGCGCGCAACGGCGGTCGGGCGCTGGATTGGTTGACCGGGGGGCGCGAGGACGAGGAGGACGCCATGGAAGAGCTGCCGCGGGTTTCGCTAGGCTGAATCGACCAGGCTCAGCAGCGTCGTGTTCCCCCCCGCCGCCGCGGTATTGACGCTCGTTACCCGTTCGCGCAGCAGCCGATAAAGAGGATACCGGCCGGTTCCCGGCACGGCGGCGATGATCGGGATCAGAGGGCCGTCCTGGGCCGCGACGCGCCGACGCAGTTCCGCCAGGGCGCGGCGGTCGCCATCGAACAGGATTGCGGCCGGTTCCGGGACGTCGCCGGCTGGAATGTGCCGTATCGCCGCCTGGACTTCCGCCGGCAGCCGGGAGACGTTTGCCGCCGCTGGTGAGCCGCTGGCGAGCAACGGCGTGTTGCCGGTGGCTAAAACGGCCGCCAGTTGTTCGTGGAGAGCCGTTTCACTGTCCGCTTGGCAAAGCACGGCGCCGCGCGAAGCGAAAGCAAGGGCGTTTTCCTCGCCGGTGGGGCCGGGCAGCTTGCCGTGGCAGGGCAGCGGGGTGGCGGTGGCGTATTCGGCGCACGCCAAGGCAAGCTCGCGCAGGCCGCGCCGGTGGCTCCAGGCGGTCAGCGCCTCGAAGGCGGACAAGCGAGGCCCCGCGTCGGTATCGCGTCGCAGGCTGAGGGTTTCCAGGGCCGGGTTGGCGATCTCCAGCAGGCGCGGCAGGTAGAAAGGACCGCCGGCCTTGGGACCGGTACCCGACTTGCCTTCGCCGCCGAAGGGTTGGACGCCGACGACAGCGCCGATCATGTTGCGATTGATATAGATGTTACCGGCGCGCACCCGGTTTGCCAGCCGCTGCACGGTTTCGTCGATGCGGCTGTGAATGCCGAAGGTGAGGCCGTAGCCGGTGGCGTTGATGGCGTCCACCACCTGGTCCAGCCGGTCGCCAGGATAGCGCAGCACATGTACGATGGGGCCGAACACTTCCCCGTCGAGCTCGTCGATCCGGTCGATTTCGATCAGCGTGGGCGGCACGAAGCAGCCGGCGTCGCAAACCGTCGGCGACTCACACCGATGAATGGGGTGACCGGCTCGAGCCATGGCGGCGATATGCGCTTCAAGGCTGGCCTTGGCCGCCCCGTCGATGACCGGCCCGACATCGGTGGCCAGGTCGGCGGGGTCGCCGATTTTCAATTCCCGCATGGCCGAGCGCAGCAGGGCCAGTATGCCGTCGGCGCTATCCTCCTGAAGACAGAGGACGCGCAGCGCCGAGCAACGTTGGCCGGCGCTGTCGAAACCAGAGGCTATGACATCCTGAACGACTTGTTCCGCCAGGGCCGAGGAATCCACGATCATGGCGTTCTGGCCGCCGGTCTCGGCGATCAGGCGGGTGTCGGGCAGCTCGGGCGCGCGGGCGGCCAGGGCGCGATTGATGAGTTGGGCGACTTCGAGGGAGCCCGTGAACAGGACGCTGCGCACGCGGGGATCGCCGGCCAAGGCCGCGCCGACCGTTTCGCCCCGGCCAGGCAGCAGTTGCAAAGCCGCCGGAGGAATGCCCGCCTCGCGCAGCCAGCGCACGGCCTGGGCGGCGATCAGCGGCGTCTGTTCGGCGGGCTTGGCCAGCACCGGACTGCCGGCGGCCAGCGCTGCCGCGACTTGGCCGATGAAAATGGCCAGCGGAAAGTTCCAGGGGCTGATGCACGCCGCCACTCCAGGCGACGAACCGCCAGCGTCCGCCAAACGCTCGGCTTGCAAGGCGTAGTAGCGGCAGAAATCCACGGCTTCGCGGATTTCGGCGACGGCGTTAGGCCAGGTTTTGCCCGCTTCCCGAACGCACAGGCTGACGAGTTCGGGTCGGTGGGCTTCCACGAGATCGGCAGCCCGCCGCAGCAGGCGGGCTCGCTCGGCGGGAGGATGTCGATGCCACGCCTCGGCGTAATCGTGCGCGGCGGCCAACGCTCGTTCGACATCGGCCGGGGAGGCTTCCCGCACCGCGCCAACCATATCGCTGCGGTCGGCCGGGTTGGTGATGGCGCTTGAAGCGCCGCCCGCCTCGTCGCCGTCGGCGAGGCGCGGCGCGGCTTCCCAGCGCTGGTTTTTGAGCCGTTCCAAATCGGCGGCCAACGATTGCACGACGCGCTCGTTGGACAGATCGAGACCGGCCGAGTTGAGGCGTTCACCGCCGTAGAGAGCCTTGGGCAACGGGATGGCGGGATGGGGCGTTCCGCCGGATTTCAGGACCGCGGCAAGGGGATCGGCGACCAGGTCCTCGACCGGTATGGTCTCGTCCACGAGGCGATTGACGAAAGAGCTGTTGGCGCCGTTTTCCAGGAGCCGCCGAACCAGATACGGGAGCAGGGTTTCGTGCCGACCCACTGGCGCGTAGATGCGGCAGCGTGCGCCTGGCCGGTCGCCGCCCACCACGTTGTCGTACAGGGCTTCGCCCATGCCGTGCAAGCATTGGAATTCGTATTCGACGACGCTCAGATCGGCGGCCATGCGTTCGACCGCAGCCAGAGTATGGGCGTTGTGGGTAGCGAACTGGGGATAAAGGACGGCAGAGGCGGTCAGCAGGCGACGGGCGCAGACCAGGTAGGAGAGGTCGGTGTGCGCCTTGCGGGTGTAGACCGGATAACCCTCCAGTCCTTCCACTTGGGCGCGCTTGATTTCGCCGTCCCAGTAAGCGCCCTTGGCGAGACGCACCATCAGACGGCGGCCACTGACGCGGGCGAGTTCCGCCAGATGATCGACGAGCGGCAAGGCCCGCTTCTGGTAGGCCTGAACCGCGATGGCCAAGCCGCTCCATCCGTCCAGGGCCGGCTCGAAAGCCAGGCGGTCGAACAAATCCTGGGACAGTTCGAGGCGGTCCGCTTCCTCGGCGTCAATGTTGAAGCCGATGTCGTAGGATCGAGCCAGCGTCGCCAGTGCGAGCAGGCGCGGATACAGTTCGGTTAGCACCCGTTCCCGCTGGGCGCGGCAGTAGCGGGGATGCAAGGCGGACAGCTTGACCGAAATGCCCCGTCCGCGAATCGCGCCCTGACCGCCGGCGGAGCGACCGATGGCGTGAATGGCCTGCTCGTAGGCGCGGAAATAGCGCTCGGCGTCGGCGGTGGTCAGCGCCGCCTCGCCCAGCATGTCGAAGGAATGGGTGTAGCCCTTGCGGGCGTTCTCCTGGCTGCGCGCGAGCGCGGCTTCGATGGTTTCTCCCATCACGAACTGCTGGCCCAGCAGGGTCATGGCGAATTCGACGCCGCGCCGGATGAGCGGCTCCCCGCCGCGAGCGATGAGGCGGGTCAGGGCGTTGCCCAAGGTCGCTTCCTGGCGGGTGGCGACCAATCGACCGGTAATCATCAGCCCCCAGGTGGCGGCGTTGACGAAGAGGGACTCGCTGCGGCCCAAGTGGGAACGCCAATCCCCTCGGCTGATCTTGTCGCGGATCAGGAGATCGACGGTAGGGGCGTCGGGAATCCGCAACAACGCCTCGGCCAGACACATCAGGGAGATGCCTTCCTGGCTGGAAAGGGAAAACTCGTGCATCAGATTGTCGACCCCGCTCGCTCCCTGACGCTTGCGGCGGACGGTCGCCACCAGGCCGGCGGCGCGTTCGGCGACGGTGGCCGGTTGGCGAGCGGCGGCTCGCGCTTCCCGCACCAAGGTTTCGACGCAAGCCGCTTCGTCGGCTCGGTAGGCATCGGTCAAGGCGGCGCGGCTGGCGACGAGCGGGTCGGGGTGGGCGTTCATCCTAAGGCTCCATTTTCTGGAGAGGTTTACGCGGCAAGTTTGGCGCTTTTTCAACTTCGATGCTATCGTTGAACGATTCCAAAATAGCGTCGACGGTCCCTGGAGACCAGCCGGCTCCCAGCCCATCGAGGAGGTAACCCATGAGACAAAAACTGTTGGCATCGGTCGCGGCGGTCGGTCTGGCAATCGGTGTCGCCGCCGCGTGGGCGGCTGATACCGTCAAGATCGGCCTGATGGCGCCGTTGACCGGTTCCTGGGCCAGCGAAGGCCAGGGCATGAAGAAGATCGTCGAACTGCTGGCCGAGCAGCAGAACGCCAAGGGCGGCGTGCTGGGCAAGCCGATCGAGGTCGTGACCGAGGACGACGGCGGCGATCCGCGCACCGCCTCGTTGGCCGCGCAACGGCTGACCACCAAGGGCGTGGCGGCGGTGGTCGGCACTTACGGCTCCTCGGTAACCGAGGCCAGCCAGTCCATCTACGACGAAGCCAAAATTCCGCAGATCGCCAACGGCTCCACCGCCATCCGCCTGACCGAAAAGGGCTTCAAGCATTTTTTCCGCACCGCGCCGCGCGACGACGAACAAGGCCGCATGGCGGCGCAAACCATCGAGAAGCTCGGTTTCAAGAAGGTCGCCATCCTGCACGACAGCACCTCCTACGCCAAGGGGCTGGCCGACGAAGCCAACGCCCTGCTGAAGAAAAAGGGTACGGAAGTCGTGTTCTTCGACGCCCTGACCCCCAAGGAAAACGACTATACCGCCATCCTGACCAAGCTGAAGGGCGCCAACCCCGACGTGGTGCTGTTCACCGGCTATTATCCGGAAGCCGGTCTGCTGTTGAAACAGAAGAAGGGTATGAACTGGAACGTGCCGTTCATCGGCGGCGACGCCACCAACAACGTCGATCTGGTCAAGATCGCCGGCAAGGCCGCCGAGGGTTACTACTTCCTCAGCCCGCCGCAGCCGCAGGACCTGGATACGCCGGACGCCAGGGCGTTTCTGGCCGATTATCAGAAGAAATATAACGAATTGCCTCCCTCGATCTGGGCGGTGCTGGCCGGCGACGGCTTCCGGGCGGCGGTGGCCGGCATCGCGGGCGCCAAGTCCACCGACGGCGGCAAGATCGCCGACTACCTGCATAAAGATCTCAAGAACTATCCCGGTCTGAGCGGTCCGATCTCCTTCGACGCCAAGGGTGACCGCGAGGGCGAGGTGTATCGGGTCTACAAGGTGGACGGCGAAGGGAAATTCGTGTTGCAGAAGCTGTAAATCTTTGGCGCGGTTCCTTCCAGCTTCGGGAAGGAGCCGCCGAAACCGGGCGGGTCGGCGATGTTGACTTACAAAGCGATCTATCGATTTGTGGATGGCGGTGTACACGCTGAAGTGCTCGATTTTCCCGGGGTGATGACCTGCGCGGAAAACCTGCCCGAGGCGAGGCGATTGTTGGCCAGCGCCATGGTGGATATGGCGGAGACGTGTCTGTCGTTGGGCGAACCTTTGCCGCAGCCGGATTTGACGTTGACCGATCCTGACGCGGATATCGAAGAACCCATCTATCTGTTGTTGACGGCGGCTTCCCGCGTCAACGTGACGCCGGGGCAAGCGGTCGCCGCATGAAACGGCGGGATTTGTTGCTTCATCTGCGCCAACAGGGTTGCCGGCTGTTGCGGGAAGGCAGCGACCACTCCGTCTGGGAAAACCCGGCCAATCATCGTCGCACCGCCATTCCCCGCCATCGCGAAATCGTGGATTTCACGGCGGCGAGCATTTGCCGTCAACTCGGCGTTCCTCTCCCTCCAGCCTGAATCCCGACGACCTCATGGAAGAATTCCTCCAGCAGCTCACCAACGGCCTTGCCGTAGGCGGAATCTACGCCCTGATCGCCCTGGGCTACACCATGGTTTACGGTGTGCTCAAGCTCATCAACTTCGCCCATGGTGACCTGTTTACTTACGGCGCCTATCTCGGTCTGACCCTGCTGACCTCGCTGGCGCTGACCGACCGGGTGGGATTTGCCTTGGGCGTGTTGGTCCTGGTGCTGATGGTGATGGGGTTGGTGGCGATCATGGGCGCGATTCTGGAGCGGGCCGCCTATCGCCCCCTGCGGGAATCGCCCCGCTTGTCGGCGGTGGTGTCGGCGCTGGGGGCATCGATCTTCCTGCAGAACACCCTGATGCTGATTTACGGCGCCCGCTTTCAGGTCTATCCCGACGACATCCTGCCCGCCGCGACGCTCGACCTGTTCGGCCTGTATCTGCCGTTGATGCGAGTGCTGATCGTGCTGGCGTCGGTGCTGATGATGGTGGTGCTCTACCTGTTCATCCAGAAAACCAGAATCGGCACCGCCATCCGCGCCGCCGCCATCGACCAGGACGCGGCGCGGCTGATGGGCATCGACGTGAACCGGGTGATCCTGCTGGTGTTTCTGCTGGGGCCGGCGCTGGGCGGCGCGGCGGGGTTGATGGTGGGGTTGTACTACGGTCAGATCAATTTCACCATGGGCTGGGTCTACGGCATGAAGGCGTTTACCGCCGCGATTCTCGGCGGCATCGGCAATATCCCCGGCGCGATGGTGGGTGGGCTGCTGCTGGGTGTGGTCGAAGCGCTGGGCGCGGCCTACATCTCCATCGCCTGGAAAGATGCGATTGCGTTTTGCGTGTTGATCCTGATTTTGATCGTCCGGCCCACCGGCCTCCTGGGCGAGCGGGTGGCGGACAAGGTATGAACAATCGGGCCAGTCTCGTTGTCGCCGGATCGTGCGCCGCGCTGTTGGCCGTCGCGCCGCTGTTCCTCAACGCCTATCAGGTGGACGTGCTCAACAGCATCGGTCTGTACGCCCTGCTGGCGCTCGGCCTCAATCTGATCCTGGGCGAGGCCGGGCTGTTCAACATGGGCCACGCCGCGTTCTACGCGATGGGCGCCTACACCGCCGCCATCCTCAACACCCGCTACCAGATTCCGATCCTGTGGACGCTGCCGTTGAGCGGACTGGTCGCCGGGCTGTTCGCGCTGGCAGTGGCGCGGCCCGTCGTGCATCTGCGCGGGGATTACCTGCTGATCGTCACCATCGGCGTCGGCGAGATCGTCCGCATCGCCCTGATCAACGATGTGTTCGGCATCACCGGCGGCGCCAACGGCATTTTCGGCATCAGTCGCCCGAAGCTGTTCGGCGTCGTGATCCGCCAGCCGCAAGAGTTTTTCTATCTGATCTGGGGCTGCGTCGCGCTGACCATTTTCCTGTTCCTGCGGCTCAAGCGGTCGCGGTTCGGGCGGGCGCTCAATTACCTGCGCGAGGACGAGGTGGCGGCGGAAGGAAGCGGGATCAACACCGATTACTACAAGCTGGCGGCGTTTGGACTGGGCGCGGCCTGGGCCGGTATGGCCGGGACCCTGTTCGCGGCCAAGATGACCATCATCTCGCCGGAATCGTTCAGTTTCTGGGAGTCGGTGGTGCTGTTTATGATCGTGATTCTCGGCGGCGCGGGGAGCATTCCCGGCGTGCTGCTGGCGGCGTTCCTGGTGGTCGGCCTGCCGGAACTGTTCCGGGAACTCGCCGGGGCGCGGATGCTGGTGTTTGGACTGGTGATGATGGTGATGATGGTGGTCCGGCCACAGGGACTGTTGCCAGCACGGGGACGGTTTTGACAAAACGATGGCACTCCTCAGCCTGCAAAATCTGACCAAGAGTTTCGGTGGCCTGACCGCCGTCGATGAGGTGTCGT
Organism: Competibacteraceae bacterium UBA3908; assembly: GCA_002391525.1. Lineage (GTDB taxonomy): Bacteria > Pseudomonadota > Gammaproteobacteria > Competibacterales > Competibacteraceae > Competibacter_A. The sequence goes on from DGFE01000189.1 coordinate 11,569, forward strand.
TTGCCGTCGAGGAAGGCTCGGTAGTGGGGTTGATCGGACCCAACGGCGCCGGCAAGACCACGGTGTTCAATCTCATCACCGGCAATTATCGGCCGGATCGTGGCGAAATCACGTTTGCCGGCGCGCCGCTGAACGGGCTGCGCACCCATCGCATCATCATGCTCGGCATCGCCCGCACCTTTCAGAATATCCGCCTGTTCCAGTGGTTGACCGCGCTGGAAAACGTGCTGGCCGGCTGTCATTACCGGATGCGCGGTGGGATTCTGGCCGCCATGCTGCGCTTGCCCTCCCAGCGGCGGGTGGAAGAGGAAGCCGTGGAACGAGCCTTGCGGGAACTGGAATTCGTCGGGCTACCCCAGCAGGCGTTAACGTTGGCGAAGAACCTGTCTTACGGCGACCAGCGGCGGCTGGAAATCGCCCGCGCGCTGGCGACCCGGCCGCGCCTGCTGATTCTGGACGAACCCGCTGGTGGCATGAACGAACAGGAAACCGAAGCGCTGATCGGACTGATCGGGCGGATTCGGGCGCGCGGCGTCACCATTCTGCTGATCGAACACGACATGCGGCTGGTGATGCGGGCCTGCGAAAAGTTGGTGGTGCTGGAATACGGCGGCAAGATCGCCGAGGGACCACCGGAGCAGGTGCGCCGCGATCCAAAAGTCATCGAGGCGTATCTGGGCGCCGCGGATGACCTGTAGAACAATTGCCGGGAGGAATTTGCCTCATGACGGCAACCGCTCAAAAGCTGGCCACTTACGAAGATCTGTTTGATCTGCCCGAACATATCGTTGGCGAAATCATTCACGGTCAACTGATTACCCACCCACGTCCCGCGCCCAGGCATATCGTGGCCAGTTCGGCTATCGGCGATGAATTGGTTGGTCCGTTTCAGAAAGGACGGGGCGGTCCCGGCGGCTGGTGGATTCTGGACGAGCCGGAACTGCATCTCGGCCTCGACATTCTGGTTCCAGACCTGGCCGGCTGGCGGCGGGAGCGTCTGCCCACCATGCCGGATACGGCTTTTTTCACCCTGCCGCCCGACTGGGTGTGCGAAGTGCTCTCGCCGGGAACGGCGCGGGTCGACCGGGCGGATAAGATGCCGATTTACGCCACCCAGGGTGTGCCGTTTCTGTGGCTGATCGATCCGATCTCGCGCACTCTGGAGGTATTCGTGTTGCGCGAGGGGCGTTGGTCGCTAGAGCACGTTTATCAGCAGGATGACGAGATGCGCGCGGTTCCCTTCGAGGCGGTGGCGTTCTCCTTGGAAGTGTTGTGGGCATGAACGACGCCAACCGGATGATGGTAAAGACAACCATGAACGACATGATTGAAAACAAGACCTTCGATGAAATCCAGGTGGGCGATCAGGCCAGCCTGACGCGGGCGCTGGATCAGGACGGCGTCGAAGCGCTGGCGATCATCACCGGCAACCTCAATTTGATCGACCTGGACCCGGGACCGGCGGACACCTCGATGTATGGGCAGGGCGGCGGGCAGGCCGGCTGGTCGGCGGCGTTGTTCGCGACGCTGGCCGATACTCATCTCCCCGGTTTGGGCGCGGTGGCCCAGCGCATCGAGGTCCGCCTGCGCCGACCGGTGGCTATCGGGGCGCCGGTGACCGCGACCGCGACGGTCCGGGAAAAACGGGCGGAAACCGGCATCATTCTGCTCGAATGTCGGGCGGTCGATCCGGCGGGCGAGGAAGTCGCGAGCGGTTTCGTCGAGGTGCTCGCGCCCAAGACCAAAATGCGCTACGCGCTCAGGGATCTGCCGAAAGTGCAGTTACGCCGCGACAATCGCTATCTGGAACTGCTGAAAGCCTGCGAGGATCTGCCCGCCCTGGGTTGCGCGGTCGTCCATCCGTGCAGCGCCGACGCGCTGCGCGGCGCGGTCGAGGCGGCCGAGCACGATTTGATCACCCCTATCCTGATCGGTCCAGAGGACAGGATCAGAGCCATCGCCGCGTGGGAGAATCTGGACATCTCGCGCTATCGGCTGGTTTCGGCGGATCACAGTCACCACTCCGCCGAACTCGCGGTCGCCGCGGTGCTTTCCGGCGAGGCGCAAACGCTGATGAAAGGCAGTCTGCACACCGACGAACTGCTGGCCGAGGTGGTCAAGAAAGAGGGCGGTCTCCGTACCGAGCGGCGGATCAGCCATTGCTTTCTGCTGGCGGTGCCCACCTATCCCCGCCCGATCATCATCACCGACGCCGCCATCAACATTCAGCCGACCCTGGAAGACAAGCGCGACATCATTCAAAACGCCATCGACCTCGCCCACGCCATCGGCATCACGGAACCGAAGGTGGCGATCCTGTCGGCGGTGGAGACGGTGACCAACAAGATTCCTTCCACCCTGGAAGCGGGCGCGCTGTGCAAGATGGCGGATCGCGGCCAGATCACCGGCGGCATCCTGGACGGGCCGCTGGCCTTCGACAACGCTATCGACGAGCAGGCGGCGCGAACCAAGGGCATCAAATCGCCGGTGGCGGGGAAGGCCGACATCCTGGTGGCGCCCGATCTGGAGGCCGGCAACATGCTGGCCAAGCAACTGACCTTCATGGCTGGGGCCGAAGCCGCCGGCATCGTGCTCGGCGCCCGTGCGCCCATCGTGCTCACCAGCCGCGCCGACAGCGCGCAAACCCGACTGGCTTCTTGCGCGGTGGCCGTGCTGTTCGCCGCAGCCCAGCGCCGTGGCGCGGCACTCCAAAAGACGGCGGGGTGACCATCATGGAACAGGGAATTCTGGCAATCGATGCCGCTGATCCGGAGATTGGCTATACCAGAATACCTCTCGCAACTCGGCGCCTGTCACCCACGGGAACCCCTCCATGTTCGAGCAGCTATTCGCTGACAAGAATCACGTTCGCATCCGCGCCCTGCTGGTTGGGGATCGATTGGAGCTGCGTACCCTGAAGACCGCGGAGCAATTGGCCGCGCAACCGCTGACCGTGCCGGTCGCCGAGCAGGGTTGCGCCGTGTTGTATCGCTATGGGGCGGTGGTGCTGTTCGACGTGCCGCCGCTGGCGGAAGCCGCGCTCCTCAAGCAACTGCAACCGCTCGTGAGCGGGCCGTTCGCCGAAATCGAGACGGAAACGCTCGATGTCCGCGTGGGGGCCGAACTCAAGGAGGGGTTGGAAAAGGATGCGCTGCTGTTGCGTGAATTGACTTTGGAACGGTTTCACATCATCGCCGACGTCCTGGCCAAGAGCGTGGCGCTGGCCGAAGACGAACGGCGCATCGCCACCACGTTCGACCAGGTGGAGCCCCTGGCCATCAATTTGGAACAAGGAGGTAGCGGCGCCCATCAGGCGCGGGTGCTGACCCGGCATATCGGCCATATCCTGTTGACGCAGCACCGCATGGTGGGACGAGTCGAGGTGGGCGAAAAACCGGAGATTCTTTGGGAGCGACCCGATCTGGAAGTGCTCTACGTCCGGCTGGAAAGCGAATATGAGTTGCGCGAGCGGCAACTGGCTCTGGAGCGCAAGCTCGAGGTGATCGGCCGCACCGCCGAAACCGTGCTCGATCTGTTGCAGGCCCGGCGCAGCTTGCGGGTGGAGTGGTACATCGTGATTTTGATCGTGATGGAACTATTGCTCGGCTTGTATGAAAAATTCATAAGATAGCTTTTACTGCCGGAATCGGTGTCGAAGTCGTAATCGTCGCCCGGAACATCGCGATAGAGTCTTAAAGGCGTTTCCGGAAGGGAGCAAACGGTTACGTCACGAAATTGACATCGTTACGGAATAGCGTGCTGGCATTCATTGAACCGGACGGCCCCCATGACGACGAAGAGCAATACCCGCCTGTTCGAGCGGTTGCTGCCATCGCTGATGGTGCTGCGCGACGAAGCCTTGCGAGTCGAGCAAAGCTTTGCCGAGGAACTGTCCCAGATCGAGCCCGCCTATCGCGCCAGCGCGCGCAACCTGTTGCATTACCTCGGCGTGCGCCAGCACGACATCCGCAACTTGCAGCGCGATCTGGCCTCCCTTGGCCTGTCTTCGCTCGGGGTGCTCGAAGCGCACGCCATGGCCAGTCTGAACGCGGTGGTCGACGTGTTGGGGCAGCTCACCGGCCGCGAGCTGGGGCGGGAGCCCGACGCACCCGTCGATTTTCGCACCGGCCCCTTGCTGTTGCGGGATCACAGCCGCAACCTGCTCGGCCCGGAACCCAACAACCGCTACGTGCGGATCATGGTGACCATGCCCAGCGAGGCGGCCACCCAGCCGGAGCTGGTGCGGGATTTGTTACGGGCCGGCATGGACGTCATGCGCATCAATTGTGCGCACGATGATCCGGACGCCTGGCGGGCGATGGTGGACAACCTCCGGCGCGCGGAACGGGAAGTCGGCCGCAGTTGCCGCGTCCAGGCGGACTTGGGCGGCCCAAAATTGCGCACGGGTCCGCTCGCCGCGGTCGGTCGCCTGCTCAAGATTCGACCCAAACGGGATCATCTGGCGCGGGTGCTGGCCCCGGCGCGAGTCTGGCTCACCCTGGCCGAGACGCCCGAGCCGGCCCCCGAGGGGATCGCGGTGGTCATGCCCGTCAGCCGGGAACTGCTGGAAGCGGCGCAACCCGGCGACGAACTCTCGCTGATCGATGGCCGGGAGCGGGAACGCGGTCTGCGCGTCGTATCGCGTCAGGGCCAGTCCTGCCTGGCCGAAACCGAACAGATCATCTATGCCGTGGATCAGGCACCGCTGACCCTGCTGCGGGATCGCACGAAGATCGCCGACGGCCGCATCGGTCCGTTACCGGAAATCACGCCGCCTATCATGCTGTTCCCCAACGATATCCTGCTGCTGACCCGCGCCGAGACGCCGGGCGAGAATGCCACCCGCGACGATGCGGGCGCCGTGATCGGTCCGGCCCATGTCCACTGTACCCTGGACGCTGCGTTCCGGTCGGTGCGACCGGGCGAAAGCGTGTGGCTGGACGATGGCAAGATCGGCGGCATGGTCAAGGCCAACGACGGCGAGGTCATTACCATTCGGATCACCCACACCGGTCCCAACGGCGGCCGGTTGCGGGCGGAGAAAGGCATCAACTTCCCCGACACCCGGTTCGAGATGTCGGCCCTGACCGACAAGGACATCGCCGATCTCACCCAGGTGGTCGGCCATGTGGACATGGTGGCGCTGTCGTTTCTGCGCGGTCCGGACGACATCCTGCTGCTGGAGGATCACCTGCACCGGCTCGGCGCCGGCCATCTCGGCATCGTGCTGAAGATCGAGAACCGGCAGGCGTTCGAGAACCTGCCGCGCATCCTGCTGGCCAGCCTGCGCTCGCCGCCGGTGGGGGTGATGGTGGCGCGAGGCGATCTGGCGGTGGAAGTGGGTTTCGAGCGGCTGTCCGAGGTGCAGGAGGAAATCCTGTGGCTGTGCGAGGCCGCCCACGTGCCGGTCATCTGGGCGACCCAGATCCTGGAAGGCATGGCCAAGAAGGGTTCGCCCTCGCGCGCCGAAGTGTCGGACGCAGTGATGAGCAGCCGGGCCGAGTGCGCGATGCTCAACAAGGGACCGTACATCGTCGAGACCGTGCGGTTCCTGAGCGGCATCCTGTCGCGCATGGATACCCACCTCGACAAGCGCAAGGCCATGTTGCGCCGGTTGGCCATCGCCGAATTGAGCTGAGCGACGCCGGGGAGGGCGCGAGGGCGTTCGGTGCTATGCGTCCCCGACCGCTCTCGGTTCGTCTAGGCCCCGCTCCGCCAGCGCCGCCGCCCGGAACAGCGCCCGGCCCTTGTTCATGGTTTCCTCCCACTCGCTGGCCGGGATCGAATCGGCCACGACGCCGCCCCCGGCCTGGACGTGCAACATCCCGTCCTTGAGCACGGCGGTGCGGATGGCGATGGCGGTGTCCATGTTGCCGGACCACGACAGATAGCCGACCGCCCCGGCGTAGATGCCGCGCTTGACCGGCTCCAGTTCGTCGATGATCTCCATGGCGCGAATCTTGGGCGCGCCGCTGACCGTGCCCGCCGGAAAGGTGGCGCGCAACGCGTCTATCGCCGTCAAGCCGGGACGCAGCCGCCCGGTGACGTTGGAGACAATGTGCATCACGTGGGAGTAACGCTCGACCGTCATCCGCTCGGTCACGCGGACGCTGCCGATCTCGCTGACCCGGCCCACGTCGTTGCGGCCCAGATCGATCAGCATCAGATGTTCCGCCAGTTCCTTGGGATCGGCCAGCAATTCCGCCTCCAATGCCTGATCCTGTTCCTCGGTGGCGCCGCGCTGGCGGGTGCCGGCGATGGGTCGCACCGTCAGCAAGCCGTCCTCCAGCCGCGCCAGGATTTCCGGCGAGGAGCCGACGATGTGCAGATCGCCCAGATTCAGGAAATACATGTAGGGCGAAGGATTCAGGCCGCGCAGCGCCCGATACAGGTCCAGCGGCGCGGCCCGGAACGGTGCCGACAGCCGCTGCGACGGCACCACCTGCATGCAGTCGCCAGCCAGGATGTACTCCTTGATTCGCTCGACCGCGGCTTCGTAACCCTGCCGGGTGAAGCCCGAGACGAATTCGATCTCCCGCGCGGTCGGATGGGGGCGGTACGGCGCGTAGAGCGAGCGCGGAGCCCGGAGCAGTTCGCTCCACTCGTCCAGGCGTTGCTGGGCGCGGGAGTAGGCGCGCTCGACCGCCGGGTCCACCAGGGTGATCAGATACAGCCGCCCGGCCAGATTGTCGAACACCACCAGATCCTCGGAGACCAGCAGCAGGATGTCCGGGTTGTCCAGCGGATCGGGGTTGGGGCAGCGGGCCAGCCGGGGTTCGATGTAGCGGATGGTGTCGTAGCCGAAATAGCCGACCAGACCACCGATGAAGCGCGGCAAGCCTTCACCGGTCGCCGGTACCCGGTAGCGGCTCTGGAATTCCTGAAGCCAGGCCAGCGGATCGACACAATCCAGCGACTCGACGATTTCGCCGGCATGTTCGACGGTCACGCGCTGGTCGCGCACCCGGACGATCTTGCGGCAGGGCAGGCCGATGATGGAATAGCGGCCCCATTTTTCGCCGCCCTGCACCGATTCCAGCAGATAACTGTACGGCGCGTCGGCCAGCTTGAGATAGGTGCTGAGGGGAGTATCGAGGTCGGCCAGCACTTCGCGGGCGACCGGAATGCGGTTGAAGCCTTGTCCGACCAGGCGTTGGAAATCAGTCTGATTCATGGGCGTGGACAGCCTTGAATGGCGGAAGTGGGGCGGAACGGCAAAGCGGGACCGGTTTTAGGCTAGCCGCGCCATCGGAAATCCGGGATCGATTTCGCGCCCGCGAGCAGAGAGGAAGGCAGCGGATTTCCGGGCATCAGACGGCTTTGCGCAGCAGGGTGGGCAGTTCGGCGATGGAGTCGATCACGGCGTCCGGCTGGGCGTCGCGGATGTCGCGGCCATGATTGTAGCCGTAGGGCACGCACACCACCGGACAGCCGGCGTTGCGGGCGGCGCCCACGTCGTTGACGGAATCGCCGACCATCAGACCGCGGGCGACGGGTACGCCCAGTCGTTCCGCGCACAGCAGCAGGGCGTCGGGCGCCGGTTTGGGATGAGGGATGCATTCTCCGCCGACCACGGCGGCGAAGAAGTGGCCGATGCCCAGCCGGTCCAGCAGCGGCAAGGCGAACTCGGCGGCTTTGTTGGTGACGCAGGCCAGCGGCAAACCGGCGGCGCGCAGCGCGGCCAGTCCCTCCCGCGCGCCGGGGTAGAGTTCGCTGTAAACGCTGATGTGGTCGGCGTAGGCGACCTTGTACAGTGGGCGGGCGCGGGCGAACAGATCGGGGTCCGCTTGCCCGGCCATGTCGTTGGCCAGGGCGCGACGAATCAGGTTATCCATGCCGTTGCCGACCCAGGTGCGCACCTGCGCCTCTTCGCGCGCCGGCAGGCCCAGTTGGCGCAGCATGACGTTTACCGCCGCGGTCAGGTCCGGCACGCTGTCCACCAGCGTGCCATCCAGGTCGAAGAAGAGTGCGGTGACGTTCTCGAACATGGTTTCAGCAGTCGGCCTTGGCGAGTTCCGCGCGCAGCGCGGCGATGGTGGCGCGGTAATCGGGCGTGTCGAAGATGGCGGAGCCGGCGACGAAAGTGTCGGCGCCCGCCTCGGCGATGGCGCGGATGTTGTCGAGCTTGACGCCGCCGTCCACTTCCAACCGGATCGGATAACCGCTGTCGTCGATCAGGCGGCGCGCCTCACGCAGTTTTTTGAGGGTACCGTGGATGAAGCGCTGACCGCCATAGCCGGGATTGACGGACATCAACAGCACCATGTCCACCTTGTCCATGACGTACTTCAGGCAGTCCATCGGAGTGGCGGGATTGAACACCAGCCCGGACTTGCAGCCGTGGTCGCGGATCAGTTGCAGGCTGCGGTCGATGTGCTCGCTGGCTTCGGGATGAAAGGTGATGTAGGTGGCGCCGGCCATGGCGAAATCGGGAATGATGCGGTCCACCGGCTTGATCATCAGATGGGCGTCGATGGGCGCGGTGACGCCATGCTTGCGCAACGCCTCGCACACGATGGGGCCGACGGTCAGGTTGGGGACGTAATGGTTGTCCATCACATCGAAATGGACGAGGTCCGCGCCCGCCGCCAGCACGGCGTCCACTTCCTCGCCGAGCCGGGCGAAGTCGGCGGAAAGAATCGAAGGCGCAATCAGGTAATCCCGCACGGCTGGTCTCGGTAGGGTCTGAAAACGGCGCTTTGAACTTTACCCGAATCGACAAACCTTGGACAGTGGCGCGAACGGGCGGTTGCCGGGCGGGCCGCTGCCGTCAATCCAGTCGCTTGCGCGCCAGTTCGTGAAACCGGGCCGCCGCTTTCGGATCGGGGATTTCGTCGGCCAGGGCGTCGATGGCGGCGGCCAGCGTCGTGGCGGTGCGGAAATGGTGAGTGCAAAGTACGCTGGCGATGGGGCCGATGAATTCCTTGAGCGTTTGTTCCAGCACGGTTTTGGCGGTCGCCGACAAGGCGCGGTTCGGGGACGCCGCGCTGGATTCCGCCGTCGCTGTCGTCGTTGCGGGGTTGTTGCCGTCGAGACGAGCGAGGAGTTCCTGGGTGGAAGGCAAGGGAACCGGACTGGCGCCCGATACCGGGCTTTCGTTGAAGACGACGCTGCCGGATTGGATGCTGAGTATCGAGGGCAGCGCATCCAGGCCGTGCTTGCCGGCGGAGGCCAGGATGACGATTTCGCCGTTTTGGATGCCGATTCGCCCATGCAGATGGTTGTTGACGAGCAAATAAAAATTGCCGGTATGTTTTTCCTGACACAGCTTGCGTAACTGGGCGACGATGGCTGGCAGCGGCAGGGATTCAAGGGACATGGCGATGCCTCGCAGCGGTGGACCGGGGCGGTTTGTTGCGCGCGCCGCCCCGATGGCGAATCACGACAGGTTCTTCTGGAGCCGTTTTATGGCCACCACGACGCTGTTGCGCAACAGATCGACGGCGCGGGTCACGTGATCCATTTCGTTGCGGCTGCCCGGCTTGGTTTCCAGCGGTAAATCGAGCTCGCCGTTGGCGATGCGCTCGGTCGTGCGCGCCAGCCCCTTGAGGCGCACGATGATCGCCCGCTGGGTGTATGAAAAATTCAGCACGAACGCCAGCGCGATCAGACCCAGCGTGTACGGGTTGAGCACGGACATCAGGACGTCGCCCAAGGTCACGTCGGGCAGCTTGACGCTGATGATGCCCCGCACGTCGCCGACCTTGTAGCCGAAGGCGCGCTTGTCGCCATATTTCTCGATGACCTCCGGCGGCGCGTCCTTGGGATCGCCGTGACATTTCAGGCAGGATTGCTGCACGAAAATCGGCTGCGTGTAGCGGTAATAGCCGCCTTCGAGGTTGTCGGCGTATTTGAGGTCCCGGTCTTTTTTGAACGCCTGGAGGGATGCGATCTCGAAGCGATCCGGGGCGTTGGCGGGATTGCGATACTCGTCGCTGGTGACGCGGAAGGTGGCGCGGGTGGCGGTCTGGCTGACGATTTCCGAAAGCTCGCGGGTCGCCAGCGCCGGATTCTTGGAGTAGAACGCCTCCGTGGTGCCGCTGGTTCGTTTGCCGAGAAAATCCTTGAATTCCGGCGCCAGATGATCCACCCAGACGACGCCGGTGTTCGCGATCCACGCCCGGAACGCGACGACCTGTTCGGCCACCGCCATGGCTTCGTTGCGCAACTGACGGGTTTTCAGTTGGTGGATACCGATGAAGAGCGCGCCGAAAACCAGAGCCAGCGTCACGATGAACATCAAGGAATAGTTGAGCTGAATGCTTGATCTGGACAGCATTGTAGTTTTGTCTCCCTTTTACAACAAATACTAGTATAAAAAATATGAGTACAGTCGATATTATGAAGCACCGCTTGACGGTTGGGTAGGGTGGGACCGCTTTTTTGTGTAATTTTTAATTTACATAATAAGTATTACCTTTATCATTTTCAGGACTTATGCAAATTTCGTGCGCCGCCAGGCGGCCTTCTCGTGGATCTGCATCCGCTGGGTAGAGACTGTTTGAACGTGGGATTACGCGGCGCGATCAGCCGCGAAGAACGGCGCCAGCAGTCGGGCGCAGGGTTCGGGATCTTCGAGATGGGGATGATGTCCGCCGGGTAGGATTCGCACCGTCAAGCCGGCGATGCGGGCGTAGCGTTCCTGCATGTAGGCCCGTTTGACCAGATAGCCGTCCGCGCCACAGATCAACAGCGCCGGCGCCGCGATGCGTTCCATGTAGGCGAGGATTTGTGGTTCGCTCAGATAGAGAGGCGAGACGAACCGCAACCGGGGATCGGTGCGCCAGCCGTAGCCGTCGCCGACCGCTTGGATGCTGCGGCCCACCAGGATCGCCGCCGCTGTCCACGACAGGCCGCTGGCCTCGCAACGCGCCTGGATCGCGGCTTCGAGATTGGGATACAGCGGCGGACGCTTGCGCGGCAGCCCGTTCATCTGCTCGATGGCCTTGCGCAGATGGGTCGGACCGTCGGCGGGATTGCTGGTCGGCGGTCCCAAGCCTTCGATCATCGCCAGTCGGGCGATTCGCTCCGGCAGGGTCGCGGCCACGAAGCTGGCGATGCCGCC
>DGFE01000018.1 GCA_002391525.1 Competibacteraceae bacterium UBA3908
CCGTCGAACGCGACTTGCGAAATCGCCACCACCGGTTCCTGACCGCCGTACAGCTTCGCCAACTCGCGGGTCCAGGCGCTGCTCTCGGGATCGAGCGTGGCCCGCACCACCGAGCCGGTCCAGGCCAGTGGCACGCCCGGTACGCCCCACCCCGCCAGCGGCAGCGGACCGTGGTAGATGTCCTGCCGGATCGAGAAAGACGGATCCGGCATCCCCGCATCGCCGCCTTCCGGGATCACGAACTGAATCCGGGTCACGACCTGGGACGAGAGCAACCCGCGCTCGTAACGGACCGTGCTCGGTTTGATGCTGGGATTCTTCGAGCCTTCCGCCAAGGCTTCCTGATACCAGCGTTCCGCCTGCTGGCCGGACCAGTACGCCGCGCCGACGAAGCCCGCCGCCAGCACCAGAATGACCACGATTAAACCGATCAGTTTTTTCACGCGCGTTGTCTCCCCATGGTTCCAATGGGCGGCATTATTTCACAAACTGGCCATAAAAAAGCCCCGCGCAGGCGAGGCTTTTTCGAGAACCGGTGTTGGGCGCGCGAGCCTGGCCCGGCAGCGCCCCGGAGGAGGGCTCGGTTCGCCGACACGTCCGGTTGGCAAGGGGACGAGGATCCAGGTAACCCCAGACCATGCGCGGAGATGAATCCCGTTTGTGTCGTGAACATGGTCTGGCGGAAATCAAAGCAATCATTCCGCTTTTCGGCGACTTTGTGCGATAACACAAAAAACGTGGGTTTTCCTTTGCCAACGGCTATCCCGGCGCTCATACGTAGCGAGTTTACTACTCCACCACAATCGAACAACTGTGAATCCTGCAACTCTATAATCACACAACCACTCATCACGACATCACTAATTCCGCTTTTATCGGATAAACCCGGCTGACACCACCGCAGTTTGAATTGTATGGTTCCAAAAAATAATTGAGATTTTAAATTTAAACGCTTTTTAGAAACCGACACAAAAGTGTCAAGATCACACTCCCGACCAACCAAAAAAGGAGAATACCATGCGCAAGTTAACCGCTGTTTTGTTTGCCTCCCTTGGCTCAATGAGGTTTCCCGTGAAGACCACAATATCTTGTGATGGCATCAGCAGCCCAAGTATGAAAAGCTGAGGGGGTTCCTCACCACGCTTGGACTGCTGGCGATGCCGATCACGATTCGTTTGCCCCTGGATCTGCCCGATGTGCGGGTGCTGGCCAGCCGGGAATTGCCGGATGCCACCCTGTTGATCGAAGTGGAAAGTACGCTGCGGACAGCCCAGTGTCATCACTGCGGCCGGGAGCTTGACCGGATTCACGGGGTTGACCGGCCGATCCGCTTGCGCCACCTGCCGGTGTTTGGCCGGGCGGTGCTGATCGAGATTCACCCGAAACGGTACCGGTGCCCGTACTGCGCGGGGGGACCGACCAGCACCCAGCGCTGCGCCTGGTACGAACCGAACCGGCCCCACACCCGAGCCTTCGAGCAGGACGTGTTGAAACGGCTGGTCCACGGCACCGTGGCCGATGTCGGTTGGCAGTGCCGGTTGGGCGTCAAGGCGGTGGAGGGGATCGTCGACCATCACGTCGCGCCCGCCGTGGAGTGGAGCCCGCTTCACCGCCCTGGACACGCTGGGGATCGACGAGGTGGCCCTGCTCAAGGGCCATGGCGCCTCCGTGGCGGTGGTTTGGACCCGCGATCTTACCGGGCAAAACCACGTCCTGGCGGTGTTGCCCGACCGGTTGCAGGCTACGGTGCAGGCCTTTCTGGCGACGATCCCGGCGACGTTGCAGGCCACGGTGAAGCGTGTGTGTATCGACATGTGGGACGGCGATGCCGGCGCGGTGGCGGCGGCGCTGCCCGACGCCCGGATCGTGATCGATCGGTTCCATGGGGCCGTGCAGTACCGCGAGGCCTTTGACGACCGGCGCAAGGCGGAATGCCGGCGCCTCAACGCGGCCCGGTCTCCCGAGCGAGCGGTGCCGACCGCCGAGTTGCGACCGCTGTTGCGCCGGGAATGGCGATCGCTGAATCCCGATCAGCAAGGCCGGCTGGTGGAGTTGTTCGAACTGACGCCCACGTTGGCCAGTGCCTACGTCCTGCGCACCCTGCTGACGGCGATCTTCGACCACAGCCCGGATCGGGCCACCGCCCAGACCCGACTCCAAGGCTGGACCGAGCGAGTCAAAGCGGCGGGGCTGAGCTGTTTTGATCAGTTCCTCAATACGTTGCATAACTGGCAGGACAGCATTCTCAACTATTTCGATGGGTGGCATACCAGTGGCTTCGTCGAGGGACTTAACAACAAACTCAAGTTGCTCAAGCGCCGGTGCTTTGGCCTGGATGACCCGGTCGAACTCTTCCGCCGGCTGTGGCTGGATATCGAGGGGCCGCGCCTTTGGGCCTAAATCCCACATCACTACATTTTGTGGTCTTCACGGGAAACCTCATTGAGCCTGAAAACTTTCGCACTTTGAGTATCTTTTGGGTAGTCTGGATATGACAAATATGGATTGTCATTTAGTTAAACTCCCCAAACCCACTAGCCTTTACTACGCTTAACCTGTCAAGGCCAAGCCACCCCGACTTTACTCACCCTTGATCCTTCCCAGGAGCAACGCCATGCGAACCGTTACCCCTATCCAGACGGCTTCACCGCCATCGCGTGATGTCGAAGCCGCATTCACCAACTGGAAATGGCAGCAGCAGAATGCTTTGACCAGTGTTAACGATCTGGTGCGGACTTTTCCTCCCTTGGCGGGAACCCCTTTGCTGGCCAGAATCTCCAGGCGCCTCGGTTCGCGCAAGCTCGGGTTGACGCCTTACTACGTCAATCTGATCGAGCGTGATGCCCACGGCTTGCCACGAGTCGACGATCCGCTTTGGCTGCAAGTCGTTCCCACCTGGACCGAAGATTCCAATCACGCCTTGAGTTACGACGGCGAATCAGAAAACTGGGAGCTGCCACATGAAATAGTGACGCCGATATGTCAACATAAATATGACAATCGTGTGATCATCCGTGCGGTCAATGTGTGTCACGCCTATTGCCAGTTTTGCTATGAGGCGTTACGGACGCTCGAAACCGAGTCGGACAAAGGCAAGTTCAAGAAATCGGATTGGGCGGCGACGCTGAAATACATCGCCGATCATCCGGAAATTGATGAGGCCATCCTCAGCGGCGGCGAGCCGTTGATGCACGCCGACCCGCAACTGGCCGGCCTGTTGCGCGACCTGCGGGCGCTGCGGCCGGACCTGATCATCCGCGTCCACACCCGCGCGTTGACCTTCAACCCTTACCGGATCACCGAAGCACTGGTCGCGGCGCTGCGCGAGACCCGGGTCACGGCGGTCGGCGTCCATGTGGCTCACCCGCGCGAAATCACCGCAGAGTTCATCGCCGCTGTCGGCAAGCTGCGTTCCGCCGTGCCGCTGCTGTTCGCCAACATCGCGCTGCTGGCCGGTATCAACGATAGCCTTCCGGTGATGAAGGAATTGTGTCTGACTTTGTACCGGAACGGCGTGCTGCCGCACTACCTGTACCAGTTCATGCCGTTCTCCCCCGGTGATACGCAGTTCAGCTCCGATATCAGCCGCGGAATCGCCATCGTCAGCCAGATGAAACGCCGGATTTCGAACATGGCGGTTCCTGAGTTCGTTCTGCCGCACAAAACCGGCAAGTTCACGGTGCCTTTGCATTTGCCGGGCGAGGCGCCGCAGCTGGAGTCACGCGAAGGTCGCGAATTCATGAACTTCCGCAACTGGAAAGGGGAGCCTTGTGTCTTCCCCGGTTGAAGCGATGCCAGAATCGACGACGGTGGAGCCGGGCGGTGCGGCCGACCCTGGCGTGTTGCGGCAGGCGGCGTGGGATGCGTCGCCGATCATCGTCAGCGGTTTTGCCTTCGGGTTGGTGTTTGGCCTGCTGAGTGTGCGCAACGGGGTTTCTCCGCTGGCGGCGACGCTGATGAGCGCGTTGGTTTTTGCCGGCGCATCGCAATTTGTCGCGGTCGACTTTTGGCGGCAGGGCGTGCAGGCGTTGCCGGTCGCGGCGATCACCTTCACTACGCTGGCGGTCAATTTGCGGCATTTGCTGATGAGCGCGACGCTGGCGCCGACGCTGCGCGGGCACCGCTGCAGTGTTCTGGCAGCGGCATTTTCGCTGTTGCTGATCGACGAAACCTGGGCGCTATCGGAGCACCGCTTCAAACAGCGGCGGGCCTCGTTGCGTTATTTCCTGGCTTGCGGCGGCTTGATCTATCTCGGCTGGGTCGGAGGTACTTTCGTCGGCACCCGCTTCGGCGCGGCGATCCCTAATCCGGCCGTATGGGGCTTGGATTTCACTTTCATCGCGATGTTTCTGTCGTTGCTGATTCTGTTGCGCAAGCGGCGTTCCGACTACGCAGTATGGCTGTTATCGGCTGGCTTGGCTTTTACGCTATCCCTGTTGCCGGGCCTGGGGCCGCTGGCGGTCTTCATTGCCGCCATTACTGCCAGCGCCATCGTCGCGGCGTTAACCGGATCGGAGGCGGCAGCGCCGGCACCCGCAGTGGCTCCGGACGCCCCCACGGTCTCTGCCGCTGTCAACAAGGAGAACTCATGACCTGGCTGGAATTGTGGGCGGTGCTGCTGATGGCGGGGGTGACCTATCTGACTCGGATCGGCGGCATCTTCTTGCCGGTCGACCGCCTGCAATCGCCGTTCGTGCAACGCTTCCTCGCCAACTTGCCGGCGGCCGTGCTGGCGGCCTTGATCGGACCCAAACTGCTCGGTTCGTCGGACAGCGCGGTATGGCTAGCCGCCGTCGTGGTGGCGGTCACCGTTTGGCGGTCACGCAACACGCTGCTCGGTGTCGCGCTGGGGACCGCGACGTGCGCTGCAGTTCGCTATTTCTCGCATTAGCGAACAAGCGCCCATCCGTCCTGGTGTCGTGGGCGTCTGTCGCGATCAATTTTTGTTGAAGGGCGTATTTGCCATGCTGAAGATTGGTATTATCGATTCGCTGCGGCATTCCTATGTAGCGCAGCCGGATATAGAGCAAGCCGTATTTGCCGGCGCCGGTACGATTGAGCTATTTCAGGTTGCGACCGCCGCCGATTTGCCGCCGCCTGCGGCGGCTTGCGATGGCATCATTTCCTGGCATCTGGTGCCGCTCGACGCTGCGGCGATCGATCAGTTGACCGCCTGCCGGGGGATCGTGCGCGCCGCCGTCGGCTACGACAACATCGACCTGGTGGCGGCGGCGGCAAAGGGGATTCAAGTCGCCAACGTTCCCGACTATGGAACCGAGGAGGTGGCCGACCACACGTTGGCGCTGGCACTGGCAATGCTGCGGCGGCTGCCGCGCGGCGACCGGCTGGTTCGCGGCGGCAGCTGGGACTGGCGGGAGGTCGGACCGATGCCGCGCTTGCGCGGATTGCGCGTCGGCATCCTGGGCCTGGGGCGAATCGGGACCGCTGTCGCCCGGCGCTTCCAAGCCTTCGGTTGCGAGGTCGCCTTCTACGATCCAGAGCGCCCCAGCGGCTGGGACAAGGCCGTCGGTATCGACCGGTGTGAGACCTTGGACGAATTGCTGGACCGCTGCCAGTTGCTGACGATCCACGCGCCATTGAACGCGGTGACCCGGCATTTGATCGACGCCCGCGCGCTGGGCAAGCTGCAGGACAAATACTTGGTCAACACCGCCCGCGGGCCGATCATCGAGCCCCAGGCGCTGGCGGCGGCGGTCGCCGCCGGCAACTTGGCCGGTGTTGCGCTCGATGTTTTTTCCGACGAAACCCGGGCGCCGCTGGCACCGCTGGCCGATAGCGAGGCGACGTTATGGTCGCCGCATGTTGCGTTCTATTCCGATCGCGCCTTGCCTGAGCTGCGCGCGAAGGCCGCCCAGTGCTTACGCGGGATCCTGGAGACCGGGGATCATCGCAATGTGCTGGCCGAAACCCGGCGTGGCTGATGGTTGCACCGAGCGCTGTCCCGCCGGTCGTGCCGCCAGAGGCGCCGCAGCTGCCGGTGGAAGCCTCGCCGGCGCTCTACCAAGATCTTGCCGCCGTGCATCTGGCGTTCTATGGCCAGGGTGTTGTGCCCGGCCTGGACGTCGCGTTTTTCCGTGCGGCCTTGGCGGCCACGGCGGCCACCGACCGGCTGCTGTTGATCGGCAGCTACAGTGCCGTATTGCCGGCAGCGCTCGCGCATCGGCTGACAGTGTGCGATCTCAATCCGGACATGTTGGCGGAGGCAGTGCAGCGTTGGCCGCGGGCGGGCTTTCTTCAAGCGGATGTGCGCCGGTTGCCGCTGGCCGCGCGGTTCGCCGCGATCCTGATGCCCGGGGCGGTCACCGCCCATTTGCTGACCGATGCCGACGTCGCGGCGGCGACGACCAGCCTGGCTGCCGCGCTGGTCCCGGGCGGACAGCTCCGGCTGGACGCGTATTTGCCGGATATTGCCCGGACGCCGCATTTCAACGGAGTCGCGCGTTTCGACGTCAGTGGCGACGCTTGGACTCGCCAGGCAACGCTGGTCGACGTCGATCCATCCGATGGCTGTCTGCAGGTCGACCTCTCGTTCGTCGATCCAGCCGGCCGCGTCGCGTGCTGCGAACGCTTGAGCCAGCGCACGTTCGGCGCGGACGCTCTGATCGCGGCACTGGAAGATCACGGCCTGCGTTGCCTCGAACGCACACTGTCACCGTCGACCGGGCGACTTTATCTGGGGCTGCGGCGGGTATAGCCGCCGGCAGCGATTGCCAACCCTGATTTCTTGTCTTCCAATGAGCCTCTATATCCCGCTGGCGCTGCGACGGCAGCCTGTCCAAAATCCATTTCCGGGCCTGGCCTGGCTGGAGGCCAAGTTGGGCCATCCCATCGTCGACCGTTTAGGCGCGAATGAAGCGCTGCGGCTCGACAACGACTATGGCGTCGGCGTGCTGGACGCCTTGGCGCCGCAGCTGAGCGACCTCTTGCAACAGTACCCGGACCCGTCCGCCAGTGCGCTGCGGCGCCGCCTCGGCCACTGCTTGGACGTCGATCCTGCGGCGCTGCTGATCGACGCCGGCGCCGATAGCCTGCTTCTGCTCTTCCTGCGTGCCGCGACCGATGCCGGGCTGACGGTCGTCAGCAGTGCCGGCACCTATCCGACCTTCAACTATTTCGCCGCCGGACTCGGCCTGGCGACCGTTGAAGTGCCTTATCGTCGCGAGCGGTTCGCGCGATGTGCCGACTTGCCGGCGCTGCTCCGCGCTGCGCATGATCATTCGGCGGCGGTAGTGTATTTGGCCGATCCGGACAATCCGACCGGGACCAGCTACGACGAAGGCGAATTGCTGGCGTTCGCCACTGAGCTGCCCGCGAGTTGCTTGTTGTTGCTGGACGAAGCCTACGCCGACTTCGCCGCGACGCCGCGTAGTGCCAGCATGGTGCCGCAGATGGTGCGACTGCGCAGCTTCTCCAAGGGGTATGGGTTGGCCGGCCTGCGCCTCGGTTATGCGATTGCCGATCCTGCTTTGCTCGCGATCGCCCAGCAGGTACGTATTCACTATGCAGTATCCGGCCTGGCCCAGGCCGTTGCGGCGGAGCTGCTGGATACGCCGCAGCAGGCAGCGCTGCGGAAGGCGACGTTGGCACTGCGCGACGATCTGAGCCAGCGGCTGGCGGCCCGTGACATTCCGCAGCTGCCCAGCGCCACCAACTTTGTGACCATTCCTTGCCGATCTGCAGCTACCGCCGCCGCCTGCCAAAGCGAGCTCTGGCAGGCGCAGATTGCCGTGCACCGTCCGACCCACCCAGCGATGGCCGATCTGCTGCGGGTGACGGTGCATCCCCGGGCAAGCGATTCCGAGGTACTCGACGCGCTCGCTGCCGCAGTATGAGCTGGCGTGCCGTCGCCCGCCGGAGAGCCTACGGTCGGCCTTGTCTTTAAAACCGCTTCCAGCAATGCCGTTGATCTACATAGTTGCTTCGTCTGCGTCGGGCTCTTCGATGAAGATTTCCGCTTCACGCGCTGAAAGGCGTTCGTCGCCCGCTGAGCGCGTAGTTCAGCCGCTTGGGTGCGAGCTTGGGCGACTTCGATTTGACGCACGGCCTCCTGTTGGGTTTGCTCAGCTTGCTGCTGGCGTTGTTGCAGCATCTGGCGCTCCCCTTGGGCAAGGGTCGCTTCCCACTGGCCGAATGCCCATTCGCGACCATGATCATGGGCAGCAGCTTGCGCTTGGGCGCGGGCGAGCTGTTGTTGAGCGGTTTCAAGGGCGGTTTTGAGCCGCTGGCGTTCGTCCTCCAGTTCTTCGTCTCGGAGTTTGAGGGTAGGTAATGCCCCAAGAAATTCTTCCATGAGAAGTCAAACCGAAGAGACTTTGATTGGAGGACATCATGGGCAAGCAACGCCGGAGTTGGAGCGTCGAGGAAAAGCTGGCGACGGTGCTGGCGGTATTGAGCGAGCGCCAGAGCGTGGCGGAGGTCGCGCGCCAGCGGGGGGGCGAACGAAAACCCGGTTTAGCGCTGGCAAGAGCGCTTTCTGGAAAGCGGCTGCCAAGGGTTAAACGGCGCGAAGAGCCAAACGGCTGACCAACGACTAGAAGCGGAGAATAACCAGCTCAAGAAATTGCTGGGCGAAAAGGCGCCAGAGATCGAAATTTCAAAAAAAAAAGCTCGGGCGGATTCAAGCATGGCTGCCATCGCCAAGCTCTATGATCGAGACCACCAACGACGGTCGATCAAGGGATTCATGCGCGTGGTGGGGCCACCGTACTGGCGATGACTATTTGCAAGGGGGTGCACGGCGCGAGCAACGGGGTGCGCTCCAATCGCAGGCGGTCACGGCGATCTTGGGCGTGGCGGGCGCACAGCCCACCTACGGGTATCGTCGAACCTACCATCGCCTGCGTCAACAACACATTGGGATCGGGCGCGAGCGAGTCCGCCGACTCCTGGGCGTGTTGGGCTTGCGACCGCCGCCGCTGAAGAAGAAGCGGCCCGCACCGGCGGTGCTCGCCGAGCGCGACTGGCCCGAAGGGCGACGGCTCCAGATCGACGCCACACGATTCCGGTTGGACGATGGCGTCGCCTGGGTCTATCTCGTCGAGGACGTCAAAACCCGCCAGTGCGTGGCCGCCAGCGCCGCCGCCACCTTGTTGCACGGTCATCGTCAGTTGTCAGCCCTGGGACTGGTTGGGCCACGCGTGGTGCAAAGTGACGCCGGTTCGGACTTTACCTCCGGCCATTTTCAACAGGTCTGTCAGATCATCGGCCAGTGGGTCCGCTGCCGCGTCGCCCAGATCGGCGGCATGGGTATCCTAGAGCGTTTGAATCGTACCTTTAAGCACGAGTTCGTCTTTCGACACGAGGTCAATACCCTGGCCGACCTTAGGGCACTGTTACCTGCATTTCAGCGCTGGTATAACGAGCAGCGGTTACACAGCCACCTGGCGTATCATACGTCCGCCTCCGTTTTGGCTGATGAGGTGGCCGCTATGCTCTCTTATAGCCAATCTTAAGAATACTGATAAGCTAAAGGGACGACGAGACGCGCGGAGGTGATGAGGCGATGCGGTGTTCGAGCGACTTGCGCAAACGGGTGCTGGGGTTTGTGGCCGACGGGGGGCGCAAAGCGGACGCGGCGAGCCGGTTTCAGGTCGGGATTGCCAGCGTGTATCGGTGGTTGAAGGCCGAGGACGGGCTGGCCTACCGGCGTCCGGGGCCGCGTGGACCCCGGCGGATAGACGGGGAGGCGTTGCGGGCGCAGGTGAAGGCGCATCCGGATTGGACGTTGCAGCAGCGGGCGCGGGCGTTGGGGGTCTCCCGCAACGGGGTGTGGTGCGCGCTGCGGCGGCTGGGGATCCGCCGCAAAAAAAACGCTGGGCTTATCGGGAGCGCGACCCGCGAAAGCGGCGAGCCTACGGGCATTGGCGAGACCGCGCGCAACGGCGGGGGAAGATTCTGGTGTACGCGGATGAAAGCGGGTTTGAACCCGGCGCCGACCGCCGCCATGCCTATGGCCCTAGGGGGGCGCGCGTCCAGGGCCTGGTCTCCGGTCACAAGCGGCCCCGGACCTCGCTGCTCGCCGCGCGGATCGGATCGCGCCTGGAAGCCCCGTTGCTTTTTGACGGCACCTGCAACACCGCCGTGTTTGACGCTTGGCTCGCCCGGCAGCTCTGTCCGTTGCTCACCCCCGAGCATGTCGTGATCCTGGACAACGCCGCGTTCCACAAAAGCGCGAAAACGCGCGAGCTGATCACCGCCCAAGGCGCACGCCTGCTCTTTCTCCCGCCCTATTCGCCCGATCTCAACCCCGTCGAACGCGACTTGCGAAAT
>DGFE01000066.1:0-7432 GCA_002391525.1 Competibacteraceae bacterium UBA3908
CAATTCAGTTAGAAGACCTATATCGTTTTGAAACTTTGCGGGGTAACGAACAATGGAATGGGCTGAGGTATTGGCTGACCCGGTCTTGCGGGACTTGCCCTACAAGATCGAATTGAATGAATACGGGAAAATCGTGATGAGTCCGGCTTCCAACCGACACGGCGCCATTCAGGGCGAGTTGTATTCGTTGCTGCGTCAGCAACTACACGGGCGGGGCCGGCCGATTGTCGAGTGTTCCATTCAAACCGCGAAGGGTGTCAGGGTAGCGGATGTGGTCTGGTGCTCGGCGGATTTCATTCGCCAGCACGGTTTTGCCACGCCCTATCCACGCGCCCCGGAATTGTGCGTGGAAATTGTGTCGCCTTCCAACAGCCGGCAGGAAATGGCGGAGAAAATCGCGCTCTATCTGGATGCGGGAGCGGGGGAAGTCTGGATCGTGTTCGAGGATGGACAAATTGAAATTCATGACGCCGGCGGTCGGCGGGAACGCTCGGCGTTTCTGGATCCGATTTTGTTGGAGTTCTGAATCATTGCTTCTGCCGGAGCGGTGGAAGTGGAATTACCCATGCGATTTGAAAGGAGAGCGTTATGCCGAGTCTACAAGTGGTGCGTCCCGTCGTGGGGCGTCGGGTTGTGGTTGAGTTACCCGAGGATTGGGGAGATGTACAAGCTGTTGATGTCACTTTGATTCCTCATCAGGCGGCGCCATCTGGGGAGGAAACATCCGGGGAAGAAGAATACGTGTCTCCCCTTTAATAAGGCTTTGGTTGAGGCGGGTTTGTTAGGTTGCATTGAAACCGATGAACAACTTTCAACCACTTACAAGCAGAAGCTTTTTGAGACGAATACGAGGAACACAAGGTGATCATCGTCGATACCGGTGTATGGCTCGCCTTTGTCGATCATAGAGATACCCATCATTTTGTAAGTCAACGACTTATCAAGACCAATCGCGAGCCGCTGATCACGACTTGGCCTGTTTTGACCGAATTGGCGTACTTGCTGCTCGCTCGTGTCGGTACTGACCGAACATTGAGGATGCTGAACGTTTTTGCCGGTATGGGTATCCGCATCTTTACCTTGGAAGAGCATCACTGTCCTCGCATCGTTCAATTGATGACAAGGTACGTCAACCTTCCCATGGACTTGACCGATGCTTCGCTGGTGGTGTTGGCGGAACATCTGGGGGATGGGCGCATCGTCAGTACCGACGCGCGTGATTTTCACGCCTACCGCTGGAAGGATCAGCATCCCTTCCACAATCTGTTGTGGGAGCAGGGAAAATAATCTCCATGCATTCCCTCGAAACCTACTTCGCCACGCTCGGCCAGATTCACGATACCGGCGGCGTCGTCGTTGAAACTTCGTACTACGGTGCGCTGGAAAACCTGCTCAACCAGGTGGGCGATGGCCTCGATCCTCAAGTCCGGGCCGTGCCGCAATTGCGCGATACCGGGGCCGGCAATCCCGATTTCGGACTGTTCGCCGCCGGCCAGTTCGAGGCCGGTTTGGAGGGCGAACCGTTGCCGGGACAGAAGCCGGAACGCGGCGTGGTAGAGGTCAAGGGCTGGCGCGACGAGGTGTTGACCGTCGCCGCGAGCGAGCAGGTGATCCGCTACGGCCAGCATTACGGCGTGGTGCTGGTGAGCAATTATCGCGATTTCGTGCTGGTCGGACGGGACGTTGCCGGCCAGATGGTTCCGTTGGAGCGCTTGCAACTGGCGGCCAGCGAAGCGGAATTTTTCGATCTGCTGCGCCAGCCGCGCCAGGCCGCCGCGCGCTTCGGCGACCGTTTGCTGGACTTTCTGGCGCGTGCGCTCAGTTACAACGCACCGCTGACCGATCCGCAGGATTTGGCCTGGTTTCTCGCCTCTCATGCCCGCGAAGCCCGCGTCCGGGTGGACAACGCCAGCGATCTGCCGGGACTGGTGTTGCTGCGCGAGGGTCTGGAACGAGCGCTGGGGCTGAAATTCGAGGGCGAAAGCGGCGAACGCTTTTTCCGCGCGACCCTGGTGCAAACCCTGTTCTACGGCGTGTTTTCCGCTTGGGTGCTGTGGGCGCGGCAGGGTGGAACGGGCGCGTTCGACTGGCGCGCCGCCGCCTGGAATCTGCACGTGCCGATGATCGCCAGCCTGTTCGAGCAGATCGCCACGCCGAAACGCCTGCAACCGCTGCATCTCGACGAGGTACTGGACTGGGCCGGCAGGGCGCTCAATCGGGTGGTGCGGGACGAATTTTTCAAGCATTTCGAGGAAGAATACGCCGTCCAGTATTTTTACGAGCCCTTCCTGAAAGCTTACGACCCGGCGCTGCGCAAACAATTGGGGGTTTGGTACACGCCGCCGGAAATCGTCCGCTATCAGGTCGCGCGAGTGGACGCCGTGTTGCGCGAGGAACTGCATCTGACCGACGGCTTGGCCGATCCCGCGGTGCTGGTGCTCGATCCCTGTTGCGGGACCGGCGCCTACCTGGTCGAGGTATTGCGGCGGATTCGGCAAATCTTGCACGAGAAGGGGGGCTCGGCCTTGACGTCCGCGCAACTCAAGCAGGCGGCGCTGGCGCGCGTTTTCGGCTTTGAAATCCTGCCCGCGCCCTTCGTGGTCGCTCATCTGCAACTGGGCCTGTTGCTGCGGCAGTTCGGCGTGCTGCTGCGGGAGGATCGGGAGCGCGCCGGCATCTACCTCACCAACGCCCTGACCAACTGGGAGCCGCTGGCGCAGGCCGGCCAGCAGATGGCCATTCCGTTTCCGGAATTCCAGGAGGAGCGCGACAGGGCCGACGAAATCAAGCAGCGCAAGGCCATTCTGGTGATTCTCGGCAATCCGCCCTACAACGCCTTCGCCGGCGTCAGCCCGGACGAGGAGGGCGATCTGGTGGAGGCGTACAAGGAGAATCTGAACCAGCCGGTCACGGACGGCGGCTGGGGGATCAAAAAATTCAATCTGGACGATCTCTATGTGCGCTTTTTCCGCGTCGCCGAGCGGCGGATCGTCAAAACCGGGCGCGGCGTGGTGTGCTACATCTCGAATCATTCCTGGGTGGGCGATCCGTCGTTCGTGGTGCTGCGTCAGCATCTTTTGCAGTCGTTCGACAAGATTTGGGTCGAGAACCTGCACGGCAATCGCAAGATCAGCGAATATGCGCCGGATGGCCGCACCAGCGAGACGGTGTTCGCCATCTCCGGTTTTTCCGAAGGCATCCAACAAGGCGTCGTCACGTCGCTCTGGGTCAAAACTGGCCGCTCGAAGTCTGCCAAGCGTCCGGCTGTCGTGCGGTTTCGTGATGACATTGACGCAGCGCGGGCGGCGGAGCGGCGGGCACGATTGTTGGCAAGCCTGGACGCGCCAGATTTCGACGGCCAGTACCAACTGGCGCAGCCGAACCGGGAGAACCGCTTTTCGTTTCGCCCGATGACGATTTCGGTCGCTTATCAAAGTTGGCCGAGCGTCCTCGACCTGTGCGCCGAACCGCCGACCAACGGTCTGATGGAAAAACGCGGCGGCGGTCTGATCGACATCGACCGGGACGTGCTGGAACAGCGGATGCGCGCCTATTTCGATCCGGCGGTGACCTGGGCCGAACTGGAGGAGCGAAACGGTGGGTTGACTCGTAATGCGGCGCGCTTCGATGCTCGAAAAACTCGCGACAAGTTGCTCGCGACTGAACGTTTTGATCCCGAAAGACTGCGGCGTTATGCAGTGCGAGCCTTCGATAATCGCTGGTGCTATTACCTGCCGGTGCGGCCATTGTGGAACGAGCCACGTCCGCGCTATTGGGAACAGTGCTGGGAAGGCAACGCCTTTTTCATGACCCGATTTCGCTCCTCGGCTTCGCCGGAGGGTGTGCCCTGTTACTGGGTCACGGGCTTGTCCGACGATCATTTCATCGTGCCGGACAACGCCTGTTTTGCAGTTTGGCTGCGCCGGTTTCCGCAACCGAGCAAGAAAAACGGCTCCAACGGGGTGCTGGCCGGTATGGATCACGAGCCGATCATCACCGCCAATCTTTCGCCTTTGGCCCGCGCCTATCTCCAACACCTGAAACTGCCCGATCCCGACCGGGACGCCGAGACCGCCGAGTTGCTCTGGCTGCACGCGCTCGCCATCGGTTTCAGTCCAGCATATTTAGCCGAGAACGCCGACGGCATTCGCCAGGATTGGCCCCGGATTCCGTTGCCGAAGGATCGGGATACGCTGCTGGCTTCCGCCGAACTGGGTCGCCAGATCGCCGCGTTGCTGGACGCCGATCGGCCTGTAACGGGGGTGACCGCCGGCAAGATTCGCCCGGAGTTGCGGAGCGTGGGCGCGATGTGCCGGGTCGGCGGCGGCAGCATCGACCCGGATGCTGGCGAACTGGCTATGACGGTGGGCTGGGGCTATCCGGGCAAGGGTGGCGTCACTATGCCGGGCAAGGGCCGCATCGAGCCGCGTCCGGTTGAAGGGGCAGCGACTGAACCCGCTTACGATCTCTACCTGAATGAGGTCGCCTATTGGGCCGACGTGCCCCGGTCGGTGTGGGAATTCACGATAGGGGGTTACCAGGTCGTCAAGAAGTGGCTGAGCTATCGGGAAAAAGCGGTCTTGGGGCGGGATTTGCGGCTGGAAGAGGCGCTCTGCGTGACGGATCTGATCCGCCGGCTGGCGGCGCTGGCAGCCTTGCAGCCCGCCCTGGACGCCGGTTACGCGGCGGCGCGTGACCGGACTTGGAAAGCGGCGGTTGCGAGGCCAACATGACAGCCGTCTTCGTCGTTTCGGGCGGGACCGGCTTCAGCGGCGAGCAATTGCTGCGAACCGCGCTGGCGCAGTTTCCGGCCGCGGAGGTCGCGATCACCGTCATTGCCGGGATCCGGCGCCCGGAACAGCTGGAAAACGCGGTCGCGCAGGCAGCGGCGGCCAATGGCCTGATCGTGCATACGCTGGTCGATGCGCAACTGCGCCTGACTCTCGACCGACTCGCCCGGAATCGCGGCGTGCTGGCGGTCGATCTGATGGGGCCGCTGCTGGCTCAGTTGCAGGTCGTCCTGGGTCGGGAGCCGGTCGGGCGTCCGGGCTTGTACCGGGAACAGAACCGCGAGGCCTTCGAACGGACCGAGGCCATCGAATTCACCCTGGCGCACGACGACGGCCGCCATATCGAGAATTTACGACAGGCCGACATCGTGCTGGTCGGCGTCTCGCGCGTGGGCAAGACGCCCATCAGCCTCTACCTGGCGTCGCTGGGTTGGAAGGTCGCCAATGTGCCGCTGGTGGGCGGAACCCCGCCACCCGAACTGTTTCAGATTCACCGGCGGCGGGTGGTGGGCCTGACCATCGAACCCGAGCAATTGCTGGTGCACCGGCGCTGGCGCGAGCGCCGCCTTAAGGTGTCGCTGAGCGGGAGTTACAGCAATCCGGTCAAGCTGCGCGAGGAATTGGAGGCGGCGCGACGGGTGTTTCTCCAGGGCGGCTTCGCTGTCGTGGACATCACCAACAAACCGGTCGAGGTGAGCGCCAGGGAAATCCTGGAAGCGGTCGGACGCTGACCGAACCTGTCGATGCGGCGTCGCGCTTCCGCAAGCCCCCGCCTATCATTAAGCCGTACAATGCAATTTCGGCCTGGCGGTCAGCGTCGGGATTCCGTAAGGACAGCCCATCTTGCAAAGGTCACGGCCATGCTGGCGAAACTCAATAAATACGGTCCGCTCGTCAACCTGATTCCCAATACCGCCATCCAGTTTCTGGATTTCGGCTTCAACCTCAACGAAACGCGAGTCTCGCGGGCATTTTTGGCGGAAACCGGCGCGGACGGTCGCGTGGCCCTGACCTGCCTGTACGCCGACGACGCCAGCGGTCAGTTCGTGACTCGGGACGGCCGGGCGGTCAAGCCGGAACAGGTGTATTCGCTGAACGCCGTCAAGGCCGCCGAAATCCTCGAGGCAGCCTGGATTCCGATTCCTTTTTTGCGGGTCCGGGAGCCGCGCCCGGACGGCTGTCATCTGTTCGACAAGGGTCCGACCAACTGGGCGCGGGCGCGGCTGATGGAACTGCCAGCGCCCGATACCGAGGGCAACACCCATCGCGTGACCCTGGCTTTCGACACCCAACTGTTGCCGACCCGCGAGGGCCGGCCCTATCTCGCGCCCAGTCCGCTGGACATGCAGTCCGGCGAGGAATTCGCCCTGAGCGACGCCGAGGCCGATACCGGCTGGTTCCTGGAACAGGAGTGGGTGCGGGAATGGCTGCACCAGCGGTTCCATGCCTTCGAGCTGCGCCGCCGCGCGCCGCGCCGGGTGGACGAGGCGGAACTGCGCAAGAGTCCCGACGCCCAGGCCGCCTGGCTGACCGTGCTGACCCTGCTGACGCGAGCGGCGCAGCCGCCGCGGCTGCGCTTCACCTTCGTCGATGACGGCCCGACCGCCCGGCTCAACCGGCCGGTGGATGTGGACCTGGTGCTGGATATCGGCAATTCCCGTACCTGCGGGATGCTGATGGAGACCAGCGGCGACGATCCGGTGGACATGAACGACAGCTACCGGCTGGAATTGCGCGATCTGTCCCAGCCGGAGCGGGTTTACGACGAACCGTTCCCCAGCCGGGTCGAATTCGTGCGCGGCGCTTTCGGGGACGAGAAACTGTCGCGCCGCAGCGGGCGGACCAGCGCCTTTCTGTGGCCGACCGCCACCCGGGTGGGCTTCGAGGCGCAGGCGCTGTCCTACTTCAGCCACGGCACCGAGGGCAGCACCGGTCTGTCCAGCCCCAAGCGCTATCTGTGGGACACCGACCCCCGCCATCACGCCTGGCGCTTCAATCCCGGCCCGGACGGCGCCGGCGGCGACCGCGGCCCGGTGACCACCGGCCCGTTCATCGGGCATCTGCGCGAGGACGGCGAGGAACTGGCCGCCGGCGAGCCGCCCGCCGTGACCGCCCTCTTCTCGCGCAGCGCCCTGATGAGTTTCTTCGTCGCCGAAGTGCTGCTGCACGCCTTCGTGCAAGCCAACTCGCCGGCCCGCCGCTACGAGCGGGTTCATTCCGAGGCCCCGCGTCGGTTGCGACGGGCGATTTTGACCCTGCCGACCGCCATGCCGCTGGCCGAGCGCAAACTGTTCGCCCGCCGGGTCGGGACCGCCATCCGTCTGACCTGGCGGGCGCTGGGGCTGGACCAGAACCAGGCGCCGGAGCCGTTTTTGCAATGGGACGAGGCCACCGGCACCCAGATCGTGTTCCTCTACAACGAGATCAAGCACAACTTCCAGGGCGACGCCGCCCTGTTTTTCCAGGTATTCGGGCGAACGCGCGAAGGCTATGGCGAGTCGCCCTGTCTCCGGTTGGCCAGCATCGACATCGGCGGCGGCACCAGCGACCTGATCATCACCACCTATCAACTGGAGGGCGGCACGGCGGTCAGGCCGACCCAGGAATTCCGCGAGGGCTTCAACATCGCCGGCGACGACGTG
>DGFE01000066.1:7738-10565 GCA_002391525.1 Competibacteraceae bacterium UBA3908
GCGGCCAATGGCGAGGAGCTGCTGGCGCGCTTGCTGGGGGCGAACCGGGGTGATCAGGCCGAACGCGACCGGACCCTCCGTCGACAGTTCGCCAACCAGGTGGCGCTGCCGCTGGCGCTGGCGCTGCTGCACCGTTACGAGAACGCCGACCTGAGCACCGGCAATGAAGCGGTGACGCTGCGACTGGCCGACGTCTATCCGTCTGGCGGCGGACCACACGAGCAGGTCACGACGTTTCTGGAAGACGGCGTGCGGGCCGCCGGCGGCCAGCGTTTCAAGCTGGCCGAAGTCGCTTTTTCCACCACCATGCTGGCGCTGGATACCACCGTGCGCCGCATTCTCGGCCAGGTGCTCAGCGACCTGTGCGAGGTGGTGCATCTGTACGATTGCGACTATCTGCTGATTTCCGGGCGGCCCTGCCGGCTGCCGGCGGTGCGGGCCGCGATTCTGGCCAAGCTGCCGGCGCCCCCGGACCGCATCGTCAGTCTGCACACCTACCGGGTCGGCGACTGGTATCCGTTCCGCTCGGTCAGTGGCCGGCTGACCGACCCCAAGACCACGGCGGCGGTCGGGGCCATGGTCTGCGCGCTGTCGGAAGGGCAGTTGTACAAATTCAATCTGCGCAGCCGCGAACTGGGCATGAAATCCACCGCCCGCTTCGTCGGCGTGCTGGAACAGACCGGGCGGTTGAAAAAGGAAAACGTGCTGTTCGCCAATCTGGAACTGGAGGACCGCAAGACCCGGCTGCCGGAAGCGACCTTCGATTTCTACGCGCCGGTGTTCCTGGGGTTCCGGCAACTGAACGTGGAACGCTGGCCGGCCACGCCGCTGTATCGCATCACCTTCGCCCATCCCCAGGACGCGCGCGCCAAGGCGCTGCCGCTCAAGGTGACGCTGGAGCGGTCCACCGACGAGAACGTCGATCTGGATTTCAAGGTCATCGCCGTGGCCGACGCCGACGGCAACCAGCAACCGGGCGGGGTGGTGCTGCTCAAGTTGCAGACTCTGAAGGACGAATACGGCTACTGGCTGGACACCGGCATCTTCTCGATTTCGGCCCGGACCAGCGAAACGCCACGATACTGAGCATTATCATGACTGCTGCGAGCACTCCTTCCCTGCATCCCAGTCTGCACAAGTTGGCCGCCAAGTACCAGGGATTGCTGCGATCGTTGAGCATGGTGCTGTTCCTAACCATTTCCGGCGGGATGATCGCCATGATGGCCATCGCTTTTTCCAGCGGCGACTTTTTCAATTTGCTGTTATTGGGGGTGATCGGCCTGATCCTGATGCCGATGGTGGCGTTGCTGAGCTGGTTGTTGAGGTATCTGGACCGTACCCTGTCTCGACAACTGGCTGGGGCCAGCCAGTTGTTGTGGGAAAAGCAGCCGATCACCGCCCGTCTCACGCCCACCGGATCGACCAGCAAGATGGGAACGCTGGTGACGCTGCATCCCACCCAGGAAAACCAGGCGCCCATCGGGCCGCTCCATGCGCTGATCAACCCGTCTTTCCGCTGGAGTTGCCCGCCGCGCCAGGAAACAACCGTGGAATTGTATTGCCGGAGACTCGCGCCGGGTAACGAACTGGTCGCACTCCAGCCCGATGGTCATGCGCTGATCGGCAAGGTGACGACGCTGGAAGTGTACTATCGCGAAAAGCGGTTGCTGACGGCGGTGGCGGTCGTCCTGCTGGCGCTGGCGGCGACGCTGTTGGGAATGGTGGCGGTTGGCTGGTGACCCTCCTATCCGTCGGTACTCATGAAGGTGATCATGCCCCGCCGAATTTTCAACCTCACCGTCAGGCTTCCGCTGTTCGTCCTGGTGCTGCTGCTCGCGGTCATTTGGGGGCTGGCCTGTTATTTCAACACCACGCTCAGGCGTGATTTGGAGCGCCTGCTCTCCGTCCAGCAGTTTTCGGCCGTTTCGGTCATCGCGGCCAGCATCGAGCAGGAAATCCGCCTTCGCCTGCAAACGCTCGACGAACTGGCCCAGGCTGTCGGCAAGCGCCATCTGGCCGATTCATCCGAACAACTGGATCAATTTCTGCGGGGCAATCTCGCCATTACCGCACTCTTTAACGGGGGTCTCCTGGTTCTGGGTTCAGACGGCGTCAAGATCGCCGACACCCTGCAAACGCCTGGCCCCAACGATCAGAGTTTTGCCGACCGCGACTATTTCACCGCCACGCTGGAGCGACGGGAGCCGGTCGTCGGTGGACCACGGCTGGGCAAGATTACCGGTCGACCCCTGGTGGCGATGTCCGCGCCCATCACGGACACCACCGGTCGAATTACCGGAGTTCTGACCGGCGTCACGTACTTCGACGCCGAGAATTTCATCGGCCGGATCGTCGCCACTTACGGCAGCCAGCATGACAGCCGGGTGTTGATCATCGACCCCGGGAGCGGGCGCTTCGTCGTGGCGACGGATTCCAGCCGCGTTTTCCAGGCGATTCCCGCGCCCGGCGTCAACCGGATGCACGACCGTTATATGGCCGGTTTCGAGGGATCCGGGATCGCCGTGAATTCCCTTGGCGTCGAAGAACTGTCTTCCAGCCGTCGCATTGCCGTGGCTGGCTGGTTCGCCGTGGTGGCGTTGCCCACCGCGGAGGCGTTTGCGCCCGTCGCCGCCATGCAGCGAGCGATTCTGGGTGTGGCGCTGCTGTTGTCCCTGGTGGTTCCGTGCCTGGTGGTGTGGGTGGCCGGACGATGGCTCGGACCGCTGCGCAGGGCCACGCTGGCCTTGCGCGAGATGACATCTGGCCGGCGCGCCCTGGCGGTGTTGCCGGTGACGACCCGCGACGAGGTCGGCGAGCTGATCGAGAG
>DGFE01000066.1:10857-11444 GCA_002391525.1 Competibacteraceae bacterium UBA3908
TATCGGGCGCTGGTGGATTTGTCCCCGGACGCCATCTACGTACATCGCGACGGCGTCATGGTGATGGCCAACCGGTCGGCGCTGCGGTTGTACGGCGCCGAACGCGAGGAACAGCTGCTGGGCTTGCCGTGGACCGCGCGGGTCCATCCCGATTATCACGAAGTGGCGCGGCGGCGGCAGCGGCAGCTTCAGGAAGCCGATGGTCCCGTCGTGTTGCCGGCCATGGAACAGCGCCATGCGCGGGTGGACGGTTCCTGCGTCGAGGTCGAAGTGGCGGGGAGCAACATCGCGCTTGCCGAAGGCCGGGCGATCCTGACGGTCGCCCGCGACATCACCCAGCGCAAGCAGGACGAGGCGCGGCTCAAGGCCTTGCTGGCGCAACACGAAGCGCTGCTCGACAACGCGCTCGTCGGCATCGTCCTGCTCGAGCAGCGGGTGATCACCCGCTGCAACCGCCGCTTCGAGGAGCTGTTCGGTTACGACGAAGACGAAATGCTCGGCCAGCGAACCGGCATCCTGTATCCGACGGCGGAATTTTACGAAGCCTTCGGCGAGCGGGCCTACGGCGCCCTGGCGCGGGGCGAAAC
>DGFE01000220.1:0-2533 GCA_002391525.1 Competibacteraceae bacterium UBA3908
AGATGTGTATAAGAGACAGGTCCTGCGCCACCGCGATCAGGCAAGGCACGCCGCCGCCCTGGGTGTAGGTGGAGCGGACCAGATGACCCGGCCCCTTGGGCGCGATCATGATCACGTCCAGATCGGCGCGGGGCACGATTTGCCCGAAGTGGATGTTGAAACCGTGGGCGAAGGCCAGCGCCGCGCCCTGCTTGAGCCTGGGTTCGATGTCCCGGTAAATCTGGCCCTGATGTTCGTCGGGCGCCAGGATCATCACCACGTCGGCGGCCGCGGCCGCGTCCCCGACCGGCTTGATCGTCAGGCCCGCCTTTTCGGCCTTGACCGCCGAGGCCGAACCGGGCCGCAGGCCGACGATCACCTCGATCCCGGAATCGCGCAGGTTGAGGGCATGGGCATGGCCCTGGGAGCCGTAACCGACGATGGCGACGGTTTTGCCTTTGATCAGCGACAGATCGGCGTCTTTGTCGTAATAGATGTTCATGGAGCGATTTCCTGAAAACGGATTGGAAGCGAAACCGTCCCCGGCCAAAGCGCGGCGGGGACGGCGAGGGTTCACGAAAACGTCAGACGTGCAGCGCCTTTTGCCCGAGCGCGATGCCGGTGGCGCCGGAGCGGACCACTTCGAGGATGGCGTCCTTCTCGACCGCGCGCAGGAAGTTGTCCAGCTTGCTGCCGGTGCCGGTCAGTTCGATGGTGTAGGTCGCGTCGGTCACGTCGAGAATGTGCCCGCCGAAAATATCGGCCAACCGCTTCATCTCGGCTCGCTGCTCGCCGCTGGCCCGGGTCTTGATCAGCATCAGTTCGCGCTCGATGGCGTCGATCTCGCTCAGGTCGATCAGCTTGACCACGTCGATCAGCTTGTTGAGCTGCTTGACGATCTGCTCGATGATCTGCTCGTTGCCGTAGGTGACCAGGGTCAGGCGCGACAGGGTCGGATCGTCGGTGGGCGCCACCGTCAGACTCTCGATGTTGTAGCCGCGCGCCGAGAACAGGTTGGCCACCCGCGACAGGGCGCCGGCCTCGTTCTCCATCAAAATCGAAATCAAGTGACGATTGTTGTTGTTCACAGCAGCACCATCCCTTCGTCGTGAGTCGAAACCATCTCGTCGCGCTCGGCCAGCAGCATCTCGTTCTGGCCGCCACCGGAGGGAATCATCGGGAACACGTTCTCGCTCTGATCCGTGACGAAATCGAGAAACACCGTGCGATCCTTCAGCGCGAAGGCTTCGCGCAGGGCGCCTTCCACGTCGCCCGGCTTCTCGATCCGCATCCCGACGTGACCGTAGGCTTCGGCCAGCATCACGAAATCCGGCAGGGCCTCGAAGTAGGTCATGCAGTAGCGTTTCTGATAGAAGAATTCCTGCCACTGTCGCACCATGCCCAGATAGCCGTTGTTCAGGTTCACGATCTTGACCGGGGTGTGGTACTGCTTCATGGTCGAAAGTTCCTGCAACATCATCTGGATGCTGCCGTCGCCGGTGACGCAGGCCACGTCCTGGTCGGGGAAGGCCAGCTTGGCGCCCATCGCCGCCGGCAGCCCGAAGCCCATGGTGCCCAGCCCGCCGGAATTGATCCACTGGCGTGGCCGGTCGAAGTGATAGTATTGAGCCGCCCACATCTGATGCTGGCCGACGTCGGAGGTGATGATGGCCTTGCCGCCGGTCGCCTCGTAGAGCTTCTGGATCACGAACTGCGGTTTGATCACTTCGTTGCTTTGCCGGTAGCGCAGCGATTCCATGGCCCGCCACTCGTCGATCTGGCGCCACCAGCGGGCCAGCGCCTCGGCATCGGGCTTGAGTTTTTCGTCGCGGATCACGTTGATCATCGCCCGCAGCACGTTCGGCACCGAACCGACGATGGGGATGTCCACCTGGACGTTCTTGGAAATCGAGGACGGGTCGATGTCCACGTGGACGATCCTGGCGGTCGGACAGAACTTGTCGATCTTGCCGGTCACCCGGTCGTCGAAACGGGCGCCGATGGCGATCAGTACGTCGCACTCGTGCATGGCCATGTTGGCCTCGTAGGTGCCGTGCATGCCCAGCATGCCGACGAACTGTTTGTCGGTGGCCGGATAGGCGCCCAGCCCCATCAGGGTGTTGGTGATCGGATAGCCGAGCAGCTGGGTGAGTTCGACCAGTTCCGAGGAGCCATCGCTCAGGATCACGCCGCCGCCGGTGTAGATCATCGGGCGCTTGGCCGACAGGATCAGATCCACGGCCTTGCGGATCTGGCCGGCGTGGCCCTTGATCGTCGGGTTGTAGGAACGCAGCTTGACCTTCTTGGGGTAATGAAATTCGGTTTTGGCAATCGTCACGTCCTTCGGCAGGTCCACCAGCACCGGGCCGGGCCGGCCGGTGGTGGCGATGAAGAAGGCTTGCTTGACGGTTTCGGCCAGCTTGGTGACATCCTTGACCAGGAAATTGTGCTTGACGCAGGGTCGGGTGATGCCGACCGCGTCCACTTCCTGGAAGGCGTCGTTGCCGATCAGCGCGGTGGGCACCTGGCCGGAGAAGACCACCAGGGGGACGGA
>DGFE01000220.1:2813-8440 GCA_002391525.1 Competibacteraceae bacterium UBA3908
GCGCGGGAGTAGCCGTCGGCGGCGTGGGCGGCGGCCTGCTCGTGGCGGACCAGCACGTGCTTGATGTCGTCCTGGGCGTACAGGGCGTCGTAGATGTGCAGCACGGCGCCGCCCGGATAGCCGAAGATATACTCGACGCCTTCTTCCTTGAGGCAGCGGACCAGAATTTCAGCACCCGTGAAGAGTTCCATAAGCGTTGCTTCCTCATGGCGATGGGGTTTGGAAAAACGTGAACCGGCAAGACGAACAGTCGCCGAAGTACGGGCGTATCATGGTCGGGTCCGGGTGGTGGCGTGGCCGGGGCCGCGACTGAGCGGGGTGACCGCCGTGCGGCGGAGGTGGCGCCGGCGGGCGCGACCCGTCCTGATAGCCGCCGGTACTCGCTGGGCGCGAACCTTGCGGGCCGGTTATACTACACGACATCGATGGTGAGCGAAATCTCGTCGCGATACCGGGGGAGCATCCGCCGCGTGGCGCGCCTTCCCTGGAAGTCAAGGCGATCTGGAGACATGTCATGTTGAAACGCACGCCGTGGTTGATGCTGGCGGTGGGTTGCTGCGCGGTTATCGCAACCGCCCAGGCTCAGCAGTACATCTACAAGTGGACGGACGCGCAGGGTCAGATTCAATATTCCGAACTGTCGCCGCCTCCGGGAGTGCAATACGAGATGGTGCGCAAGCCGGCCGGATCGGGACAGGAAACCGGACCTCAAGCGCGCGAGCTGACCAAGGATCAGGAGGAACTGGCCCGTCAGGTGGCCGAGCAGCAGCGGAAAGAGGAAGAGCAGGCCGAACAGGCGCGGAAGGAGGCCGAGGACGTGCGGGCCAAAAACTGCGAAATCGCCAGGAAGAACGTTCAGGTATTACAGGGCGACAGCCCGGTGGTGAAGCCCGACGCCAAGGGCAACAAGGTCGCGCTCGACGCCGAGCAGCGTCAGGCGGAATTGCAGAAGGCGCAAAAAGACCAGGATTATTTCTGCAACCCTTGACCTGTTCACCTTGCCCAAGGTCCATTCATGCGCGTATCCCGTTTTCCGCTGTTCACCGTCAAGGAAACCCCGGCCGACGCCGAGGTCGTCAGTCATCAACTCATGCTGCGGGCGGGGCTGATCCGCAAGCTCGCCGCCG
This sequence comes from Competibacteraceae bacterium UBA3908, assembly GCA_002391525.1. Taxonomy (GTDB): domain Bacteria; phylum Pseudomonadota; class Gammaproteobacteria; order Competibacterales; family Competibacteraceae; genus Competibacter_A. The sequence continues at coordinate 3,941 of DGFE01000220.1, forward strand.
GCATCTATACCTGGCTGCCCTTGGGTCTGCGCGTGCTGCGCAAGGTCGAGGCGGTGGTGCGCGAAGAGATGGACCGCACCGGCGCCCTGGAAGTGTTCATGCCCGCCGTGCAGCCGGCGGAGTTGTGGCAGGAATCCGGCCGCTGGCGACAGTACGGTCCGGAATTGCTGCGGATCAGGGACCGGCACGAGCGCGAGCTCTGTTTCGGTCCGACCCACGAGGAAGTGATCACCGAGCTGTTCCGCCGGGAGATCAAAAGTTATAAACAGTTACCGATCAGCTTCTATCAGATTCAGACCAAGTTCCGCGACGAAATCCGGCCCCGCTTCGGGGTGATGCGGGCGCGGGAATTCCTGATGAAGGACGCCTATTCCTTCCACCTCGATCAGGCATCGCTGCAGGATGGTTACCAGGCGATGTACGAGGCCTATACGCGCATCTTCACCCAACTGGGCCTGAAGTTCCGCGCGGTGCTGGCCGATTCCGGCAGCATCGGCGGCAGCCGCTCCCAGGAATTCCACGTCCTGGCCGATTCCGGCGAGGATGCCATCGCCTTCTCCACGGAGAGCGATTACGCCGCCAACGTCGAACTGGCCGAGGCGCTGGCGCCCGCCGGCGAACGACCAACGCCAGGCGAGGCGTTGACGCGGGTGCATACGCCGGGAGTCAAGACCATCGCTGAACTGTGCGACTTTCTGAACATTGCCGCCGAGCGGACGGTCAAGGCCATCGTGGTGGAGGGCGTGGACGAGCGGCCGGTGCTGCTGCTGGTCCGCGGCGATCACGAGCTGAACGCGATCAAGGCCGAAAAACTGTCCCAGGTCAAGGCGCCACTAGCCTTCGCCAGCCCCGACGCCATCCGCGCGGCGTTTGGCGCCGGCCCCGGCTCGCTCGGGCCGGTCGGCTTCGATGGAGTGGTCGTCGCGGATCGAAGCGTGGCCGCCATGGCCGACATGGCGGTCGGCGCCAACGCCGACGACTGGCATCTGACCGGCGTCAACTTCGGTCGTGATTGCCCGGAACCCGAGGTCGCCGATCTGCGCAAAGTGGTCGAGGGCGATCCCAGCCCGGACGGGCGGGGAACGCTGGCCATCGCCCGCGGCATCGAAGTCGGCCACGTCTTTCAACTGGGCCAGAAGTACAGCGCCGCCATGGGCGCGGCAGTGCTCGGCGAAGATGGTCAACCGGCGACCGTGACCATGGGTTGCTACGGCATCGGCGTGTCGCGGGTGGTGGCCGCCGCCATCGAACAGAACCACGACGAGCGTGGCATCGTCTGGCCGGCGGCGATGGCGCCGTTCCAGGTGGCGCTGTTGCCGGTCGGGGCCAGCCGCTCCGCCGCCGTGCGCGAAGCCGCCGAATCGCTCTACCGGGAATTGCTGGCCGTCGGGATCGACGCGCTGCTGGATGATCGCGAGGTTCGGCCAGGGGTGATGTTCGCCGAGATGGAGCTGATTGGCATTCCGCACCGCGTGGTGATCGGCGACCGCAATCTGGCCGCCGGCCAACTGGAATATCGTGGTCGGCGCGATCCAGAACCTACGCTGGTGGCGCGGGAACGGTTAGTCGAGTGGTTGTTGCGACGGCTGGCGGCCGACCGTTCCTGGTCCCGTCACGCGGCGGTATCGGGAAGTGTTCCGGAAAAAGATAGCCGCGGAAGCTGTGGATAACTCTGTGGATAACTTTCGCCCGTTTTGAATAACTCTATATCGCCGCTACCGGAATGACAACTTGATGACTGCTTGGTCTTTCTTGTTTTTGCTATAATTATCATCGAGTTGAATGTAAAAAACGAGAGCTTGCCATGATTTTGCAAGCAGATGAGGGGCTGAAGTCTCATGGATGAGACAGGTCACAAGCCTGTGGATAAATCAAGTGCCTCGCGAGAATTTTGCGCGAGCGGTCATTCGATCCGAAAGTCGTGGTAATTCTGATAAGGGAGTGTCTGGTGTTGTACATCGCTGACTCGGGCCAGTTGGGGGCCTTGCCACAGCCAGTTACGCAGGGCGGTCACGGCTCTTTCCTCGCCGCAGATGAGCACTTCCACCCGCCGGTCGGGTAAATTGCGGACATAACCGGTTACCCCCAGCGCCAGGGCTTTTTCGGCGGTGGCGTAGCGGAAGCCGACGCCCTGAACGCGGCCATTGACGTAACAGCGCAGGCAGAGGGTTTTCACGAAGGCTCCTCGATCATCGGTTCGCGGTCGGAATGGGCGGTCCGGCGGCGCCGGTCGGCCTAGCGGAGCGAACCGGCGGTTTTTTCCAGTTCGTCCAGCCGCGCTGTCAGCATCGCGGCGTTCACGGTGCCCAGGTGAGTATCGACCAGTTCGCCGGCGGGCGAGACCAGAAAGGTCGTGGGCAGACCCTTCAACTCGAAGCCGGGTATGGGGTGGCCACCGCTCAGCACGACGGGAAAAGTGATGGCCAGCCGCTTGGCGAAGGAGCGGATCTCGGCGGGCGCGAGGTTTTCAAAATTGATGCCGATGACCGCGGCGCGCGCGCCGTGCGCCTCGTGAAACGTTTGCAGTTCGGGCATCTCCAGCAGACAGGGTGCGCACCAGGTGGCCCAGAAGTTGACGACGACCCACCGGCCACGGAAATCGGCCAGCCGGACCGGCTGGTCGTCGAGACCGGGCAGCGTGAAGTTCGGGCCTTGAGCGCCGGCAGGTTGAATCGTCGCCAACAGCAGCGTCAACAGCAACGCCGGGCCGAGAGTCAATCGGTAGGGGAAAGGCGTTGGGAGGATGGCGGACATGTCGGGAATCTCGGCTACGTGCGGGAGTGGCGGGGCTGCCGGAGATCAGGGGGTTGGCGATTGTACCGGAGCGGGTTGGGTTGCGTTCTCCCGCGCCTTGATGGCTTCGGCGCGCGCGTCCAGCGCGTATCGCCGGGCCTGGTCATAGGCGCCGGTCTCCAGATACGCCTGCGCTTCCCGCAGCAGGCGCTGGGCCGCCGACAAGCGGTCGGGCGAGCGTCGCGCCGCGCCAACCGCCTCGGCGGAGCGGATAGCCTGCCGGGCGTCGCTCATCTCTTGCACGGGGGCGGTGGCGCAAGCTGCCAACGACAGAACCGCGGCGGCAAGTAGCGTGAATTTGGTGATCAAGGCGCTGAGAAAGCGGCAAAACCGCTGCATGGGGCCAATAATCGATGGTTCGGCACGCAAGCTAGCACCGGTTGTCGGAGTCGTCAAGCCAGCGCGGCGGAGGCTGGCCCGGATCGGCGCGACGACTGTCCAATCCGTCGAGAAGCCCGTGATAACAGATGAGGAGACACCCATCCCGATGGCGGAAATACTGATTCTTTACTACAGCCGTACCGGCGGCACCGCCGAAATGGCGCGGCAGGTGGCCCGGGGCGTGGAGGAAGTGGAGGGTATGACGGCGCGATTGCGCACCGTGCCGTCGGTCTCGGCGGTGTGCGAGGCGGTCGAGGACGACATTCCGAGCGTCGGTCCGCCTTATGTCAGCCTGGACGACCTGCGGGAGTGCGCTGGCCTGGCCTTGGGCAGCCCCACCCGCTTCGGCAACATGGCCGCGCCGCTCAAGTATTTTCTGGATTCCACCGGCGGTCTCTGGCTGGCGGGAACGCTTTCGGGTAAACCCGCGGCGGTTTTCACCTCGGTTTCGACCCTGCACGGCGGTCACGAATCCACGCTGTTGAGCATGATGTTGCCCCTGCTGCATCATGGGATGCTGCTGGTCGGCATTCCCTTTACCGAAGCGGCGCTCAACGAAACCCGCAGCGGCGGTACACCCTATGGTCCGAGCCACTGGTCGGGACCGGAGTCCAGGGCGGCGCTCAGCGCCGATGAAAAGCGATTGTGCCGGGCGTTGGGTCGCCGGCTGGCCGAGACCGCGCGGCGGTTGGGGGGGGCATGAGTCGATTCTGGTATGCCGTTGCCTTGAGTGGCTATTTCGGTTTGTTCGGACTGTTGCTGCTCTGGTTCAGTTGGCTGGAGCCGCCGCGCCAGGCGCCGGTCGCGCTGGCGCTGATCCTGCTGGTGGGCCCGTTGTTGCCGCCCTTGCGCGGTTTGTTGCACGGCCGACCCTACACCCATGCCTGGACCGGTTTGCTGGCGCTGTTCTACTTCGCGGTCGGGGTTTTCAACGCCGCGGGACCGATGGGCCGGCCCTGGCTGGCCTGGTTGGAAATAGGCTTCAGCCTGCTGCTGTTTCTGGGCGCGATTCTGTACGCGCGCGTTCGCGGGCGGGAGCAACGCGCGTTCGCGGAGGCGGCGTTGCAAGAAGGCGCCGTTCCGGATTTCCCGCTGACCGGGAGTGGACCGGCGGGGGCGAAGGTAAATGGCAATGTTGCACCCCTTGCAAGAATTTTACGATAAGTGTTAATATATTTATCTCAGATGCGGGGTGGAGCAGTCCGGTAGCTCGTCGGGCTCATAACCCGAAGGTCGCAGGTTCGATTCCTACCCCCGCTACCTTAAGCCGTCAGCACATGTGCTGGCGGCTTCTAAATCTGGCGGTGTAGCTCAGTCGGGTAGAGC
>DGFE01000019.1 GCA_002391525.1 Competibacteraceae bacterium UBA3908
GCGAGGCGCTGGCGCTGGCCACCCGACAGCCGCGCGCCGTTTTCGCCGATCAGGGTGGCGAAACCCTGGGGCAACTCGCGGATGAAACCCAGGGCGTGGGCGCTTTCGGCGGCGCGGATCAGCTCGGTTTCGCTGGCCTGAAAGCCGGCGCCATAGGCGATGTTGGCGGCGACGGTGTCGTTGAACAACACGATGTCCTGACTGACGTAGGCGATGTTGGCCCGCAGCTCGGCCAGCCGCAACTCCCGGATCGGCACGCCGTCCAGCAGGATATCGCCGGATTCCGGCTCGTAGAACCGCGGCAGCAGACTCATCAGCGTGGTCTTGCCGCTGCCGGAGGGACCGACCAGCGCGATGGTTTCGCCCGGCTGCGCATCCAGGCTCAATTGGCGGATCACTTCGGCACCGTCGGTGCGGTAACGGTGGCTGACGGCGCGGAAGCTGACCTGACCGCGGGCGCGGCCGATGACGCGGGTGCCCCGGTCCGGCTCCGGGGGTTCGTCCAGCAGCGCGAAGATGGTTTCCGCCGCCGACAGCCCGCGCTGCAATTGTTCGTTGACTTTGGTCAGCCGCTTGATCGGGGCCAGCAGCATCGCCATCGCCCCGAACAGCGAGACGAAACCGCCGACGGTGATCTGGTTGGCGGCCGATTGCAGGGAGGCGAAATAGATCATCGCGCCCAAGGCGACGACCGCCAGCAGTTGTACCAGCGGCCCGCTGCCCTCGGCGGCGGTGGCCAGTTTCATGTTGAACTGGCGGACCCGGTTGTTGACCCGCTGGAAACGGTTGCGCTCGTAGTCCTGCCCGCCGAAGATTTTGATCACCTTGTGACCCTGCAGCGCCTCGTCGATCACGTGAGTCAGGTCGCCCATCAGTTCCTGCAACTCCCGACTCAGCCGCCGCAGCCGCCGGCTGACCACGCGCATGATGAAGGCGATGCCGGGGGCGATCAGGAACGCCAGCAGCGACAGTTTCCAGTTCAGGTACAACATCCAGCCCAGCAGGCCGATCACCGCCAGCCCATCCTTGACCAGCGCCACCAGCGCCTGGGTGGTGGCGGTCATCACCTGGCTGACGTCGTAGGTCAGCCGGGACAGCAGGCTGCCGGCGGAATGATCATCGAAATAGCGGGTCGGCAGCGCGAGCAGCCGGGCGAACAGCGCATCGCGCAGATCCATCACCACCCGATGGGCGATCCAGTCCATCGCCAGCGAACCCACGAAACCGGTCAGCCCGCGGACGATGAACACCGTCACCAGCAACAGCGGCATCACCCGGATGGCGTAGGGATCCTTTTCGACGAAGCTGCCGTCCAGCAGCGGCTTGATCAGGGCGGGAATCAGCGGTTCGGTGGCCGCCGCCGCCGCCGTGCCGACCAGCGAAAGCGCGAAAATCCGGGTGTACGGCCGGACATAGCGCAACAACCGCAGATAGAGATCCTTGCTGTTCATGATGTCGAAGCTCCGGTCGGGACGGATGCCGAACGGTGAAATCGGTGAGAGGAACGGGCTAAGCCATAACCCCGAGTCATGTTATCATGCGATTATTGTGAGACAGTTCCAACCCAACCCATGAAATCGCCAATTCCCCGTTTTGAACAAGCCCGCATCCTGATCGTCGGCGATGTGATGCTGGATCGCTACTGGCACGGCCCCACCGCGCGCATTTCACCGGAAGCGCCGGTGCCGGTGGTCAGGGTCGAAGCGGTCGAGGAGCGCCCCGGCGGCGCGGCCAATGTGGCGGTCAACGTCGCCACGCTGGGCGGCCAGGTCCGGGTGCTGGGCGTCGCCGGCGCCGACGAGGCCGCCACGGTGCTGGAGACCAAACTGCGGCGGCTGGGCGTGGGCTGCGAGCTGGTCCGTCTGCCCGGTCAGGCCACCATCACCAAGCTGCGGGTGTTGAGCCGCAACCAGCAATTATTGCGGCTGGATTTCGAGGACGGCTTTCCCGGTTTCGAACCGGCGACGCTGTACGAACGCTTCGCCGCGCGGCTGCCGGCGGCCGATGTCGTGGTGCTGTCCGACTATCGCAAGGGTGCGCTGCGCGACATCGAGCGCTACATCGGCGCTGCCCGCGCCGCTGGCCGGCCGGTGCTGGTGGACCCCAAGGGCCGCGATTTCGGCCGCTATCGCGGCGCGACCCTGCTCACGCCCAATCTGGCCGAGTTCGAGACCGTCGCCGGTTCCTGCCGCGACGAAGCGGAGTTGGCGAGCAAGGGCGAGGCGCTGCGCCGGGAACTGGAACTGGACGCGCTGCTGATCACTCGCGGCGAGCAGGGCATGACCCTGTTGCGCCGGGCCGCCGAACCGCTGCAACTGGCGGCCCGCGCCCGCGAGGTCTACGACGTGACCGGGGCCGGCGACACCGTCATCGCCACGCTGGCCGCCGGTCTGGCCGCCGGACTGGAATTGCCGGGCGCGACCCTGCTGGCCAATCTGGCGGCGGGTATCGTGGTCGGCAAGCTGGGCGCCGCCAGCGTCACCGTGTCCGAGTTGCGCCGGGCCGTGTACGAGCACGACGAACCACCGCGCGGCGTGCTGGAGGAGGCGCAACTGCTGCGGGCGGTGGCCGACGCCAAGGCCCACGGCGAGACCATCGTCATGACCAACGGCTGCTTCGACATCCTGCACGCCGGCCACGTGACGTATCTCGAGCAGGCCAAGCGGCTCGGCAACCGGCTGATCGTGGCGGTCAACGCCGATGCCACGGTGCGCCGGCTCAAGGGGGCGGACCGGCCGGTCAATCCGCTGGAGCAGCGGATGCGGGTGCTGGCCGGGCTGGCGGCGGTGGACTGGGTCGTGTCCTTCGCCGAGGACACCCCCGAACGACTGATCTGCGCGATCAGACCGGATTATCTGGTCAAGGGCGGCGACAACGATCCGGCCCACATTCCCGGCAACCGCTGCGTCCGGGAGGCGGGGGGGCAGGTCGTGGTCATGGACTATATCGAAGGTTGTTCGACCACCGGCACCATCGCGCGGATTCTGAGCCGGCCATGAAACCCGTGAAGCCCCTGAATCCTGTGGTACGGGTGGATGTCGCCATCATCGGCGGCGGCATCGCTGGGTTGTGGCTGCTGGCGCGACTGCGCCAGCGGGGTTATAGCGCGTTGCTGATCGAAAGCGAACGGTTGGGCACGGGCCAGACGATTTGTTCCCAAGGCATCATTCACGGCGGCGCCAAATATTCCCTGCGCGGGCAGATCAGCGAATCCGCCAAGGTGGTTGCCGACATGCCGGCTTTGTGGCGGCGCTGCCTGCACGGCGAGGACGACATCGATTTGCGCGGCGCCTTGCTGGTCGAGCACCAATATCTGTTGGCGACCCGCTCGCCGACCTCGTGGCTGACAGCTTTCTTCGCCAGCAGGCTGATGCCTGGCCGGATGGAGCGGGTAGGGGGCGTCGGCGTCGACGGTTATCCACCCGCGTTGCGTCACGCCGCGTTCCGCGGCGCGGTGTATCGACTGGACGAGCCGGTGGTGGACGTGGCCACGGTGCTGGCGGCGTTCGCCGACCGCCATCGGGAGGCCATCGTGCTCAATCACGGGCCGGCGGTACCCGCGGGCGACGGGGCCATCACCTTGCGTCATCCGGAGCGGCCCGCGCTGGTGATTCGCCCGGCCTGCACCGTGTTCGCCGCCGGCGCGGGCAATGCCGCGCTGCCCTGGGCGGCCATGCAACTACGGCCCCTGCACATGGTGCTGGTCCGCGGACTTGGGTTGCCGGGACCGCTGTTCGCGCACTTCGTGGGCGCCAGCGACGTACCGCGCCTGACCGTCACCACGCACTGCGACGCCAGTGGTCATCTGGTGTGGTATCTCGGCGG
>DGFE01000083.1 GCA_002391525.1 Competibacteraceae bacterium UBA3908
TCAGATGTGTATAAGAGACAGGCTCTTCTATTGCCCTGCTGACCAGAGCCAGCGGATGGCGCTCGTCCGATTCGCCGGAAGCGCGGACTCGTGCGGAATTCTTGAATGAAGCCAGGATAGCGTGAATCCGTTGACCGGAATCTATAGCTTCGAGACCCTTTTCGATACTCTCAATTACATGCTCTCGCAGCTTTTCCCGTTTCCGCCGTAGGAGGTTGTAGCCGGTGTACAGGCGACCATCAATTTCTTCCAGCGAGAGCGAACATTTTAACTGGCGATGGGCGGCATACACGGCAGGCCATTCACTGTTGTCAAGGTTGCCATCCCTCTCTCCATGCACTTTTGCCTGGGGCCAAGGGCTACCATTCTGCAGGCGACGCAACATCTCCCGTGCATTGAGTAGATCGACCAATACACGCAATGGGCGAGTGAAACGACCAAAGACCAGCACTTTTTCATTTTGCTGTACCGCTTTCTCGATAGCCTCTACCGCTGCCCTAATCGCTGGGTGATCGAACAAAGAATCGTCACTACTGGAAAAAGCATGTTGGATGACATCCAACCACCATTCGGCACGTTTTTGGCGTTTGTTATCCAATTCATGGTCGGAAGCTCCAACCGATTTTTTATCCTGGCTTTCCAGGTCAAATTTTTCTTGCTGCTGGTCCAGTTCCTTGTCGCGCTTGCTTTCATCGAGTAAAGCGGAGATGCCGTGGCCATTACCCAGCGTCAGGCGCAACCGTTTGGCAATAGGATCATCCGCCTGATGGGTCACAATGGAGAGAGCCTCCGCCGCGCAGACCGCTTGTCGCCATGCCGGCGTCAGAGTGTTGGTTTCAACCGTGATCTCCGTTTCCTTGCGATAAGCGTTGATGGGGAGGCTGGAGTGTTTTTCAAATTGCTTGACCGTTTCATCTTCCCGCTTGTCACGGCGCAGCAGATACGGCGATAACGCCTTTTTGAATTTATTGGCGGCATTCTTGAAATCGCGGCGTGCCTCCGAACTGCTGCGCCAACCCTGGCGAACTCGCTCAACCGCAGCGGCATACTGTGCAATGGCTTGCTCGACGGGAACCAGGGATTGCTGGTCAAGGCTGATACGGCTTAAGATTTGCTGCCATTGACTGACATCCAGTTCGACCGGCGTCGCGGTCATGGCCAGCCTGCGTGCTTCCTCGGATTGCAGCACGACATGGTCGAGCAGGCGCTTCAAGCCACTCTCGTCCCCACGGCTCTTGTGCGCCTCGTCGATGATGATCAGATCGAAAATGCCCAACCCCAAGCCAACCGCTTGTTCCAGCCGCAGTCGCAACTCCTTATTCCGACTATATTCGCTACCGTCGAGCGCATCAGGCCAGAGCGTGCGCCGGCTAAGCTCGTCAATGAGTTGCCATGCTTTATGTCGTTCATCGTTTGGGATGCTTGCGCGAATACTTTTAGCGGCATTGGCAACCCGTTCATCGGCAAGCTTTTCATTGCCGTGATACCCACGCGGGAAGCGGCCTTGGACCTGCTTCCGCCAACGGGCATAGAGTTCCGGCAACAATGCCCAACGCCAAGGGAGGGTATCTTTACCCAACCGCCAGTTGGTAAAGGCATGGGAGATCACGACCACCGGCTCATCGAACCACGGCGCCTCTGGTTGGTCGGGTTTCCAAGCATCCAAATAAGCCGATAAGCTGCGCAGAATAGGCGGTGCATCGACCTTGCCATCGCGCAACTCCACTTGCCATTGATAACCCAGACCCGGTGGCACGAGGATCGCCACCCGCCCGCCGGATTTGGTGACGGCGCGAGCAAGTTCGACGGCGATGCGCGTTTTGCCCATGCCGACTTCGTCGGCAATGACGATTCCGTTTTTTGGAATGCGCTCGGAGATCGCATGCAAACTGGCGCGTTGACCCACATTGAGCCTGGTGGCGCTTTCACCTTTGGCGAGGGCTAATTCCTGTTGGCTGTCGGCATACTTATTCAAAAGATTTGCAACCGAAGCCCACCCTTGAAAATTCTGCTTCATTGCCGTGCTCCGATGCTGTCGAGTCCCGCCACCTTCCAATTCGCTTCCACCCGTCGGAGCACATCCTCATAGCGCCGACCATCGGGGGTATCAGCCGTTTCAGCGAAATCTGGCCGGAACGGCGGTTGCCATAAGGGACTCAAGGGGTTGATCGCAAGATCCGAAAATGCCTTGATTACTGCGTTGCCGGCAGCCTGAATCAGGGATTGCTCGAGTCGCGTGCACCATGTGGACCAGTCAGCCTGAGATACCGCCGTTTGTTTGGCGGCGATATTTTCGATCAACTGCATCATCTGGCGCACCGGGTACTGAGCGGAAGATGAGGTTGTGCCAGGCGGCTGGTTGAGATGGGCTGAGGGCTCGAAGTCGCTGGTCGGAGGTAAATCTTCATCGTCCGGCGGCATCGGAAAGTTGGCCAGTTGCCCCCACGCCTCCTCAGGATCGATTGCCGGTAGCGTCGTGGCGGCAATGCGTCCAAATTGATCGAGTATCGGCACTGATGAATGCCGTGTCTGCCCGCCGGCAGTCCAGCGGATTTGTACCTGCCGGGGTTGTCGGCCCGACCAAATGATTCCGCCGGTTGCGTCTCGCTGGCAGACCTTGCCAGCTTCATCAAGCACATCAAAGGGTTCGAGGACATGATCCGGCGCCTGTAACCAGCCAGCATGGTCCTCTTCATGCCAGAAAAGCCAGGCGACCGGGGCGGCGACGAAGTCGGGCTCGCGCTCCGGCATATCACCACCCGCCACGAGCCCGTTCGGCTTGTGGTTGAAATCGTCCTCTCTTTGAATGGGCAGAGCATGGGTCAAAACCTGCTCGGGAGGTATGTCCTCCCCAAGCTTCCAATACAACGGGTCCGGCGCAAACACCACTCCCGCTTCAAGATTGCCGCCATTCCGGGCCATCTTGTGGGCGAAGCCCGGTCCGGTGAGATTGCCCGATCCGAGATATACCCACGCGCTGTTGCAAGTATTGGAGTTTTGGCGCTCGTTTGCGCTGAAAATGAACTTGGCGTGCAGCACACGCTGAGCGTTCTGGCCAAAATACCCGGGTTGTCCCGCCTTGCGCACGGTCCACCTCGCGGCATTCATGGCTTGCACGGAATCCGCCACGGCTTGGCAACCCTCGGGATTAACGAACACATCAATGGTTGGCGACCTCGTTAGCAGTCGCTTGTCCCCGCTCTCCCGCAGGGTATTGACGATGTCACTCAGCACGGACGGGATGGCGTTTGGAATCGCCGACGACTCGTAGAATCCGGAACCCATGGCCAGGTAGTTGCGTGCGACGGTTGCGCCCGTCCTTTCGATCATCGCCGGTAATTGTTCCAGTAATGACCGCTTGCGATTGTCGAAGTAGCGCGGTGGAGTTCCCGCTGCCTCTCTCGACGCTTGGGTAGCCCAATTTTCGAACAAACGGCTGGCACTGCCGGATTCGGTATCATTGCGTTCCCGGGGCACGGCGGCCAGAACGCGAGTGTCGAAATATCTCCTCAACCAGTCGAGCATTTCCCAAGCGGCTTTGATGTCGGCACAGCCGCGACGAACGGCGTCGTCCGATGCGTGCAAGTCTTTGCTGGAGAGATCGCTGCGCCATACGAGATCCAGGCTGTCTTCCAGCGTTGCGCGGGTCCAGTTTCCGGTTGAAACCAGCAACCGCAACTGCCAGTCCCGCGCATCCTTGATATGACGGAAACCCAATAGCGCAACCTTGGCGTGCAGGAGCGCGAACGGCTTATGGACTGGGTCCTTGATCGGTAGGTGTAGAACCCCTGGGGCATCCATGAGAGATACGTTGGGGTTGCCAGGGTCGAGCATCAGCGCCAGCGCGATGCGACCCCCATAAGCGCGTTGATTGCGGGTTTGGCGTGTGAAGCGTTCCACCGCATCGTCGAGAAATTCGGCATCCGCCGAATAGCCGCACAACCAGCCGAAACAACCGACGAAGTCGTCTGGAGCTTCAAAATGCTGGGCCAGAGAGAGTGGTTTCCACACGCTCATTGCGAGTCTCCGGTGTTGGCCGCCGAACGATGAAGCCACTCATCCAGTTTCTCGTGCAGATCGAGATTCAGTAGAAACAGCTTGCGGAGGCGGTCCGAGATGCCGGCAGGCCACGCTATCGTATGCGGGTCATCGGCCTCGGCGTCTTCTTCGTCCCCAGCGCGTGCGGAATCAGGGCGTTGTGTCTGATCCCCGCGAAAGGCCGCGCCGGGCAACACCGCGCGCCCCCGCAGACGCAGCACCCGGTCGTCACGCCTGACCAGATTCGCGATCAGATTGGCATCGCTGATATCCACACATTCACGACAAAAGGTCCGAGCCAGCTCGCCGGGCGAGGGGTCATGACGCTCGTCGAGAAACGCTTGGGCCTGCCTTCGTAGAGATTCCATCTCGTCCGCGATAGGTCCGGGTACTGGATCGTCCAGGGAAAACCGCTGCTCGCTTTGATTGGCGATGTGGGCCTCAAGCCGATCCAGCACGCCGATCACCGCATCGCGGGCCGTGAAAAATAATGCGCCCACGCGCAAATCGCGCCAATGAGCATCCTCCAAGTTCGCGGGCTTGTGCTTGTCCTCCCACGTGATGGATGGCTGCGAAGTACGGCGAAGAGCATCAACCCAGGCGAGCGCCGCTCGTCGGCGTTGCCCCTCGTCTCCGGCGCCCTGCATCAGTCGCTCCCTTAGAAATTCACGAGTACGGAGGGAGAGCGGAACAAGAGGCGATAGCGCTTCCTGCAACTTATTGGAGGATTTAACGTTGTTATGCTCGTCTTTGGCCCATCCAGCCAGATACTCCAATATGCTCTTGCTGTAGTAGCAGGGGTTAAAGTCGGAACAGGCTGCATCAACAAACTCCCGGCCAGGCGATGCACAACGGAAGGCGTTAAAGCGTTCGCTGCTGGCCTCCACGAGGCCCAGCGCAGGCAAAGGCTGTACCGTCACCATGCGCATGGGCTGGGTGACATAAAAACCGGATTTGCGCATGGTCGCAAAGGAAAGGTCGGTTTTTCCCCGCATCTTCGTTGCGCCGCGCAAGCGGGGATCGGGTTTCCAGCCGTTGCTGTTGAGCGCCAGCCAACAGGCGAGCGCTTCGATGGCATTGGCCGTCTCAATGTTCTGGATGCGCCTGCCCTCGTTGCGCGCCTGTTCCGCTACTGCAACACCCAAGGTGGCTAAAAATAGCTGTTTGCCGAACCAGACGCCCCCCAGACCGGGTACGGCGAGATCGTTGAATGTCCGCACGGCAGCGCCCACGCCGAGCGTGCGCGTCCGCCGTTCGCTAACGAGTGTTTCCGGGCCAAGCAGGCCCCATATAGGTCCAACCATCGTTTCCTCCTTACTTCTCATACATATTCTGCTACTGATTGCACAGTCAATCCGCTTGTTGGCGAGAGGACTAAATATAATATCCAATAAAATCAAAACTATAATAAGTAATGGCTTTTGAAGATGATACAATATTGTATTTTATTAAATACATTATATCAATAATTATTCAATATCCGTGGCGCTTTTAACGGAATGTTGTGCGTTATGAACCTCTTTGTTCAAGCGCGCCATTTTCCTTGGCATACATCCGATTCATCCAATACGCCTGATTCGCCATTTCCGCCCGCAAGCTTGCCGGTTCCAGCACCTCTACCTTGGAACCGAACGACAGCAGCCACCAGCGCAATTGCGCGGTGTCGTTGACGGTAGCAGTCAGCCGGAAATGGTCGTCGCCCTCGTCCTCCGCCACCTGATCGGTCGCCAGGCGAGTTTCCAGCAGATGCAGCCCGGCGCGTTTCCAGAACCGGGCCACCAGCCGCAGCGGTTCGCCGCTGCCGCCCATACCTTGGCTGCGCTCCACTTCCCGGTCCGCGTCGAATCCCGCCGGCTTGCTGGCTTTGGCATCCAGCACCGAGGCGGACCGCATCCGGTGCAGGGCTAACTGCCGCACGTCAGTGAAATCGCCGATGGTGCAAAGCAGATAGAACGCCGGCCCGCGCTGCAAATAAACGAGCGGATGGAGCGTCCAGCGCGCCGGTTCGTCCCGCCAAAGCTGCTGATACTCGACCACGCATTGCCGGTTCTCGAATAACGCTTCCAGAATCGCCGCGCGAATCTGTTCCTGCTGGCGTTCCCAGTCCTTGCCAGCGGTCGCCGTGGCCAATACAGCCGGCGGTTCCGGCGGCAGCAGCGGTTGGGCCGGCGGCACCACTCGCACCCTGGTTTCCCAGTTCCTGACCGATGCCCAGCCTGGCATCCGCTCCAGTTCGTCCCGCGCGGCGTCGAAATAGGGCCGCAGCGCGCGATAGGAACTCCGGGGCAATAACGGCTCCAGAAACCGCTCCAGCAACCGAAACGCCAACACCTCCTGATCCGACAGCCGGGGCAGGGCCATGAACTTCCGGCCCTTGGGCCAGCGCCAGTGCAACGGCCTGGCGTCGGGATTGACCGTTTCCAGAAAACCGGCCTCGCCCAGCAATGCCAGGACCCGTTGCACCGAGCGCTCGTCCATTTCCTCGGCGGTCCCCTGCAACCGTTTGAAAATCATTTGGGTCGTGAGCGGCTCACTGCCCTTGAACATCGCCAGAATGCGCAGGCGGCGGTTGAACGTGGTGATGGCGTCTTCTTTCATGGATCTTCACGGGGTTAAGCGAGTGAGGACAGCGGGAGCACCCGGCGCGAGCCCCAGCGGGCGGGCTAACCGTTCCCGGTGCCGCCCGCAGCGTAGGGCTGGAAGCGCCGACTGTCGAAATGGTAAACGAGAAAATCGCCGTCCCGGTGCAGGATGCCCAGCAGCAGATCGAGCGGTTCCCGATAGTACGTCATCCCAGACTCGGTTTCGTGGTCGAGGATCGGGGCGGACAGCCGCTCGACCACGATGGCCGGCTGACCGTAAGCGGGGAACCGGCGGTTTTTCAGCCCCGGCTTCCAGATCGCCAGCATTCCCGGCCGCAATGCCCGCTCCCGACCATTGGCCAGCCGCTCATACAGGATGCGCAGATGTTCGGTCGCATCCTCGGCCGGTTCGGCGAGCAAATCATCATCGCCATCGTCGAGGTTGAGGTTATCCAGCAGGGCTTTTACTTTGGGGTCCAGCGTTGATTTGCGGGGCATGGCGATGTCCTTCGGGTGGGGAGGTTGGGTGCGGGCGGCGTTTGGCGGTCGCCCGCTACCGGATACAAGAATACGCTGGCTTTGCGACCAGTTGCGTCGGATACCATCGTCGCTTGTGTCGCTGAAAGTCAGCCGACGCATCCTGATTGTGTTTCATGCGGTTTTATGTGGCGCCTATTGACTCATCAGGTCCCTATCACAGGAAAATCTACACTAAGCAAGCGTTTGCGGCGGCGGGTTGCGCTGCAGTGATGAATATAAGGTTGACGGGCGCCACGCCGTGCCGCAGGACAGCTACGAACCGAAAGGTATATACTTGGGATGTACATTCAGCCCGAGAATTTGCCATGCAAACCGCCCGCCTGTTTACTAACGGCAACAGTCAAGCTGTGCGTCTCCCCAAGGAATTTCGTTTTGAAGGCGACGAGGTCGTTATCAAAAAGGTTGGTAACGCCGTCATTCTGCTGCCAAAAATCTATGCTTATCACGATCTGAAGGCGCTGCTCGACGAAATCGGTCCGCTGGATCTGGAACGCCAGCAACCGGAGACCGATCAGACGCGAGATTTTGGTTGAACCCCCATGGTGCTGCTCGACACCGATATCTGCATCTACTTGCTGAACCAGCGTCCGGGCTTCGAGGCGATTCTGCGACGACTGGACGGTCGGCGACAGGGCGAGGTCGCGCTGTCCGCCATCACGCTGGCCGA
>DGFE01000034.1 GCA_002391525.1 Competibacteraceae bacterium UBA3908
ACCATCTCGTAACCTTCATCCAGTTTATTCAGTAACCGAGCGATGTCGGTTGGATCGTGCTGACCGTCGGCGTCCATGAACACCAGGACCTCGCCCGTTGCATGACGCGCCCCGGTCTTGAGCCGCCCCGTTGCCCATGCTGTAGGGGTGGCTGATGACCCGCGCGCCCTGCTCCCGTACGATCCGGGCGGTCGCGTCCGTCGACCCGTCGTCCACCACCAGGATCTCGGCATTCGCCAGTAACGCCTTGAGCTTAGCCAGCAATGGCGGCAGATTGATCGCTTCATTCTTGGCGGGCAGGACAATGCTCAAAGTGTAATTCATGTCAGGTCCATTCCGATTGACGCGCCATAAGCATAGCCTATCCTGGCTGTTATTGCGCTTCCCCCCACATCCACCCCAGTCGACCGCTCAGCTCTGTTTGGGGGATGCTCATCATGCCCGGAACGGTATGCTCTCACTCGACGAACACCGCCTCCAGCGTCGCCACCTCCAGCACCCGCTCCCCCCAAGCCTCCAGCTGCGCCGGCTCCGCTCCCGTCAGCTTCGCTTCCACCCACCCCGGCAACGGTCCGAAGCGGCGGATCAATTGCTTCCGCAACAGCTTGGCTTCGCCCTCGATCCGCCCCTCGGCGAACACCTCCTGATAAAATCGAGTCTGTTTCAGATCGACATCGTGTAATTCCAACATCCGCCGTACCTCCTCCCGACTCACCGTCGGTAACTTGTAGACCAAAATCGTCTCCACTAAATCCAGCAACATCGTCTCCGGCACCACCAGATCGTGCGCCGCCGGTGCCTCCCGCAGCAGTTGCCGCGCCCTGGCCGGCGCTTCGCTTGCCTCGCTCACCAGCAGTTGCACCAGCCGTAGCCCCACCGTGGTCGCCGGCACGTCAGCCCAGTCTTCCAGATACACGCGATGCACTTCCGGCAACCGCACCGCCGAACCATATCGCCGCCCGTCCAGACGCTCCACTGGCCGACTCGGATAGATCACCACCGCCCGCCACGGCCGTACCGGCACCATCCGGTACAGATACAGAAAAAGCTCGGCGAACCACCGCCCGTAAAACTCTTCCTCCGGTTGCATCTGGATCTCGACGAACACCACGGGTCCATCCGGGTTCGTCTCGGGCGGCTCCAGCAGGCCATCCAGGCGGAACGCGGTCTGCTTGACCTCTTCCGAACGGAACCGATAGTTCCACCCACTCAGATCGTCGAGACCCGCCAATTCAAATACCAAACCCGGCAGGGCCTGAAACAAGCGATAAAACAAGGCATCGGTCTTCATGACACTCCTGCTGTTTTCCCCTCAGCATCGTCAATCGGGGTTTACTCAAGCCCCTATCGACCGCCGACTTTACAATTATCCGGTTGTCCATCAAAAATTCGACTTTGTGGGAGATCCTGTCCCTGATAAGAATTTTTTTATTATGACCAAATTATTATGACCAAACGACGCGCCTTTGCCATCCACCTGACCGCCAGCGTCACGATTTTCCTGATCTTCCTGGGGATCATGTTTTTTGTCTGGTATCCGGCGCCCTATTTCGAGATCGACGGCGGCTGGCGGGTACTGCGGATTCTGGCCGGCGTGGACGTGGTGCTGGGGCCGCTGCTGACCCTGATCGTGTTCGAGCCCGGATCTTATCGGCGTAACGACTACAATGCACCGGGATTTCACCGCTCACCAACCTCGATTAAAAGACGATCCACCAGCTTGGCGTTCAACCAAAAGCCAGTATGACGAAGAGCATCCAATGTTGTGGACAAGGACGTTAGCTTTCCAGATCTTTTGGCGCGGATGAGCAAGCCAAGTATACCGGTTATTTTCAGATGATAAAGTCGAGCTTTTTCTCTAGCATCGGAATCATCCAGCAAAAGAAGCGACGCTTGGGTTTCCAATGCGAGCGCGATTGATTCAGCTTCACCACGATCAATTTCTGATTTTAACAAGCTCACCAGGTTTTGATTAACGACCGGAACTACTCGCAACCAGGATGCCTGCTCGATGATGGAAACTTCAGGACGATCTTTACCTTCAGTCATACATTCTTCATACACAGCCTCCGGGATTAGCAGTTCACCAAAAAAATCCCGTAATAGATCGAGATGACCTATTTTCGCGAGATGAATGATCGGTGACGAATTACTGACTACTGGTCCCGGCATAGTCAATATCTTCCGCTAATTCGTGTTCGCTATAATGCCTCTCAATTTGTCTCTCCGCCAGTCCCTCAAGAAAAGCCCATTTGTCCAATTTAGCCAAACGGCGGGCAGGCCCCATTGCAATCAGGCCACGTCCATAGAGCGCGAATGCCATCTCAATAGCCAACTGCCGATCAAGCTGCCTTCGCGGCCATTTGATCGTCATCGCCACCTCGTCAGGGATACTGAGAGTGATTGCCATCATTGCTTCTCCCAATCATTGGCGCACATCCGGCAAACCCTGCCACAACAGCGCCGTCAATTTACGCGGTGACCGCCGAAACGCCGCCCAAAACGCCATGCGCTCGACTGCCGGCTTTGCTGAACCTCCCGCCGCAATTCCCACAACCGCCGCCGTTCCCGTCCCAAGCTCCGAACGCCGGCCCATCTTACGCACCGACCATGTCCGGCGGCAAAAGGTCGTCGCCAACCGCCCCGCCGCTACCTTCCCTACCCTAAAACTCCTCCCATCTGAGGTCCCTGAATCCATCCGCCAGGAACTGGCGGCGCTGGCCACCAAACCGGAGCACGACATCGACTGTTCCGACGTGCCGGCCAAGACCGCGCACGACTGGCAGGGCGCGCGGCGCGGCCAGTTCTACCGACCGGCCAAAAAGCCATCGACCGTGCGGATCGACGCCGACGGGCTGGAATGGCTCAAGAGCCAGGGCAAGGGCGATCGGCGCCGCCCGAACGCAATCCCGCGCGCCACCCTGTTCGACCAGAAATCATAGACTTCTGGGAAATCCGCCCCCCAAAGGCCAAGGCCCGCCTCAACCCTCGGCAAACACCGCCTCCAGCGTCGCCGCCTCCAGCACCCGTTCCCCCCAGGCTTCCAGTTGCGCTGGCTCCGCTCCCGTCAGCCGGTTAGGGTGGGCAATGCCCACCCCTGATGGAGCAACGAAAGCCCCCGGCAACGAGAGCTTTTTGTGACCGTTCGCCAAGTCAAGCATACACTCATCCACCATACCTATGGCGTCAGCATTTTTTGGGATCACCGTGCGCAGGACATCAATGACTTGCCAGCGGCCATATCCTCTGCCAAAATAAAAGTAGTGCATAAAACTACCTTGGAGCCCTTGATGACCACCATTTCCGCGGCGGAGGCCAACCGTCATTTCTCGCAGGTTCTGCGGCAAGTCGCGCGCGGCGAGACCCTGATCGTCACCTCGCGGGGTAAACCCATGGCCACGATTGCCCCGATCACCCACCAGGCTGGACGCAGTCTGGCCAAACACCAATTGCTGGCGCGGTTGACGAATCAGCCCCCGACCGGCGAGCGCTCCTGGGCGCGCATCGAATTGTACGAGGAGTAAGCGGTGCGGGTCGCGCTCGACACCCATATTCTGGCTTACGCCGAAGGGCTGGGGGATGAACGGCGCGTCACCCTCAGCCGTCGGATACTCGCTGCAATTCCGCAAGAACGCATCTTGCTCCCCGCGCAAACCCTGGGCGAGCTGTATCGGGTGCTCGTCGGCAAAGCGAACCGGGAAGCGGCGGCGGCGCGCGGCGCGGTGCTGGAATGGAGCGACGCCTTCGAAGTGGCCGATTCGACCACCGCTTGCTTCATCGCGGCGCTGGATCTGGCCGTGGATCATCAACTGCAGTTCTGGGACAGCCTCATCCTCGCTATCGCCGCGCGCGCGCGTTGCCGCGTGCTGCTCAGCGAAGACCTGCAACCAGGTTTTACCTGGGGGGGAGTGACGGTGGTCAACCCCTACTCACCGGCGCCCCATCCCCTGCTGGAACAACTCCTGGCCGATAAAGATTGAACGGATCCATCGAAAAACCGCCATGACCCGATTCCGCGCCTTCGCCATCCACCTGACCGCCAGTGTCCTGATTTTCCTGGTCTTCCTGGGAATCATGTTTTTCGTCTGGTATCCGGCGCCCTATTTCGAGGTCGACGGCGGCTGGCGGGTGCTGCGGATTCTGGCCGGCGTGGACGTGGTGCTGGGGCCATTGCTCACGCTAATCGTGTTCAAGCCCGGCAAGCCCAGCCTGAAATTCGATATGAGCTGCATCGTGCTGCTGCAATTGGGCGCGCTGCTCTACGGCGGAACCATCATCTACCAGCAGCGCCCGGCCTTCGTGGTGTTCGGGGTTGACCGCTTCACTTCGATCCCGGCGGCGGAGGTGGACTTCGACCAACTGAAATACCCGGAACTGAAGCGCATCGCCGGCATCGGGCCGCTGCTGGCGCAAACCCGTCCGCCCGACGACCCGAAACTGCGGCAGGAACTGCTGTTCGGTGTATTGCTGGAAGGCCAGAAGGATTTGGAGTTCCGGGCAGAACTGTACGAGCCGTATCTGTCTCTTATACACATCT
>DGFE01000142.1 GCA_002391525.1 Competibacteraceae bacterium UBA3908
CAACCTGTATAGGCTAGCTATATGCGGTCACTTTCGATGAGTACGACCGTTTCTGTCAGGCGACCGGCCGGGACAAGCCAAATGACAGCGGTTGGGGCCGTGAGCGGCGACCGGTTATCAATGTTTCTTGGGATGACGCCGTGGCTTACTGTGCCTGGCTTTCGAGCGAGACGGGGGCGCCTTATCGGTTACCCAGCGAAGCCGAATGGGAATACGCGGCGCGGGCGGGGACCAGGACTGCGTTTTGGTGGGGCGACGAGATTGACCCGACTCGCGCCAACTATGACGGTAACCATACCTATCGAAATGGAGCGCGCGGTGAGTATCGCGAAAGAACTATGCCGGTAGACGATTTCCAGCCGAACCCGTTCGGTCTCTATCAGGTGCATGGCAACGTCTGGGAATGGATCCAGGATTCCTGGCATGAAAATTATCGAGGCGCACCAACGGACGGTTCGGCATGGGAGGAAAGCGGTTATGGCGGTCCCCGGGTGCTGCGGGGCGGCTCGTGGAACAACGTACCGAGGTGGCTGCGGTCGGCCGCGCGCAACAGGAACCTCCCGCAGGGCGGGTACAACGGCTGGGGATTCCGTCTGGCCAGGACCTTAACCCTTTGACCTTTTTGCTTTTTCCCTTTTCGGGGGTCCAGGGGGCGAAGCCCCCTGGTCGTTTTTTTGGTGGGTAGGGATGAAACGATTGGATGGGCTACGGCCACGGATTGTAAAGATGGGGGAACAAGCTGAAATCCTGAATATTTCGGGTCACGATAGTCAGCCCGTGACATCGGGCGGTGGCCATCAACAGGGCATCCAGGACCGGCACCTTGCGCCCCGCCAGTTCGGCATTGCCGCTCAAGTCCGCCCAGGCACGCAGGATCGCGGCGTCCAGCGGCAGGATTCTTCCAGCAAAACGCTGTTCGACTTTATCCAGCCAGGCCGCGAGCTTATGAGCGCGGTTCGGATCGGCGTGCCGCAGTTTGATAATCCCTTTCTCGATTTCACCCAGGGTAATAACGCTGATGAACAGACGGCGTTCGTCTTGCGCGTCCAGCCAGGCAATCACTTCGGGCATGGGTTGTCGCTTAACGTACTCGGAGAGCACGCAGGTATCCACCAGCCAGTTCATAGCGCAATCTCTCTGCCGGTATCCCGGTCACGGCTGAAATCCAGATCTTCCCCGCCGATATCCGGAGCCAGTAACGCTGAGGAGAGACTGCCGGCGGGAGAGCAGGTCAGCTTTTCATACGCCGCCGCCGACAGGATGACCGCCGCCGCCTTCCCGTGTACGGTAATCACCTGGGGTTCACCGCACCCCGCCAGTTTGATCAACTGACTGAGTTTGTTTTTTGCTTCCTGTAGCTGCCATTCGGTTTGCATGATTGCTCCCCCGTTCAATCTGTCCAGACTGGCTAGATTTTAACATGAGGGAGGTAACGCGCGCCATACCCAGAGAATGACGCCGGCATGGCTGGCGCTACCGATGGCTTGTGCTATCGCAGCCGACCTTTAGCGCCTGGCCTTTCGCCTTTAATCTTTTGCCTTCGTCATCTCCGCCAGAACCAACTGCGTCCACGCCCCGGAGCCGGGCAGGTTCTGGCCACCGTCGGCGACGACCAGCGCGCCGGTGATGTAGGCCGCCAGCGGCGAGGCCAGAAACACGCTGAGTTGACCGATGTCGTCCGGCGTGCCAAAGCGACCCAGCGGGATCATTTTCTTCAGCTTGTCGGCGCTGCCCGCCGGCACCAGCCGGCGCACGCCCTCGGTGCCTTCAATCGGGCCGGGCGCGATGCTGTTGCAGCGGATGCCGAACCGGCCCCATTCCAGCGCCAGATTGCGCATCATGTTGTCGATGCCCGCCTTGGCCGCGCCGACATGCGCCTGGAACGCATACGGCATGAACGCCTGACCCGCCGAGATGAAGATGACGTTGCCGCGCGTTTCCCTGAGTTGCTCGAACGCCGCCCGGCAGGTGTGGAAACTGCCGAGCAGATCGATGTCGATGACCGACTTGAAACCGTTGGGACTGATCTTTTCGGCGGCGAGAGGGAAGTTGCCAGCCGCGCCGCAGATCAGGGTGTGAATCGGCCCCAGTTCTGCTTTCGCGTCCCACATCGCTTTTTCCAACGCCGGATAATCGCGCACGTCGGCGGAATGGGCCGATACCCGCGCGCCGAGCGCCCGCAGTTCCGCCGCCGCGCTGTCCAGCTTCTCTTGCGAACGGCCGACGATGCCGAGATTCGCTCCGACCGCCGCGAAGTTGCGGGCGATGCCGAGATTGATGCCGCTGCTGCCGCCGGTAATGAATACGGTCTTGCCCTGGAACAGGTCTTTGGCGAAGTAGGAGGTAATGTTCATGGCGCTTACCTGGGATTCGGGTGAATTCCGACAAGCCTAAGCAAAACGAACCGGCTTTACCTAGCACGCTTTGGCTGACTTGACCGTTCCAGCGGCCTTGCCGAGAATCGCCGCCTGTCATTTGTCACTTCGGAATTCGTCATGGCCGATCACGACCTGCTGATCATCGGCGCCGGCATCGCTGGCCTGAGCATGGCCCATTATGCCGCCGCCGCGGGTTTGAATGCGCTGGTGCTGGAGCGGGATCGGCGGGTGGGCGGCTGCCTGCACTCGCATCGCTTCACCGGTGCGCTGGACGGGTTCTGGCTGGAACTGGGCGCACACAGTTGCTTCAATTCCTACGGCAATCTGCTGGCCATTCTGGAATCCCTGCACGTGCTCGACCGGTTGCGGCCACGCGCCAGGGTCGGGTTCCGGCTGTTCGCGGACGGCGCGGTTCGTGGCATTCCTTCCCAGTTGTATTTTCCGGAATTGCTGCTGGCGCCGTTCCGCTTGATCGGACTCAAAAAAACCGGGCGCGGCGTTGCCGACTACTTCGGCCGCATCGTCGGCCCGCGCAATTACGCGGCGGTCTTCGAGCCGGCGTTCAATGCGGTGATCTGCCAGCCGGCCAGCGATTTTCCCGCCGATTGTCTGTTCCGGTCCCGCCAGCGGCGCAAGGACATACCGCGCGGCTTCACTCTGCCCGGCGGATTGCGGACCATCGCCGATACCCTGGCCGGACAACCGGGCATCCGCATTGAATTCGCTCAGGCGGCGCGAGAGATCCGGCGCGACGGCAGGGAGTTCACCGTCCGCACCGACGGCGGCGACTACGCGGCCCGCGCGCTCTGCCTCGCCACGCCGGTCGCCGCCGCCGCCGAGTTGTTGCGGGCGGAGTTCCCAAGCCTGGCCGGCCGGCTGGCGGAA
>DGFE01000171.1 GCA_002391525.1 Competibacteraceae bacterium UBA3908
ATGCCTGGAACGGCGCGACGGTCACGCCAGGTGACAGGAGAATGCGCCGTGTGTATTCCAACGTTATCGGTTTCAGGAATTTCCTGCCATGATTCGGAAACTGTTTAGACGGCAAAGCGGCGCGGT
This sequence comes from Competibacteraceae bacterium UBA3908, assembly GCA_002391525.1. GTDB lineage: Bacteria > Pseudomonadota > Gammaproteobacteria > Competibacterales > Competibacteraceae > Competibacter_A. The sequence goes on from DGFE01000171.1 coordinate 127, forward strand.
TCTGGTGATCAGTCTGCTGCTCCTCGTCATCATGACCGTGCTGAGCACGAGCGCGATGCAGTCCACCGTTCTGCAGGAGCGCATGGCCGGCAACGACCGCGACCGCAATCTGGCTTTCCAGGCCGCCGAGGCCGCCCTGCGCNNGTCCTTCGAGCGGCTGGCGGCCGAGGGGCATTTTGCCTGCGTGATGGATTTCTCGGTGCAGGAGTTCGTGAACGCCCAGGGCGGCTCGCTGGTCAGCGCCGGGGCCGACCGGCTGACCGGCGCGGGCCGCAGCGGCACGCCGCAGATGGTGGCGCCGGGGGCGGCCGACATCCTGGACTTCGCCGGCTGGCAGGACTTTCCCGAACGCTTCCGCGACCGTCCGTTCCACGTCCACAACCGCCTGATCAAGAGCGTGGCCTTCACCCCCGAGGAACGCCGCGACCTGGCCCTTGCGATGGCCGACAGGCTCGCCGGGGCGAAGGGGCCGACGCACGTCTTCCTGCCGAAGGGCGGGATCGAGGAATGGGACAAGCCCGGCGAGGCCGCGCATGACCCCGAGGGTCTGGCCGCCTTCACCGAGGCCGCCGAGGCCGCCCTGCGCGATGCCGAACAATACATCCAGAGCAACGTGGCGCCTTTCGCGCCCTTTCGGCCTACCAGCTTCAACGGCGAAAGCGGCCTCTACGATTCGAAATCCAGCCCGGGATCGTTCTCCCATTACAACGACCTGAGCGATTCGACCAAGACCCGGGCGTTCGGCGCGGCGGCCCTGTCGGGCGTCGCGGCCCAACCGCGCTATCTGATCGAACTGCTCGCCGCGAGTTGCACGGGCACCAACGACAGCGCGCTGTTTCGCATCACCGCCCGCGCCTGGGGCGCGAACAGCAATACCATCGTCACCCTGCAATCGCGGTATCGCCGCGGCGTGTTCTGTGGCGGCGGTCCCAGCGGTGCCCCCAGCGGCGGTGATGGCAATGCGGCAATCTGAGCCAATGCCTCCAGAGAGATGAAGCGATGAACTTCAATAAAGCCTCCAGGTTTCTCGCCGGTCTGGCGCTGGTTCTCGGCGCGGCGGGCGCTTTCGCGGCGGCCACGTTCGTGCCCGGCGCGCAGCCGACCGGCTGGATAGCGCGTCCGACCCTGACCGATACCCAGGTATCCTCGGGCAACGAGGTGTATTTTCGCGGGACCTATCGCATGGGCATCTGGAGCGGCGACGTAAAGGCGCACCGGGTCAGCGCCACGGGGGTGGTGCTGGAAGCGGACCCATGGAATTCGGAGACGGCCGCATCCTGGCTCGACAGCCAGAACTACGATACGGGCCGCAAGATCGTCACCATGAACGGTGTAACGAAGGTCCCCTTCCGTTGGGCGAGCCTTGCCACGGCCCAGCAGGCCGCCATCAACAGCAACGCGACCACGGGCCAGGCCATCCTCGATTACGTGCGCGGGGATCGTGGCAACGAAGCGCCAAACGGCTTGAACTTTCGCGCGCGCGCCAGCGTCCTCGGCGACATCCTGCACTCGACGCTCTATTACTGGGAGCACACCGGCGGGGTCAAGCGGCTGTATGTCGGAGCCAACGACGGGATGCTGCACGTGTTCGACGCCGCGACCGGCCAGGAGGTTTTCGCTTACATCCCCTCGATGCTGATTCCAAACCTGAACAGACTGGTCGTCGATCCCTACATCCACACCGCTTTCGTGGACGGACCGATCAGCATGGCCAGGGTCACGCCATCCTCCGGGACGACCAGGACCTTGCTGGTCGGCGGGCTTGGCATGGGCGGCAAGGGCCTGTTTGCCCTGGATGTCACCGACCCCGCGCCGACCAGCGAGGCCGCGGCCACCAGCAGGATTCTCTGGGAGATCACGGCGACGGGCGACTTCGCCAACCTTGGCTACACCTATGGGATGCCCCGCATCGCTCGCCTCGACAACGGCACGGCGGTGGCGATCATCGGCAACGGCTACCTGAACAGCGGCAACGGCCATTCGGTCCTGTTCATCATCAACCTGGAAACCGGCGCGCGAATCGCGGAAATCGATACGGGCTCGGGCAGCACGACCAGCCCCGGCGGACTCTCCACGCCGACCCTGCTCGACGCCGACGGCAACGGCACGGCCGATTACGCCTATGCGGGCGACATCGACGGCAAGCTCTGGAAGTTCGATCTCACCCATTTCACCGCCACGCTCCTGTATACCACCTCGCCAGCGCAAGCGATTACCGTCGGGCCGGTGGTTCGCCCCCATCCCGCGGGAGGCTATCTGATCGCTTTCGCGACCGGACGGATCCTGACGGCCAATGACGCCACCGACAGCGCGATACATTATGTTTACGGCATCTGGGACGGCGCGCCCGTCGTCAACGACACCCTGCTGACCCAGACGCTGACCGAAACGACCTACGGCGGCAGCCGGGTGCGCACCACCACCGCCAACACCCCGGACTGGACGTCCGGCGTCGGTCACCACCATGGCTGGCAGGTCGCGCTGCCGGCCGGCGAGCGCGTGGTCGGCGAAGCGCCGTTCCACAACCTCAACCGCTACTACTTCGTGAGCACCAATCCGACCATCGCCGGCGTGCCAGCCGGGGAGAACTGGCTCAACGAATTCGATTTCATGACCGGCGGCTCGCCCTCGAAGCCGATTTATGACCTCAATCTCGATGGCTTTTTCGGCAATGCCGATCTGGCCGTCAACGGTAGCATCCCGGTCTCGAAATTCCTGAAACCCGGCGTCCTGTCGCAACCCGTGCTGGTATTCGGAAGCAGCCTCAACACCACGGTGTACAATTGGCATGACAACGTACTGCCGAGCAGCGGGGGCATCATCGATCCCGAAGGCCCCGGCGTCTCGGCCGGCCATTTCGACTTCGACATTTACTACGGCGGGGCCAGAAAGAAGCACGTGCACGAATATGACGACAAGTACGATGTCACCGGCGTGAACATGCTGAATGCGAGCCTTGCGGATTTCAATCTGGTGAACGCAATCAGCAACGCGAGCACCCGGTTCAAGATCCTGGTCATGAATCAGTATCTGAACCCGGCGGCGACGCTGTCCGTCGGCGGCCAGCCCTACGAAAACGTCAAGACCTACGGCAACCTGACAAGCCAAACCGATGCGGCCACCCTGCTCACCGACCTTCCGGTCCACAGTCGCGCCACTATCCAGACCTTGATCTTCAACCTGCCGCTCGATGCTTTCGCGACCAAGAACTGGTGGGGCGCGGGCGGCGACGAACGCGCCGGATTGATACCGACCCAGACCGGTTGCGTCAATGGAATGACCAGTACCGGCGCGCTGGGAGACCCCGCTCCGAACGGCGAACGCGCCAACGGCGCGCTGACGATCCAGATCATCAAGGACACGACGCCGGCCTCGGCCCTGGAATTGAATCACAGCGGGGGAGACGTGCGATACGGCTGGCGGGTCAAGCTGGCGGAATACAAGAATTATGTCCTCGCCGAATACACGACCTTCTGGCATCACCCCAACAAGATGTGCTATGGCGCCGCCGGTTGGGTCAAGAATCCACCCCAGGATCCAGACTCAAGCACCAGCCCCGTGAGCCGCGCCCCGGGATCGGCGGACCCGACCGACGGTATCTTCTCGGGCGGGAGCGCCATCGCGAGCGTGGTGACGACCACGGAGGGCGGCAAGACCACGACGGTGACGACCTACGCCAATGGCACGACCTATACCAACATCGAGGAGGTCCTCGCCAACGGTTACAAGCAGATCACGCAGATCATGCCGGACGGAACGAGGATAGTGACGACCGTCGGTGGCGACGGCAGCGCCAGCCTGGGTGCGGCCCTGGGACCCCCACTCAGCCCCTTTGAGGAACCCGCCAGCATGGCCCCGGCCCAGCGCGAAGCCTGGCGGGAACTGGCGCAGTGAGTCGTCCGCTGACGAACCCGGGCGTGAACGGCGCTCCGGGTCGCCCCGGCGCCATGTGCCGAGGCCGCTGAAGGCGACCGGGTTGCTCCCATCCCCGGTTGTGGCGACAAGATCAATCAACCGGGCAGACTGGAGGGTGAAGCAAGCCACCCCCCGGCCTGTTGCATTGCAAGCCCTTGTCCCCCCCGTCCGCAAGCGGGAGCTCGCCAGGCAGGCAGGTTTGCCGGACAACTCTCATGGTTACCCCGCTGATCGTTCTCTCCGTGGTAACGTAGGAAGATAATCAAAGCGGCGGGTCGTGGCGCGCGCAGCGAAAGTCCTGGAAGCATTCAGGCTATAATGATCGTGTGAATTTACTCTTCCAAACCTTATCCGTTTCGGTGCGCATCGGTCCCTATGCCCTATCCCCATCCGTGTTCCTGGCGCCGATGGCCGGCGTCAGCGACCGGCCGTTCCGGCGCTTGTGCCGGCGGCTGGGCGCGGGACTGGCGGTCTCGGAGATGGTGAGCGCCGAGACCCGACTCCGGGACAGCCGCAAGACCCGGCTGCGACTGGATCACGCCGGCGAGCCCGAACCGCGCAGCGTGCAGATCGTCGGCGCCGACCCGCGCGCCATGGCCGAGGCCGCCCGTTTCAACGTCGATCAGGGCGCCCAGATCATCGACCTCAACATGGGTTGTCCGGCCAGGAAGGTCTGCGGCGCGCGGGCCGGCGCGGCCTTGCTGCGCGACGAGACGCTGGTCGGGCGTATCCTGGAAGCGGTGGTGGGAGCGGTTTCCGTTCCCGTCACCCTGAAGATCCGTACCGGCTGGGATCTCGCCCACCGCAACGGCGTCGCCATCGCCCGCCTCGCCGAACAGACCGGCATCCGGGCGCTGACCGTGCATGGCCGCACCCGCGCCTGCGGCTATCATGGACCGGTGGATTACGCCACCATCCGCGCCATCAAGCAGGCGGTGGCGATACCCGTCATCGCCAACGGCGATATCGACGGTCCCGAACGGGCGCGCCGGGTACTCGACTACACCGGCGCGGACGCGCTGATGATCGGTCGCGGCGCCCGGGGCCGGCCATGGATTTTCCGCGAAATCGCCCATTACCTGGCGACCGGCCAGTGCTGGCCGTCGCCGCAGCCGGCGGAAATCGGCCGGTGGATCGTGACCCACCTGGACAGTCTGTATGCGTTTTACGGCGAGACCGCCGGCGTCCGCATCGCCCGCAAGCATCTGGCCTGGTACAGCCAGCCCTGGGCGGAGGGCGCCGCATTCCGGGCGCGGGTGAACGCGGTCGAACAGGCCCGCGAGCAGTTGACGCTGACCCGCGATTTCTTCGAGCGTCTGGCGAACAAGGAGCGCCTGGCTGCATGAGCATTCACAATCCCGACCCTCCGGTCGATCTGCTGCCCGCCACCCCGCTGCGCGATCACGTATATGAGACCTTGCGCATCTATTTTCACAACCTCGGCGGCCAGGCCCCCAGCAACCTGTACGATCTGGTGCAGCGCGAGGTGGAGCCGCCGCTGCTGGAGATCGTGATGCAGTTCACCCGCGGCAATCAGACCAAGGCCGCCGCGATTCTCGGCCTCAATCGCGGCACGCTGCGCAAGAAGCTCCGGCAGTATGGGCTAAGCTGAGCCGGCGCGAAGACGAGGAATGGCATGAGTCTGGCGATTTTCGATCTCGACAATACCCTGCTGGGCGGCGACAGCGATTATTTGTGGGGCCGGTTCCTGGTCGAGCGGGGCCTGGTAGACGGCGAATCCTACGAGCGCGAGAACCAGCGCTTCTACGATCAGTATCGGGCCGGCACGCTGAACATCCATGAATTTCTGGCGTTCATGCTGCGGCCCCTGGCGGAAAACCCGCTGGCCGAACTGCTGGAATGGCGGATGCAGTTCATGGAAGAGAAAATCCGGCCGATCCTGCTGCCCAAGGCGGCGGACCTGCTGGAGCGGCACCGGTCCGTGGGCGATACGCTGCTGATCATCACCGCCACCAATCGCTTCATCACCGCACCCATCGCCGAACTGCTGGGCGTGCCGAATCTGCTGGCGACGGAGATCGAATTCGCCGACGGGGGTTACACCGGTCGCCCGCTCGGCATTCCCTGTTTCCAGCACGGCAAGGTGGAGCGGCTGAGCGAATGGCTGGCGGAAACCGGCCACGACCTGGTCGACAGTTGGTTTTACAGCGATTCCCACAACGACCTGTCGCTGCTCGACCGGGTCACCTATCCGGTGGCGGTCGACCCCGACGAAGCGCTGGCCCGGCACGCGGCGGAACGCGGCTGGCCGATCATCAGTCTGCGGGACGGCGAATAGGGCTTGCCACCCCCCTCGCCGCCGCCCGACGCCTGCCGGCCATTTCCCTCGGGGCTCCGCTCAACTATCATGAGCGTCCCTTTTCGATCCGGCCCATCCTACCGGGCTTCGTCTATCGCAACCGTCCGCAGGAATCCTCATGCACCCGAATCTGATCAACAACGTCAACGTCGCCGCTCAGGACGTGCTGCTGACCCCCGACGAGATCAAGCAACGGCTACCGATGACCGACGCCGCCGAAGCCACGGTGCTCGACGGCCGCCGGACCGTGCAGCGCATCCTCGACCGGCAGGACCACCGGCTGTTCGTGGTGGTCGGCCCCTGCTCCATCCACGACGTCGAAGCGGCCCGCGACTACGCGCGGCGGTTGAAGGCGCTGGCCGACGAAATCCGCGACACCCTGTTCGTGATCATGCGGGTGTATTTCGAGAAACCGCGCACCACGGTCGGCTGGAAGGGTTTGATCAACGATCCGCGCATGGACGACACCTTCGATATCGACCAGGGTCTGCAGGTCGCGCGTGGCCTGCTGCTGGAACTGGCGGAACTGGGCCTGCCCGCCGGCACCGAGGCGCTCGATCCGATCATCCCCCAGTACATCGCCGATCTGATCGCCTGGACCGCCATCGGCGCCCGCACCACCGAATCCCAAACCCACCGCGAGATCGCCAGTGGCCTGTCCACTCCCGTCGGTTTCAAGAACGGCACCAACGGCAATCTCGAAGTCGCGATCAACGCCCTGCAATCCGCCGCCCGCCCGCACAGTTTCCTGGGTATCAACCAGTTCGGGCAGTCGGCGGTCATTCGCACCCTGGGCAACCGCTACGGTCACATGGTGCTGCGCGGCGGCGACCGGCCCAACTACGACTCGGTTTCCATCGCCCTGTGCGAGAAGGCGCTGCGCGAGAAGAAGCTCCCGGTCAACATCGTGGTGGATTGCAGCCACGCCAATTCCTTCAAGGATCCGGCCATGCAGCCCCTGGTGATGCGCGACTGCGTGCATCAGATTCTGGAAGGCAACTCGTCTATCGTCGGCCTGATGGTCGAGAGCAATCTGGGTTGGGGCAACCAGTCCATCCCCGCCGACCGCAGCCAGCTCAAATACGGCGTGTCGGTCACCGACGCCTGCGTGGACTGGCCAACCACCGAGACGATGTTGCGCGATGCTCATGCCAAGCTGAAGAACGTACTGCCGGGCCGGCTGGCGGCCTGATCCCCTCCTCATTCCGATTCCAGGGCGCCGACGACAACCGTCCCGCCCTGTCCCCCGCAAGATCGCCTGTTCCGCTGTTCCCGCCAGCGCCGTCACGGTGATTGCGTTCACTTCAATATTTCTATAAAATTGGAAATATGGAAACATCAACTGCCATTGCCATCCTGGGTGCGCTGGCGCAGGAAACCCGTTTGCATATTTTCCGCCATCTGGCCCAGACGGGACCTCGGCCCGCTGGCCAGGTGGGGGAGCATTTCGGCCTGCCGCTGGCGACACTGTCGTTCCACCTGAAAACCTTGCAGCAGGCCGGTCTGCTCGATTGCCGCCGGGAAGGACGGCAGTTGATCTATCAGGCTCGCTGCGACGTGATCGTTGAACTGATGGCCTATCTGACCGAACACTGCTGCAATCTGCCAGCCTTCAATCCCCTGACCGCCATGTCCCTTCAAACCGTTACCCGGGAGCCCGCCGCCATGAATCAGGAAAAGGTCTACAACGTGCTGTTTCTCTGCACCGGCAATTCCGCTCGCAGCATTCTGGCGGAAGCCACCATGAACCATCTCGGCAAAGGCCGCTTCCGCGCCTTCAGCGCCGGCAGCTTTCCCACCGGCAAGGTCAATCCCTTTACCCTGAAACTGCTTCACTTGCAGGGCATTCCCACCGAGGGACTGCGCAGCAAGAGCTGGGACGAGTTCGCCACCCCCGATTCGCCGCCGCTGGATTTCGTGTTCACGGTCTGCGACCGGGCGGCGGGCGAAACCTGCCCGATGTGGCCCGGTCAGCCGATGTCGGCCCACTGGGGCGTGGACGATCCGGCCGCGGCGGAAGGCGATGACGCGCAAAAGATGCTGGCCTTCCGCAAGGCGCTGCGCGAACTGGAAAACCGCATCAAGATTTTCATGAATCTGCCGATCCGCTCGCTGGATAAAATCAAGCTGAAGAGCAGGCTGGACGAGATCGGCCAGACCACCTTGGAGAACAGCCCGTGAGCGCGGTTTGCGAAGTCACGGCCCAGCGAGCGGAAGGCGCGCGACTGGGTCTGTTTGAGCGTTACCTGACCGTCTGGGTGGCGCTGTGCATCGTGGCCGGCATCGTGCTGGGGCATTTTTTACCCGGTCTGTTCCAGACCATCGGCAAGCTGGAAATCGCTCAGGTCAATTTGCCGGTAGCAGTACTGATCTGGCTGATGATCATCCCGATGCTGGTCAAGATCGACTTCGCCGCGCTGCGCGAGGTCGGTCAACACTGGCGGGGAATCGGCGTCACCCTGCTGATCAACTGGGGAATCAAGCCGTTTTCGATGGCGCTGCTGGGCTGGCTGTTCATCGGCGGGCTGTTCGCGCCGCTGTTGCCAGCCGACCAGATCGAATCCTACATCGCCGGGCTGATCCTGCTGGCCGCCGCGCCCTGCACCGCGATGGTGTTCGTGTGGAGCCATCTGACCCGGGGAGAACCGCATTTCACCCTGACTCAGGTGGCGCTGAACGACCTGATCATGGTGTTCGCCTTCGGCCCCATCGTCGGCTTGCTGCTGGGGCTGACCTCGATCACCGTGCCGTGGCAAACCCTGCTGCTGTCGGTGGTGCTGTACATCGTGATTCCGCTGCTCATCGCCCAGACCGCGCGCGGCGTGATCCTGAAGTCCCGGGGTCCGGCGGGCCTGGCGCGGCTGCTGGAAAAACTCGGCCCGCTGTCGCTGATCGCCCTGCTGACGACCCTGGTGCTGCTGTTCGGTTTTCAGGGCGAGCAGATCGTCAGGCAGCCGCTGGTGATCCTGCTGCTGGCGATTCCGATCCTGTTTCAGGTGTTCTTCAACGCCGGGCTGGCCTATTGGCTCAACCGCAAGGTCGGGTCGCCGCACTGCGTGGCCGGCCCCTCGGCCCTGATCGGGGCCAGCAACTTCTTCGAACTGGCGGTGGCGACCGCGATTGTCCTGTTCGGCTTCGACTCCGGCGCGGCGCTGGCGACCGTGGTCGGGGTGCTGATCGAGGTGCCGGTGATGCTGGTGGTGGCCAATATCGTCAATCGCAGCCGCGAGTGGTACGAACGGGAGCCGGGCATCCCGGCGACGGAGAGCCGTTAATCTTTCCCGGAGGTTTTCATGAATACGCTCGAAATCGAATGGCGTCATCTCGACCAGGACGGGCGCACCTGTCTGCGCTGCTCCGACACCTTGCAATCCCTGCAACAGGTCGTCTCCCAACTCGCCGCCGAATGCGCGTCGCGCGGCGTGACGGTCGCCTACCGCGAGACGAAGCTGTCGCCGGAACAGTTGTCCCAGTCCAATCTGATCCTGTTCAACGGCTTGCCGCTGGAGTCGGTGTTGCCAGACGCCGCCGCGTCGGAAAACGAATGTCAATCCTGCGGCGATCTCTGCGGTCAGCCGAGCTTTTGCCGCACCGTGACCGTCGGCGGCCAGACGTTCGAGGCCATTCCCGCGGCGCTCGTCCGGCAGGCGGCGTGCATCGTGGCCCAATGCTGCTAAAAAAGAGTACTCCGATGGTCACCACCACCATGACGGACCCGGCGCCCTCCACTGGACTGCCGGACCGGCTGCGCGCCGCCCTGCGCGATTATCCGGTCGAATTCAAATGGCTGGGCGGCATCGTCGCCGGGTTCCTGCTGGTCTTTTTCATGCCGGTGGGCGCGGCACGCTTCGACAACGCCATCCTGGAAGGGCTGGCGTTGCTGAACGGGTACGCCCGCGAACATGTGATGCTCTGCCTCGTCCCGGCGTTCTTCATCGCCGGGGCCATCGCGGTGTTCATCAGCCAGGACGCGGTGATGAAATACCTCGGTCCTGCCGCCCACAAGGCCACCGCCTATGGGGTCGCCTCGGTCTCCGGTTCGATTCTGGCGGTCTGCTCCTGCACCGTGCTGCCGCTGTTCGGCGGCATCTACCGGCGCGGCGCGGGACTGGGGCCGGCGATTGCGTTTCTCTATTCCGGCCCGGCCATCAACGTGCTGGCCATCGTGCTGACCGCCAAGATTCTCGGCGTGGAACTGGGCGTGGCGCGGGCGATGGGCGCAGTCGGCTTCGCGCTGGTGATCGGATCGATCATGCACTGGATTTACCGCCGCGAGGAACAGGCGCGGATCGGCTCGCAAAAGGGTTTCGCGCTCGGCGCCGGCCAAGGCCGGCCCCTGGGCGATACCGCCGCGTTCTTCGCCCTGCAGGTCGCGGTGCTGGTGTTCGCCAACTGGGCTCCGGCCCGCGCCGAGGACAGCGCGATTTGGCACGCCATCTTCGCCTGGAAATGGCCGCTGACCGCGCTGGCGGGCGTGGGTCTGGCCGGGCTGCTGGTCTGGCGCTGGCGCTGGAACTGGCAACCGCTGGCCGCGACCTTTGGCGTCGTTGCCGTCCTAGCCGGACTCTTTCCCCAGCATCCCGAGCTGGCGTTCAGCGCCGGCCTGATCGGTTTGACCCTGACCGCCGCCCTGCAACCCGGCGACGGCGAGGAATGGCTCAGCCAGACTTGGGGTTTCGCCAAGCTGATCCTGCCGCTGTTGCTGGTCGGGGTGCTGCTGGCCGGGTTCCTGCTGGGCCGACCCGGTCACGAAGGCATCATCCCGTCCGCCTGGATCGGTGCGGTGGTGGGCGGCAATTCGCTGGCGGCCAATTTCCTGTCCGCACTGGTCGGCGCGTTCATGTATTTCGCTACCCTGACCGAAGTACCTATCGTGCAAGGACTGATCGGCTCGGGCATGGGCAAGGGGCCGGCGCTGGCCCTGTTGCTGGCGGGTCCGGCGTTGTCCTTGCCGAACATGCTGGTGATCCGCGGCATTCTCGGCACGCAAAAAACCGTGGTTTACTGTGCGCTGGTGGTGGTCATGGCGACCCTGACCGGCTGGGTGTTCGGTACATTTTATCCATGAGGAGTAAAGGCCATGAAACTGCAAATTCTCGGTAAAGGCTGCGCGAAGTGCGTGGCGCTGGGCGAACACGCCGAAACCGCCGCCAAGGCCCTGGGATTGGACTATCAACTGGAGAAAGTCACCGACCTGAACGCCATCATCGACGCCGGGGTGATGACCACGCCGGCGCTGGCGGTGGACGGCGAAGTGAAAAGCACCGGTCGGGTGCTGTCGGTCGAGGAGATCAAAAAGCTGTTGAGCGCCTGACGCCGCCCGCCCGGTCACAGTCATGCACCCGCCCCACGACCACGACCATCGCCATCATCCCGAAACCGCCGGACGCATCCTGTGGCTGGCGACCGGGCTGACGCTGGCCTACGCCGGGGTGGAAGCCGGTGTGGGCTGGTGGGCGGGATCGCTGGCGCTGGTCGCCGACGCCGGCCACATGGTCAACGACGCCGCTGCCCTGGCGCTGGCGGCGGTCGCGGCCTGGCTGGCCCGCCGACCGGCCTCGGCGCGGCACAGTTACGGTTTCGGGCGGGCCGAATTCCTGGCGGCACTGGTCAACAGTCTGGCGCTGCTCGCCCTGGTCGCGTGGCTGACCGTCTCCGCCGTCCAACGCCTGCACGATCCGCAACCGGTGATCGGCGAGGCGGTGTCGCTGGCCGCCGCCGTCGGGCTGGCGATCAACATCGGGGTGGCCTGGCTACTCAGTCGGGGTGAAAAGAACCTCAACGTCCGCGCGGCGCTGCTGCACGTGCTCGGCGATCTGCTGGGTTCGGTCGCCGCGCTGCTCTCCGGCATCGTCATCGCCTTCACCGGCTGGACGCCCATCGACCCGCTGCTATCCCTGGGCATCGGCGCGCTCGTGCTGATTTCCAGCCTGCGCCTGCTGCGCGAGGCGCTGCACGGATTGATGGAAGGCACGCCGTTCGCGCTCGCACCGGAAGAGGTCGGGCGGGCGCTGGCGACCGTGCCCGGCGTGGCTTCGGTGCATGACCTGCACATCTGGAGCGTGGCCCCGGAGCGCGTCATGCTCTCGGCGCATCTGGTGGTGCGGGATTTGCGCCAGTGGGAGGCGGTGCTCGATGCCTGCCATGTCTTGCTCGTCGAGCGTTTCGGCATCCAGCATGCCACCCTGCAACCGGAACCGGAAACCCGGATCGTGCGCTGGCTGAGGAGGCCGACCCAACGCCATCATCGGGAAAGCCAGTGATGGGGTGCCGACTCAGAACCTTAAGAAAATCAATCTCATGAATGAACTTAAAAAGTCATCAACATTCTCGGTCCTGTTAAAGACAACAGGCATTACGTAACGGTCAGGGTAGGATGAAAGCGGTTTTCGGGGTCAAGCCACGCCGGCAGCCACTTCCAGGCCTCGCGCAACTGGCCGCGAATCTCGGCGGCGTTCGGTTCGCATCGGTACACCAGCCGCCAGAAGCGTTCGGAGTGATTCAACTCCCGCGTGTGGCAGAGTTCGTGGACCAGCACGTAACGCACCCACTCGCGCGGCAGGAACAATAGCTTGTAGTTGAGACTGACGACACCCTTGGCCGTGCAACTGCCCCAGCGAGTCCGCTGTCCCTTGACTCGGACTTCGGAAAACGTCAACCCGGTTTCCTCGGCCAATCGCCCCAGCCAGGGCGCCAATGTTTCCCGGCCCCGACGCGCCAGCCAGCGCAGCAGCGCGGCGCGACAGGCGGCTTCATTCTCGACGGCTCCGGCGACGATCAGCCCGGCTGGCTGATCGGTCCGGGCGGAAACCGTCCGGCTCGGCGTCTCGCGATACTCGATTTGCCAGGATTCGTTTAAGGCGGGCAGATCGAAGGTTTGAGGCGGCGCGAGGCTGACTTGATTGGCCAGCAAATGACGTGCTTCCTCAAACCGCCTGAGATGACGGGCTATCCAGTCTCGCTTGCTTTTTACGATGGCGTCGAGATCGGCACGGTTGATACCACGGGGTACGACCACGACCAAACCGTTCCGGGCGCTCAGCCGCAGCCGGACACAGCGGCCGCGCGGCGAAACCGTGATGCGATAGGTCAGACGACGGCCGTCGGCGAATTCGAGCGTCGCGGTCGCCATCGCCTTCCGCCGGATGTCAATGCTACAACCCGACCTGTTCCAGCCAGGCGGTGAAGCACTGTCGCCCCCGCGCCTCGGCTTCGATGGCGTAACGCGCGGTCTCGGCCCGCAGCGCCGGCACGCTCAAGCCGGACGTACCCGCGATTTCTCCGGCATGGCCGATGAACCAGCGCTCCAGCCCACGGGCGGTGGTTTCGATGTGGAACTGCAAGGCCAGCGCACGCCCCCACGAAAACGCCTGATGCGGATACAGGTCGCTGGACGCCAGCAGCGCCGCGCCTTCGGGCAAATCGAAGGTATCGCCGTGCCAGTGCAGCACCGGGGTTCGGTCGCCGAACGCGGCCAGCGGGCTGTTTCGACCGGCCTCGGTCAACAGTAGCGGCTTCCAGCCGATTTCCTTGTGTCCGCCCGGATAAACCCGCCCTCCCAGCGCCCGGGCGATCATCTGGCACCCGAGGCAGATGCCGAGCGTGGGCCGGTCGGCATCCAGCCGCGTCCGCAGCAACCGCAGTTCGTCGCGAATGAACGGATACGCCGCGTCCTCATAGACGCCGATAGGCCCGCCCAGCACCACCAGCAGATCGTCGGTCAGCGGGTCCAGCGCGGCCAGTTCGTCGTAACCGGCCTCCAGATAACGAATGGCGTAGCCGCGTTCGGTCAGCGCCGAAGCGAAAGCGTCGAGATCCTCGAAGGCGACGTGACGGATGGCGAGAACGGATTTCATGAGCGGTTCCTACCTCTTGGTGGTCTGGAAAAGATTGCGGCGGTATTCCGTGTCAGCCACCGCCGAGTGAGTCAGGCACGGCGGGCACGGGCGAACAGGCGTACCTTCCAACCGTCGTGGTCGCGCACGAACTCCACGGGTTCCGACCAACCTCTCGGGAATTGTCGGAACGCCCACGCCTTGCCCTCCTCCACGATCAGGTCGCGCAAGGTCTCGTCGAGAAACAGACTGGAGGACACCGACCCACCGCCTCGGATCGCGCGACTGTGCGATTCCAGTTCGGCGGCCAATCCGGCGATATCCGACACGCGTTTGATCAGGGCCTTGAGGGTTTTTTCGTGGCCTGGGTTTGGCTCGACCGTATTCGACCAGGATCGCCATAACCGGGCAAGTTCGGCCACCGGCACGCCGTGCCGCTCGCAGATGGCTGTGA
>DGFE01000059.1 GCA_002391525.1 Competibacteraceae bacterium UBA3908
GATTCGCCCGCCGTAATTGGCGGGCGCGGATTGAAACGTGGTTTCCTCGCTGGCGACCGTCTTTGGGTTTTCGAGATTCGCCCGCCGTAATTGGCGGGCGCGGATTGAAACACGTACCACGGCGCCTTGTAGGGCAATGACCATGGCCGCAGTAACTCATCGCCACCCGCAGCAGTTGCTCCGGGGTCTTGATCTTGCGGGCGCGGCAGAAAGCCTTGAACTCGACCGCCAACTCCCGAAAATCCGCCGGGAGTTCTTGCAAAAACTCGTCAAAGGTCGTCTCATCGCTTTTCAATGGCAGGCTCATCGCAATCGGTCCTTCGATGGCAAACAGGGTTTAAGGAACCTTGAGCCTGCCACTTTTTTAGTTTTTTTCAATGCGTTATTCCTTAAGTTGGCGCGTATGGGGCGAAGAGGACGGAGCGTCGGCTGCATCTGGCGGTGGATTTGGTGCGCCTGGAGTTGCTTCACGTCGAGGTGACCGACGCCCGGGAAGGCGAGAGCCTGCGGCGTTACCCACTGCAAGACGGCGACGTGATGGTGGTGGATCGGGGCTACAACTCGGCACGGGCGCTCATCGAGTGCGCCGACCGGGGCGTAGCGGTGGTGGTGCGCTACAACCCGCACGGCCTGAACCTGGACGACGCGACGGCGGCCAAGATCGACTGGCTGGCGGCATTGCAGGCGATGGCGGAGACCGAACGATGCCTGCCGGTGCGGGTGCAGGTCCAGGGTCAGTTTATCGAGGGGTATCTCCACGGTGGCCGGTTACCGCCGGCGCAAGCCGCCGCGGCTCGACGGCGGGTGCAGGTCCAAGCGCGGACCCTGGCCTTGGCCGAGTGGGTGCTGGTGTTGACCACCCTGCCGCCCGCCGTGTTGCCGACGACGACCGCGCTGGCGCCCTACCGGCTCCGATGACAAGTGGAACTGGCGATAAAACGATTGAAATCCCTCATCCACATTGATCATCTCCGCGCCCGGCACGCTAGCGCGCTGGCCGATCTCTACCTCCACGGCAAACTGCTTTGTACCTGGCTATTGGAAACGTGGGCGCAACGACGCTACGCAACGGCTGGGATCGCCTGGACGGTCCGCGCCGCGCCGTGGCGGATCTGGAAACTGCTGCGCCAGGAATTGGCGACCGCCATCGGCGGGGTGGCGTATTGAAACACGGATCGCTGGGCTGCTTGCCTGCACGTCATGCAGGAACGGCCGCGCCGTCGCTAGCTACAAATCTTACCGGAACGGATCAACCGTTTGATCAACCAGTGTCGGGCCTTGGGAGTGAGTAACGTATGAATTACACCGCTTAAGTTGGCGCGTATGCCGCACCCCCTCACCTCCCGCGAGGGGTCGACATGTGGGCGGGTCAAAATGGCTCTATAAAAATGGGGTAAAAAAATTCTCCCCATCCCATTGTCTCTCTTCCTTTATGGAATCAATTATATAAAAAAAATGGTATATTATTTGCTTTTCAATATTAGTAATATCACCTTTTGCAAGGAAATCCTCTGACTAGAGGTAACAGTCATGAATACGAGACAGGAGCTGCTGGCATGTGTCCGAAACTTACCGCGACCATCGGGGAGAGCGATTGCCCCTGACGTATGGGCGATTTTCCAGGCCGAATGGCGTGGCCCGGTACTGGCTCGGTCGCGAAATATCGAGGGCAACCGATATATCTACGAGCCGCCAACCGGTAGCGACCTGTGCCTGCGGTATATTTCCAGACAAAAGTTGCTTGAGTTCACCCCGGACAACAGTCACATGATGTCCAGGCTCAATGCGGAACTGCCCGGTGACCGGCGCTATCCCCTGATAGCCGGCGTCTGCGGCACATTTGCCAACGTCGCCTACAACGCGATCCAGGCAGCGATTTCCGCTTGCCAGGCGACGCACGCCATGCAGGTACAAGCCCGCGTGCCGGATGAACTGTGGACCATCGAAGTAGTGGGTCGACAAGGTAAGGACTTGCAGCACATCCTGTATCTATGGCTGGTGGAGCACCTCAGGGGAGGGCCACCCGGCCAGGGTGGTTACAATGCGTGGCTCGTACATGAAATCCGCCACGATCTGGCCGCGCCCGACCAATCGTGCCGCACGCAGCGGTTGCCCACCAGCGGGCGTCGGATGGAAGACCTCATACCGCCGCAGGTAATCCCTGTTCGAGTCCCTGGCGCGATGGCGTGGAGCGCTTCCCACCAAGCCTATTGAACCGTCGGCAGGATCGAGCGGCTGTCGCTCATCCCCTGGTCAGCCGGTTCAGCCACGAACCCGGTTCCCGCGACGGTGGAACCGGGTTTCCGGGTTTTTCGCGAGTGGGCAGCGTCTCTCCGCCACCCATGATCGATACCCATCCCGCCATCCGGCAACCGGGAAAGGATGAGCCATGCCTTGGTCACGGAGAGGATTGCGAATCGGGTGAGGTGGTGTTGTAACTGCTTGAAGGAATTGGCGCGCCCGGCGAGACTTGAACTCACGACCTTCGGCTCCGGAGGCCGACGCTCTATCCAACTGAGCTACGGGCGCATGGGGAAAGGTGAATTAAAATACCCGGATTATGGGTTCTCGTCCAGTGTTTGATGGCGCCGTTTCATTGTTTGACGGCGCCGTTTCATCCTTGCCGCGCACCTCGGAAAAAATGACCTGCTCAGCCACGGATACCACACGGCGGTAACCATGGGCAGAGACAACGAACACTTCCCCCGCCGGTCGGAAGTCGCATACCGGTTTTCAGGCAAAGCCAAATAACGTTATCATTATTGCGCTTACCAAATCCAAGCCACCCCAACATAACAAGCCCAAACCTTCCCACCCGCGCTCCCGCGAAATTCGCGCCCGGCGGACGAAAAATCGAGCGAGCGGAATCGAAGTCCGTCCCGCAACGTGCCCGGGGATGCGCAGGTTGAAAATGCGTTCAGTGAGGTGAGAGTGTGAACCCGCAAGTCGATAAATCCGTTATGACCACGACCATCGCCCTGATCTCGGGATTGGTGCTGTTGGCAGCCGTGTTGTTCATGGTCGCCGCCCTCCTGGGTGTTGTCGGCAGTGTCGCCCCCGACGATGGCTCGCGAAAGCAGGCCGCCGTACTCGAACGCATCAAGCCGGTCGCGCGGGTTTCCTTCGAACAGCCCAAGCCGGCGGTCGCGGTCAAACTGTCCGGCCAGGAGGTCTACAACAAGGTCTGCGCGGCCTGCCATGTCGCCGGTACGCTGGGCGCGCCCAAAACCGGCGCCAAGGACCAGTGGGAACCCCGTTTCGCCCAAGGTCTGGATACACTGGTCACTCACGCCGTGAACGGCATCCGCGCCATGCCCGCCAAGGGTGGCGATCCCTCACTGACCGAGGCCAATATCAGGGATTCCATCGTTTATATGTTGGGTGAGACCGGCATCAAGGTGGAAACCGCCTCCGCCCCCGCCGAGGCCGCCCCCGCCCCCGCCGAGGCCGCTCCGGCCACCCCGCAGTAATTCGTCCTTCTTTGGCGTCATCGCGTTGCAAGGGCCATCCCGCGGGGTGGCCTTTCGTTTTTCAGGCGAACCTCATGCGTCCCGATCTCCGCTACACCGAATCACCTCGTCAACAGCGCCGCGATTGGACGAACATTCGCGCCCTGTTGCCATATCTTTGGGAGTATCGCGGTCGGGTGCTGGTCGCGCTCGGCTGCCTGGTGCTGGCCAAGATCGCCAATATCGGCGTACCGCTGACGCTCAAGCAGATCGTGGACAGCCTGGACGCCAGCCATCAGGCCGCGGTCGCGCTGCCGACCGCCCTGCTGCTGGCCTACGGCGCGCTGAAACTGGGCAACGCCTTGTTCGGCGAACTGCGCGACGTGCTGTTCGCCCGGGTCCGCTATCGCGCCATGCGCCGGTTGACGGTCCGGACCTTGGCGCATCTCCACGAGTTGTCGCTGCGCTTTCATCTGGAGCGCAAGACCGGCGCGATCAGCCGCGATCTGGAACGAGGCGCGCGCAGCCTTAGCACTCTGCTGAATTATCTGGCGTTCAGCATCCTGCCGGTGGCGGTGGAATTCCTGCTGGCGGCGATGTTGCTGCTGGGCCGCTATCCCGCGGCGTTCACGCTGATCATCTTCGGCAGCGTCGCCGCCTATGTCGCTTTCACCCTGGCAATCACCAACTGGCGGATGGAGCATCGCCATCTGATGAATCGGCTGGAATCGCAGGCCAGCAACGAGGCCATCGACAGTCTGATCAACTACGAAACGGTCAAGTACTTCGGCAACGAGAATTGGGAATTGCGGCGCTGCGACGCGACGCTGGCGGCCTGGGAAAACAGCGCCGTGCTCAGCCAGACCTCGATGTCGGCGCTGAACTTCGGGCAGGGCGCCATCATCGCCGCCGGCGCGACGCTGATCATGTTCGTCGCCGCCGGCCGGGTCGCCGCCGGCCAAATGACGCTGGGCGATCTGGTATTGGTCAACGCCCTGCTGCTGCAATTGTTCATTCCGTTGAATTTTCTCGGTATCGTCTACCGGCAGATCAAATACGCGCTGGCCGACATGGACGATCTGGTGCGGTTGCTGGGGCGAACCCCGGAAATCCGCGATGCCACCGACGCGGTCGAGCTGGCGGTGACGCGCGGCGAGTTGCGCTTCGAGCAGGTGAATTTCGGCTATCAGCCCGACCGGCAAATCCTGTTCGACGTGAGTTTTTCCGTACCGCCGGGGCGCAAGCTGGCGGTGGTGGGCGCGAGCGGGGCCGGCAAATCCACCCTGGCGCGGCTGCTGTTCCGGTTTTACGACGTGACCGGCGGGCGTATTCTGATCGACGGCCAGGACATTCGCGACGTGACCCAACCGAGTTTGCGCGCCGCCATCGGCATCGTCCCGCAGGATACGGTGCTGTTCAACGACACGCTGTATTACAACCTGGCCTACGCCCGCCCCGAGGCCAGCCGCGAGGAGATCGCCACCGCCGCCCGGATGGCGCAACTGCACGACTTCATCGCCGCACTGCCGGCGGGTTACGAAACGCTGGTCGGCGAACGCGGCCTGAAACTGTCGGGCGGCGAGAAGCAGCGGGTCGCCATCGCCCGCGCCATCCTCAAGCGACCACGCATCCTGATCTTCGACGAAGCGACCTCGGCGCTCGACAGCAAATCCGAGCAGGCGATCTTACAAGCCCTGCGCGCGGTGGCCGCCGAGCATACCACGCTGGTCATCGCTCATCGCCTGTCCACCATCGTCGATGCCGACCAGATTCTGGTGCTGGATCATGGCCGGGTACGGGAACAGGGCACGCATCGGGAACTGCTGCAACAGGATGGGCTATACGCCCAGATGTGGGCCCTGCAGCAGCGGGAGCGGGAAGCGGAGGAAGAAGAGCGCTTGCTGGGACTGGCCTGAATTCACTAATTCACTCGTCGTCCCAGCCGTCCGCGCTGAATTCCAGCAGCGCCCGCTCGGTTTCGCTCAAGATCACCAGCACGCCGGCGTGCTGACGTCGCAGCCAGGCCAGCCGTTCGCGCTGATCGATCCGTTCGTCGGATTCGATTTCGACGGATTCGCTCAACACGACGGTCAACTCCGCGACCGACGCCTCCAGTTCGTCCAGATCGTTCAGCAACTCCAGCCGCCGAATCCGCAAGTCATGGAATGTCGCCATGGTCTTCTCCCGGAAAATCCCGTCAACCCGGAACGGCCTACGGCGCCGGCATAATCCGATAACCGCTCACGATCCCCAGCGCCATGAATACCGCCACCGCTGCGTAGAACAGGCGGGGCAACCATTCGGCCAGCGTATCCCACTGCAGTTCCAATTGCGCGTCCCACTGGCGCACTTGATGGCGGATGACCTCGTCCAGCCGACCCGCCGTCTCGCCGCTGGCGAACAGCGCCACCGCTCCGGGATCGTCCACCACGCCGTAGCGATTCAGGGTTTCGGCGACCGCCGACCGACCATCGGCCAGCGCCGCCGCCGCTCCCGCGAACCGGGCGCGCAACAGCGGATCGGCGACGCTCTTTCCGGCCAGTGGCAAGGCTTCCAGAATCGGCACGCCCGATTCCAGCAACAGCAGCAGGCTGAACAAGCCATCGCGCCGCTGTTGCCGGGCCAGCAATCCGCCGAGCACCGGGATCGCCAGCAGCAGCTTGGCCCACGTCGCGCCGGTTTCGCGGGCGACTTGTTGGCGGTAGGCGAACGCCAGCAGGCGCAGGCCGCCGTACAGCGACAGCGGCGGTCCGACAGCTCGCAGCAGATAACCGCCCGGCCCGATGGCGCCCTGGAACAGCGCCGGAAAGGGCGCGACGAAGGTCGCCAGCGTCAGGATCAGGAATGGAAAGACCAGCCGCGATTTCAACCGGCCAAACAACTGGGCGCGGTCGGCGTAATGTTCGCTCAGGCGTTTGTAGAGGGATTCCAGCCGCCCACCCATCGCCGCCGCGCGCACCAGCCGCGCTTCCCACGGCAACAACACGCCGCTGCTTTGTCCCGCTTTCGCCAGATCCATGCCCTTCGCGAGCAGCGCGGCGGTTTGCGCCAGGGCTTTACGCGCATCGGACGATAGATCGCCCCCGATCATGGCGAACGCTTGCGCCGGCGCAATGCCCGCATGTTCCAGTGTTGCCAGTCGGGAGAACAGTTGAGAGCGTTGGTGAGACGTCAACAGCATCGGAAACAGTCGCTTTCTTGCTCCGCCAGCCGAACCGCCAAATCAGCCGGGGTCTGGAAATCCAGCCGCGCCTCCGCCTAAGAGCCGCTCAACCTTTTCAACCGCCTCAGTTCGGCCAATGCCTGTTCCGGCGTCAGCGCCTCGGGGTCGAGTTCCGCCAGCGCGGCGCCGACCGGATGCGCAGCCTCGCCGAACAGCGACAGTTGCGGGGACGCCGGCACCGACCGTCCCGGTAATTCCCGCCGCAACATCTGCCGTTCCAGCAGGCGCAGCCGCTGGCGGGCCTGCTGGATCACCACCGGCGGCACGCCCGCCAGCGCCGCCACCTGCAAGCCGTAACTGCGATCCGCCGGTCCGTCCTGCACCCGGTGCAGGAAGACGATGGTATCGCCGTGCTCCACCGCGTCGAGATGGACGTTGGCGATGCCGGACTGTTCATCCGGCAAGCGGGTCAGTTCAAAGTAATGCGTGGCGAACAGGGCGAAGGCGCGAACCTTTTCGGCCAGATGCGCCGCGCAGGCCCAGGCCAGCGCCAGCCCGTCGAAGGTGCTGGTGCCGCGCCCGATCTCGTCGATCAACACCAGGCTGTACGGGGTGGCGTTGTGCAGAATGTTCGCCGCCTCGCTCATCTCGACCATGAAGGTCGAACGACCGCTGGCCAGATCGTCGGATGCGCCGATGCGGGTAAAGATGCGGTCGATGGGACCGATCACCGCCCGTTCGGCGGGCACGAAACTGCCCAGATGCGCGAGCAACACGATCAGCGCGGTCTGGCGCATGTAGGTCGATTTGCCCCCCAAGTTGGGGCCGGTGACGATCAGCATCCGTCGCCGTTCGGGTTCGAGCTGCAAATCGTTCGGCACGAACGGCTCCTCCAGCACCCGTTCGACCACCGGATGCCGGCCAGCCTTGATCTCGATCCCCGGCTCGGCCACCAGTTGCGACGGATTCCAGCGCAAGGCGGCGGCGCGTTCGGCCAGATTGGCCAGCACGTCCAGTTCCGCCAGCGCGGCGGCGCTGATCTGAAGCGCGGGCAGGCGGGCGATCAATTGCTCCAGCAGGGCATCGTACAGCGCTTTTTCCCGCGCCAAAGCCTGTTCCTGGGCGCGCAGAATCTTGTGCTCGAATTCCTGCAATTCCGGGATGATGTAGCGCTCCGCGCCCTTGAGGGTCTGGCGGCGGAGATAGTCGGCGGGCACCGCCTGCGACTGGGTGCGGGTGACTTCGAGGTAATAGCCATGCACCCGGTTAAAACCGAGCTTGAGATTGCCGATGCCGGTACGCCGACGTTCCCGCGCTTCCAGTTCCACCAGATAGTGATCGGCGTGTTCGCTCAAATTCCGCAACTCGTCGAGTTCGGCGTCGTAGCCGGCGGCGATGACCCCGCCATCGCGCAGGGTTTGCGGCGGGCTGGGCATGATCGCCCGATTCAGCAGCTCGCAGGTTTCGGGATGCGTTCCGGCGCGGCGGGCGAGATCCTGCAACAGGCCGGCGTCCAGCAGGCCGAGAAACTGTCGCACGCCGGGCAGGCGGGCGAGCGCGTCGGCCAGGGCGATCAGGTCGCGCGGCCGGGCCGATTTTAGCGCCACCCGCGCCAGGATCCGCTCTACGTCGCCGGTGCCGCGCAGCAACCCACGTAGATATTCGTAACCGCCGTTGTCCAACAATCGCCGCAGGCTGTCCTGGCGCTGATTGAGCACGGTCCGGTCGCGCAGAGGGCGATGCGTCCAGCGTCGCAGCAGCCGCCCGCCCATCGGCGTCACGCAGCGGTCGAGAATCCCGATCAGAGTATGTTCGTGGCGGCCGCTCAGGCTGTGTTCCAGTTCCAGATTGCGGCGGCTGGCGGCGTCCAGGATCACGCTGTCCTCGTGCCGCTCCACCCGCAACCCGGTCAAATGCGGCAGGGCGCTGCGCTGGGTGTCCTTGACGTATTGCAGCAGGCAGCCGGCGGCGGCCACCGCGACCGGCTGGTCGGCGCAGCCGAACCCGTCCAGGTCGCGCACTCCGAACTGGGCGCGCAATGTGCGAATGGCGGTGTCCAGGTCGAAATGCCACGGCGCCTGCCGGCGCAGGCCGGGATGCTGCCGCCAGGCATCGGGTGGGTTAAATTCCTCGCTGATCAGCAGTTCCGCCGGTTTCAGCCGCTCCAGTTCGTTGAGCAACGCGGCTTCGCCGTGAATCTGCGCGACGATGAAGCGCCCGCCGCTCAACTCCAGGCTGGCGAGACCATATGTCTGTTTAACCTGATGCAGAGCGACCAGCAGATTATCGCGGCGCTCGTCCAGCAGCGCCTCATCGGTCAGGGTGCCGGGCGTGACGATGCGAACTACCCGCCGCTCCACCGGTCCCTTGCTGGTGGCGGGATCGCCCAATTGCTCGCAGATCGCTACCGACAGCCCCATTTTCACCAGCTTGGCGAGATAGCTTTCGACGGCGTGGAACGGCACGCCGGCCATCGGAATCGGCGCGCCGGCGGACTGGCCGCGGGCGGTGAGGGTGATGTTGAGCAGTTCGGCGGCGCGGCGGGCGTCGTCGTAGAACAGCTCGTAGAAATCGCCCATCCGGTAGAACAGCAGGATGTCGGGATGCTCGGCCTTGATGCGCAGGTACTGCTGCATCATCGGGGTATGCTGGTCGAGATTTTCCAAGCGTCGCGCGCCTCGCAGAATTCACTTTACCCAGATTCGGTTTACGACTATTTTCCGCGCCACTCCGACCGTTGCGCAATTCCCATGATCAATGCTTTTGAACTCCAAAACGGCCGCCTCCAGCAGATTCAGATCGAGAGCAAGGCCGATCTCGAGCGCACCAAACCGATCTGGATCGATTTTCACGATCCGAGCGAGGAGGAACGGCTGTGGGCGAAGGAACTGTTCAGGCTGACCCTGCCGGACGAGGACGATTTCGGCGACATCGAGGCCAGCGCCCGCTGCTTCGAGGATGCCAGCGGCGCACTGCAAATCCGCTCCGATTTTCTGATCGACAAAACCGACGAATCCCGCAACGTGCCGGTGGCCTTCGTGCTCAAGCAGGATATCCTGTTCAGCCTGCACGAAGAGGACCTGCCGGTTTTCCGCCTGCTGCGCCTGCGGGCGCGGCACCAGCCCGGTTATCTCGAAAACTGCCGGGACGTGCTGCTCGACTTGTACGCCACCGACGCCGAATATTCCGCCGACGCGCTGGAAGGCATCTACGCCGACCTGGAACAAATCGGCGGCCGGGTGCTGAAAGCGCATCTGACCGACCAGGCCGCCGCCGAGGTGCTGGCCGGTATCGCCCGCGAGGAAGACCTGAACGGGCGCATCCGCCGCAATCTGATGGACACCCGCCGCGCCATCTCCTTCCTGATGCGGCGGCGGCTGCTGTCCATCGAGCAAATCGAGGATGCCCGCCAAATCCTGCGCGACATCGAGTCGCTGGACGGTCACACGTCGTTCCTGTTCGAGAAGATCAACTTCCTGATGGATGCGACGGTCGGCTTCATCAACATCAACCAGAACAAGGTGATTAAAATCTTCTCGGTGGTTTCCGTCGCCCTGTTGCCGCCAACCCTGATCGCCAGCATCTACGGCATGAATTTCGCCTTTATGCCCGAACTGAAGTGGCCGCTGGGATACCCTTTCGCCATCGGGCTGATGATCGCTTCGGTCGCGACGCCCTTCTGGTTTTTCCGCAGGAAAGGATGGTTGAAGTAAGCAGGGACGGTCTTGCGCCCCACACACGCTATGCTACCGTGTAGCGGCGTCATTTCGAATCCAAACGTCTTCCCACCTCCCGAATCGTCAGGAGATCGCCGTGTCCGCCCAAGATCCCGCACAGCAACATCTCTATGAACTGGCCACCCGAGTCGGCGTGGCCCTGCGTACCCGCAATCGCACCCTGGCGATTGCCGAATCCTGCACGGGCGGCTGGATCGCCAAGGTCGCCACCGATATACCCGGCAGTTCCACTTGGTTCGACCGCGGCTTCGTCACCTATAGCAACGCGGCCAAGTCCGAGCTGTTGGGCGTACAGGCATCGACCATCGCCAAGCACGGGGCGGTCAGCGCCGAAGTGGTCGCCGAAATGGCGGCCGGCGCCCTGCAACGCAGCCCGGCCGATGTGGTCGTCGCCGTCAGTGGCATCGCCGGTCCCGACGGCGGCGGCCCGGACAAGCCGGTCGGCACGGTCTATCTGGCCTGGGCGCTGCGGAATGGCCCGACCCGCGCCGAACGCCGGCACTTCGAAGGCAACCGCGACCAGGTTCGCCTGGAAACCGTCGCCGCCGCCCTGCAAGGGGTGCTGGATGTCTTCGCCCTCCACCACTGAGGCTCAACGGCGGCTGTTTCTGGCGCTCTGGCCGCAAGAGGCCGAACGCCGCCTCATGGCGGAACTGGCGACGAACGCTGTTGGCCGGCGGCGGGTGCGCGACGCGAACCTGCATCTGACGCTGGTGTTTCTGGGCGCCACCGACACCGTTCGCCTGGCCGCTTACGAAGCCGCGTTGGCGGACCTGGCGGTGCCGGCGTTAGAACTGATTCTGGATCGTTATGGCTACTGGCCGGCGCCACGCATTCTGTGGCTGGGGTCCAGCCGCACCCCGCCGGAACTGTACGAGCTGGTGGCCGACTTGCACCGGCGCTTGCGTGACTGTGGCTTCACCCCCGAGCGGCGGGCGTTTCAGGCTCACGTTACCCTGGCTCGCAAGTTTCCCGGCCCAGCTCCGGACCGCCCGCCCGCCGCACCGGTCCACTGGCCGGTCAACGACGTGGCCCTGGTCGAGTCGCTGCCGGGGGAAAACGGCTCCCGTTACCAGGTGCTGCGCCGCTGGCCGGGGCTAGGTTAGTCGGCGATTCTGTGGAATAATCGGTAAAACAACCGGTTCCGGCCTGGTCAACCGGTTTTCTCATCCGCCAGAAGAGGATTCGCGAAATGGACGACAACAGGAAAAAGGCGCTCGCCGGCGCGCTGACCCAGATCGAACGCCAGTTCGGCAAGGGCGCGGTCATGCGCCTGGGCGATACCAGCGTAGCCCGTGACGTGATGACGGTTTCGACCGGTTCGCTGGGCCTGGACATCGCGCTGGGCATCGGCGGCCTGCCGCGCGGGCGGGTGACCGAAATTTACGGTCCCGAATCCTCGGGTAAAACTACCCTGGCCCTGCAGGTGATCGCCGAGACCCAGAAGCAGGGCGGTTGCGCGGCGTTCATCGACGCCGAACACGCGCTGGACCCGATCTACGCCGCCAAGCTGGGCGTCAACGTGGACGATCTGCTGGTGTCGCAGCCGGACACCGGCGAACAGGCGCTGGAAATCGCCGACATGCTGGTCCGTTCCGGGGCGGTGGACACCGTGGTGATCGACTCGGTGGCTGCGCTCACGCCCAAGGCCGAAATCGAGGGCGACATGGGCGATTCCCACGTCGGCCTGCAAGCCCGGCTGATGAGCCAGGCCCTGCGCAAGCTCACCGCCAACATCAAGCG
>DGFE01000061.1:0-320 GCA_002391525.1 Competibacteraceae bacterium UBA3908
GGCCGGGCCGAACCGGCGGACGCGGGCGACTCGACCGCGTTGCGGTTTCCCGCCTGCGGTCAGCCGATTCCCGGCCATCAGATTCGCATCGTGGACGAGCAGGGCCGGGAATTGCCGGAACGACAGGAAGGTCGGCTGGAATTCAAGGGGCCATCGGCGACCGCCGGCTATTACCGTAATCCCGAAGCGACCCGCAAGCTGTTTCCCCACGGCGACGACTGGCTGGATTCCGGGGATCGCGCCTATCTGGCCGGGGGGGACGTCTACCTGACCGGGCGGGTCAAGGACCTGATCATTCGCGGCGGCCGCAACCTGTACCC
>DGFE01000061.1:678-831 GCA_002391525.1 Competibacteraceae bacterium UBA3908
GTGTTGAAAACGTCCAGCGGCAAGATTCGCCGGTCGGCGTTGCGCGATCTGTACGAGCGCGGCGCGCTCGGGCGTGGCAGCCGGGCGCTGTGGCTGCAACTGACGCGGATCGCGATCAGCAGCGGCTGGGCGCGGCTGCGGCGGCTGGGGCAC
>DGFE01000061.1:1128-22890 GCA_002391525.1 Competibacteraceae bacterium UBA3908
ACGGGAATGGCGCTGGGCGCTGGCCCGGACGGGAGCCCGGCTGCTGGCCCGACTGACCGGCACGCCGCTGACGGTTCGAGGTCTCGACCATCTGCCGCCCGGCCCCTGCGTGCTGGTCGCCAACCACTCCAGCTATCTGGATGCCTACGTGCTGATGGCAGCCATCCCGCGCCATTTCCACTATGTCGCCAAACGGGAACTGTTGGGCAATCGCTGGCTCGCCCGGCCCCTGACGCGGATGGGCACCCTGTTCGTCGAACGTTTCGACGCGCAGCGCAGCGCGGACGAGGCCCGCCAGGTGGCCGAGGCGGCGCGCGCCGGCCAGTCGCTGGGCTTTTTCCCGGAAGGCACCTTCGCCCGGATGCCGGGTCTGCTGGACTTTCGCATGGGCGCATTCGTGGCGGCGGCGCAAGCGGGCGTGCCGGTGGTGCCGGTGACCATTCGCGGCACGCGCTCGATGCTGCGCGCCGGCTCCTGGTTTCCGCGTCGAGGCCGGTTGGAGGTGATCGTCGAATCGCCGATCCAGCCGGACGGAGCCGACTGGTCGGCGGCGGTGCGCTTGCGCGAAGCGGCGCGGGCGGTGATTTTGCGCTGTTGCGGAGAACCGGATTTGGGAGGGTGATGCCACTCATTGCGACTCATCAGGATTGCGCGGCCTTCCTTGCCAAACCCAGCCTTACTCCCAATGTTTGACGAGACCCACGACTAATGACAAAATTGACTACGCCCTATTACCTGATCGACGAAAGCAGACTGCTGAAAAACCTCAAGATCATTCAACAGGTACGCGAGACTTCCGGCGCGAAATCTGTGCTTGCGCTGAAATGTTTTTCAACCTGGTGCATGTTTGACCTGATGCGACAATATCTGGATGGAACCACGAGCAGTTCGCTGTATGAAGCCAGGCTGGGATACGAAAAATTCGGAAAGGAAGTTCACGCCTACAGCGTGGGTTTTTCCGACCAGGATATCGAGGAAGTCAAGGCGTTCGCCGACAAAATCATCTTCAATTCAATATCCCAGTTGATGAGGTATCACGACGCCGTCCGTGGAATGAAACTGGGACTGAGAATCAATCCGGGAATCAGTTATTCACATTTCGATCTTGCCGATCCCGCCAGAAAATATTCGAGGCTGGGCGTCTCCGACAGCAAACAAATCATGAAAACGGCCCCACTCCTGAGCGGGGTGATGTTCCACTTCAACTGTGAAAACGACGACGTTGAAAATATCTGCGCAGCCATCGATTTCATCGGCCAAACCTACGGCCACTTGTTCGAGCGGATGGAATGGGTCAGCCTTGGCGGTGGCCTCTACTTTACCAAGGACGGTTATCGGCTCGACTCATTTTGCCAGAAACTGAAGAACTTCGGTGAAACATTCGGCGTTCAGGTCTACCTCGAACCCGGTGAAGCGGCGATTACCGGTTGTGCGGAACTGGTGACCACGGTGCTGGACGTGATGCATAACGACATCGACATCGCCATCGTCGATGCCTCGGTCGAAGCGCACCTGCTGGATCACCTGATCTATGGCACCACGGCCAGGCTCGCCGCGCCCGAACCGGGACCCCACCGGATGATGATCGCGGGCCGAACCTGTCTGGCGGGCGACGTATTCGGCGAGTATGGCCTCAAGACCCGTCTGGAAGTCGGCGACGAGGTCCGCATCGCGGACGCCGCTGGCTACACGATGGTCAAAAAAAACTGGTTCAATGGACTTCCCATGCCAGCTATCGTCGTTCGCAGGTTGGACGGGGCTATCGAAACGATCCGAACATTCGGATATCGGGATTTCAAACACAGCCTTTCGTAAGGTAGGGAGAAAATGGACGTAAAGAAGAACGTGTTGATCGTAGGCGCCGGCGGGGTCGCTCACGTGGCGGCTCACAAGGCCGCGCTGAACAACGCTGTGCTGGGCGACATCTGCATCGCATCGAGGACGCTGTCGAAATGTGATGGGATTCTTGAAAGCGTCAAGCGGAAAGGGCATGTCCAGGATCCCGCGAAACGGATTTATTCACGGCCGCTCGATGCGCTCGACATCCCGGCAACCGTAAAGCTGATCAGGGAGACCAACTCCGGGATCGTCATCAACCTCGGCAACGCCTTCATCAACATGTCGGTCCTGGAAGCCTGCCTCGAAACGGGAGCGGTCTATATCGACACCGCGATCCACGAGGAGCCGGACAAGGTCTGCGAAACCCCGCCCTGGTACGCGAATTACGAGTGGAAACGCAAGGACCGCTGCACGCAACAAGGACTGACGACCATCCTGGGCGCGGGATTCGATCCGGGGGTGGTCAATGCCTACTGCGCCTTGGCGGTGAAGCGCTATTTCGACAAGATCGACACCATCGACATCCTGGACGTCAACGCCGGAAGCCATGGCAAGTACTTCGCCACCAATTTCGATCCCGAGATCAATTTCCGCGAGTTCATCAAGGTCTGGACCTGGATCGACCGCCGGTGGCAAGAATATCCCACGCACTCCGTAAAGCGCGTCTACAACTTCCCGGTGGTCGGCCCCTGTCCGATCTATCTGAACGGGCACGACGAATTGCACTCGCTCTCGAAAAATATCGATGCCAACAGCATTCGTTTCTGGATGGGATTCGGAGACCATTACATCAACGTCTTCACCGTGCTCCGCACGCTCGGTTTCCTTTCGCATCTGCCGGTTACCCTGACCACCGGCCAACAGGTCGTGCCGCTCAAGGTCGTCAAGGCGCTGCTGCCCGATCCCATGACCCTCGCTCCGGGATATACCGGCAAAACCTGTATCGGCAACTTCGTCAAGGGCTGGAAGAACGGGAAGAAAAGAGAACTCTTTATTTATCAGGTCTCGGACCACAAGCAGTGCTACGAGGAGGTCGAATCGCAGGCCATCAGCTACACCGCCGGCGTCCCTCCGGTCGCGGCGGCCATGCTCGTGGCCCAAGGCGTCTGGAACCCGAAAACGATGGTCAACGTCGAGGAGCTCGACCCCGAACCGTTCATCGCCCTGCTGGACCGGATTGGCCTGCCGACGGAGATCAAGGAAATCAAACCGGGCGGCGAGGAATCGTTCGATGGCACCGTCAGGGAGCTGGAGCGGGAGTTGGCGGAATCGACCGCGACCGTCACGGTCTCGGCAGCCAACCCGATGATCGCCCTGGCTCCCAGGCCGCCGGCAGCCAACCCCAAGCAGCCGAAAGAAAAGGAAAAACCGGAAAAGCCCAGGAAATCCGACAAGAAGAAAAAGTAATACGGTCGCTGGAATTATCCAGGAGAGGCTGTCCAGCCCATACCGGGCTGAGCAGCCTTTTTACATTTGCCGGGCAACGGCCTTCGTCACGCAACCCCCTATTCCCGTTGGCGCCGCCAGCACTGGAGAAAATATGCACTTCGATTACTATTCCATTGCCGAGTGGAAAAAAATCATGGCGTTCTCCGCAACCCGGGAGACGCCATTCCTAATCGTGCTGTTGGACATCATTCAGCGAAAATTCGAGCAATTTCGCACGGGTTTTCCCGACGCGAAAATTTATTACGCGGTCAAGGCGAATCCCGGCACGGAAGTACTGCGCTTATTGCATGATCTGGGCTCCCATTTTGACATCGCATCGATTTATGAGCTCGACAGAGTGCTCGACCTTGGGGTGCCGCCCGACCGCGTGAGTTTCGGCAACACCATCAAAAAAGCCAGACACATCCGCGAAGCCTACGACAAAGGAGTCAGGCTGTTCACGAGCGACTGTGAAGCGGATGTCCGCAATCTCGCCAGGGAAGCTCCCGGTTCGCGCCTGTTCTTTCGCCTCCTGATGGACGCCGTGACGTCCGACTCCGACTGGCCGCTGTCGCGGAAATTCGGTTGCCAGCCCCGCATGGCATCGGAACTCGTGTCATTGGCCGCCGATTTGGGGTTAACTCCCTATGGCGTTTCATTTCACGTGGGCTCGCAGCAACGCGAAATTCCCGCCTGGGACGCGGCGATTGCCCAGGCGAAGGCTTTGTTCGAGTGGGTGGAAGCAGAAAACATCCATCTGCAAGCGATCAACATGGGGGGCGGTTTTCCGGCGGATTATCTGGTCAGATCCAACCCGCTTTCCGTATACGCGGAAGAAATCAACCGTTATCTCGGCTCGCATTTCGGCAATGGAGTCCCGGAAATTTACCTCGAACCCGGACGTGGGCTTGTCGGCGAGGCGGGCGTTCTGGTCAGCGAAGTCGTCTCGATTGCCAAAAAATCGAAAACCGATTTGAAACGCTGGGTCTATACGGATGTCGGCATCTTCAACGGCCTGATGGAAACGCTGGGAGAATCGATCAAGTATCCGGCCTATACCGAGAAAAACGGCGAAACCGGGGACGTGATCCTGGCCGGACCGACCTGCGACAGCCTGGACATCATGTACGAACATCATAAATATCAACTCCCGCTGTCGCTGGAGATCGGCGACCGGATCTACTGGCTCTCCACCGGAGCCTATACCGCCTCCTACAGTTCCGTCGAGTTCAATGGTTTTCCACCCTTGAAAACCTATTATTTGTGATGCCACACTCACTTCTCGCCAGCTCCACTCGAGGATTCCCCCTTGACAAACGAATCGAGTCATTCCGAACCCCGTCCGCCGGAAAATCCGCGCCATGACTGACCACCTCCCGGCTCCGGCGGCCACGTCGACCCGGCTGGTCGCCTACAGCGTGGCGCTGGCGGCGCTGGCGGTGGCCCTGTCGCCGCTCAGCATCCCGACCGGCATCGCCAAGCTGTCGCCCAGCCAGCATTTCATCAACGTCGTCGCCGGCGCGCTGGTCGGACCGTGGTGGGGGCTGGCGGTGGCCATCGTCACCTCGCTGGTGCGCAACGCCCTGGGTCTGGGCACGCCGCTCGCCTTTCCGGGCAGCGTCTTCGGCGTGGTGCTGGCCGGGTTGGCTTACCGCCATACCCGCAACGTCTATTTCACTGCGCTGGGCGAAGTCATCGGCACCGGTCTGATCGGCGCCACCGTCGGCGCGCTGCTGGTCGCCCCCTATCTGATGGGCAGGGACATCGCTCTGACCGTGCTGATTCTGCCGTTCCTGCTGTCCTCGGCGGTGGGCGCGGCGTTGGGAATCGCCGGCCTCCAGGTCTTGCGGCGGCTGGGCTACCTGCACTGAGCGACGATGGCGGCGGCCTTGATCGCCTGCCGAGGCGTCGGTTATCGCTATCCGGCGACCGACCGCCTTGCGCTCCGGGATCTGGATTTCAGCGTCGAACCCGGCGAGTTCGTGGCGCTGGCCGGCGCCAGCGGTTCCGGCAAATCCACGCTGTGCCGGCTGCTGAACGGCCTGATTCCCCACCTGCACGGCGGCGAGGTCGGCGGCGCCCTCACGGTCGCCGCCGCCGATCCGCGCGCGACGCCGCCGCACCGCATGAGCCGCGCGGTCGGGCTGCTGCTGCAACGGCCCGACGCCCAATGCCTGGCCACCACCGTCGCCCGCGACATCGCCTTCGGTCCCGCCTGTCAGGGGCAGGATCGCGCCACTATCGCCCGGCGGGTGCGGGAAGTCGTCGAATGGCTGGACATCGGCCATCTGCTGGAGCGCGCGCCGCACACCCTGTCCGGCGGCGAACAGCAACGGGTGGCGCTGGCCGGCGTGCTGGCCCTGCAACCGCGCCTGCTGGTGCTGGACGAGCCCTTCGCCTTTCTGGACGCGGCCAGCGCCAGCCAGTTGCGCGAGTTGTTGCGCCGGTTGCACGCCACCGGCGTCACCCTCCTCGTCGCCGAACACCGCCTGAGCGAGATCGCCGCCGACGCCGACCGGTTGCTGGTGCTGCATCGAGGCCGGCTGGTCGCCGACGGCCCACCCACCGAGGTGTTGGCTGGCGATGTCGCCGGCTGGGGATTGGAACCGCCGCAACCCCTGCCGGCGCCGCCGCCCCTCTCGACCGAAGCGACGGAACCGGTGGTGGAATGGGATGGGGTCTGGTGCGAGCGCGACGGCCGGTCCGTGCTGCGCGGCGCCAGCCTGCGGAGCGCGGCGGGCGAAATCGTTGCCCTGCTGGGCGCGAACGGCGCCGGCAAAAGCACGCTGCTCCGCCATGGCAACGGCCTGCTGCGCTGCCAGCGCGGCGTGGTGCGGATCGTGGGACGACCGGTCGGTCGGCGGCCAGTGGCGGAACTGGCCCGTGACGTGGGACTGGTGATGCAGCAGCCGGCGCGGATGTTGTTCGCCCCCACGGTGCGCGCCGAACTGGCCGCCGGGCCGCGCGCCCTGCGGCGGTACGATCCGGACTGGTGCGCGCGGTTGAGCGAGCGTTTCGGCCTCGATCCGCTGCTCGACCGCTCACCGCAACTGCTCAGCGCCGGCGAACAGCGGCGGGTCGCCATCGCGGCGGTGTTGGCCGGTCGCCCGCGGGCGCTGCTGCTGGATGAACCGACCGCCGGCCAGGACGCCCGCGCCCGCGCCACCCTGCGCGCCCTGCTCCGCGATTGCGCCGCCGATGGACTCGCCATCACCCTGGCCACGCACGATCTGGGCTGGGCCTATTCGCTCTGCCAGCGCTGGGCGGTGCTGGCCGAAGGCCGCATCGCCGCCGACGCCGATCCCGCGGCGGTGCTGGCCCAACCCGAGGTGCTGGGCCGCGCCCGGCTGTCCACCCTCGCGGTGGCCGCCTGATGGCTGCGTCCGGTCAGGAGTCACCAGGGCCGCTGCCCGAACCCACCGGGCATTTCGATCCGCGCGCCAAACTGGTCGTCTATCTGCTGGGTTTCGGTTTGATTCTGCTGGCGACCCGACCCCTGGAACTATTGCCGCTGTTAGCGGTGCTGGTGCTGGGCATCTCGCTCTGGGGGCATTGGAGAGAATGGTGGCGGATCATGCGCCTGCTGTGGGCCACCCTGCTGCTGTTCGCGGTCGTCGTCGGCCTGGGCGACGGTCCCGAAGCCGCCGTTGGCGCGGTGCTGCGACTGCTGGCCCTGATCACCGCCAGCGTGCTGTTTTTCGCCACCACGCCACCGGAGGAGCTGGGCGAATCCCTGCTGACCAGCGGCCTGTCCCCGCGGGCGGTGTTCCTGCTGGAGGGAACCCTGCGCTTCGCGCCGACCATGGCGCTGCTGGTCCGTGAAGTACGGGAGGCGCAGGAAAGCCGGGGTATCCGCCTGGATGGGTTTTACCTGTTGCGCAACGGCTCCGCTCTGCTGGCGCCGCTGCTGGCCGACGTGATGCGCTTCGCCGACGATCTGGCCGAGGCGCTGGAAACGCGCGGCTTCGGCGGGCCGTACCGTACCCCGCTGGCGGAGTACCGGTTCCGGGCGCGAGACTGGGCGCTGGTGCTGGGAATGCTGGCGGCGACGGCGACGGCGACGCTGCTGATCTTGTCGCTCGAATGAGGCGGTCGGTCGAAGAACGGGCGGACGCTCAATCCCGCCGACGAAACTTCACCATAGACTCGCGACCGGCACACGCGCGCTGCGCGTCCCTCATCAATGCGAACGCCCGCAGCAGGGCGGCGACCAGCGGTGGCTTGCGGAGGATGCGTCGGTGATCGCCCTTGCGGACCTGTAACCGGTCGCTGCCCACCGCGATCAGCAGATTCGACAGATCGAAACCCTGATCGAGCCACTTTACCCAATCCATAGGCGCGGCCCGCAAATCCCAGTCCAGTTCCCGGCCATCGTAACGGCCCGCGTTCTCCACCACGCCGCGCACGACCACCAGCATACTCTTCGGCGCCGGGGCGTCGGGAAACCCATAACCGACCACCGCATTGAACCGTTGCCGGGTCAATTCCCGGACCATCGCCTCCTCGGCATTCCACAACCGGGCGTACTCCAGCATCCACGCCTCGGAGAAGATCTCGAGCAGCGGCGCGGATTCCTGGCGCGAGCCGTTGCCGGCGAACCGACACTCTTCGATACCGTTCACCCGCCGTTACCCACCCATGGATGATAGTGAAAGTACGCCAGCAGCAAGCCGCCGAACACGATCCGATACCAGGCGAACGGCGCGAAACTGTGTTGACCGACATACGCCAGCAGAAAGCGCACCACCGCCAAGCCGCCCACGAAGGCCGCCACGAAACCGACCGCGAAGATCGGGATGTCCGCCATCGTCAATCGGCTCCATTCCTTGGCGAGACTGTAGACGGTTGCGGCGAACATGGTCGGAATCGCCAGGAAAAACGAGAATTCGGTGGCCGCGAATCGCGACAGGCCACCCAACATTCCGCCCATGATGGTCGCGCCCGAGCGCGACACGCCCGGAAACAACGCCACGCTTTGAGCGATGCCCACCACCAGCGCGTCCCGCCAGGTCATCTCCTCGACCGCCTGGACCCGTCCCGCCCGCGCGTAGCGCTCGATCAGCAGGATGGCGATGCCGCCCACCACCAGCGCCCCGGCCACGCTGACCGGATTGAACAGATAGCGGGTGATCTGCCTGTGCAACAGAAATCCCAGGATCGCCGCCGGCACGAACGAAATCGCCAGATTCAAGACCAGCCGTCGCGCCTTGGGATCCCCGTTCAGATTCAGGATCGTATCGCGCAGCCGTTCCCGGTAAATCCAGACCACCGACAGAATGGCGCCCAACTGGATGAAAATCTCGAAGGTCTCGGCGCGCGGTCCGGTGAAATCCAGGAAATCCCCTACAATGATCAGATGACCCGTGCTGGAAATCGGCAGGAATTCCGAGGCCGCCTCGACCAGGCCCAGAATCAGGGCCTTGAGAATCAGCAGAACGTCCAAGAGCACTCCTTCGGATGGTGGTCGGAACAAGGCCGGCGATTCTAGCAACTCCGGTCGAGGCCCACTACGCGGTCATCGGCGAGAAACCGGGACATTCTATCCCATGTTCAAACAAGACATTGAACTTATTTGTCTTTTCTGTTCTAACCGATTAACCGCCTCAGCCCGAAAGAGCCGACCATGCACCCCAAGCGGCTGATCCTCCTGCTCGCTGCGTCCGTACTGTTCCCGCTACTGCCCGACCTCGCGACAGCCCAGCCGATTTACAAATGGACCGATGCCAGCGGGCAGGTCCATTACGGCGAAAAGCAGCCCGAGAACGCGGAATCGGTGCAAACCCTCGATATCGCCCGACCGCCCCCCGCCAACGCCGACTCCGCCGCCGAGATCGCGCGCATCAAGGCGCTCTCCGAACAAATGGCCCGCGAGCGTCAAGCATCGGAACAGGCGCGCCAGGAGCAGGCTATCCGCAATCTGGAACAGGAAAACCAGCGGTTACAGAACGATCTGCTGAATCAGCAGCTTCGGCAGGAACAACAGCGGGACGACAACGATGGCATCATCATCGGGTATCCGCCACCCTACCCCGATCCCTATCCACCCTATCCGCCCAAACCGTATCCACCGCACCCCTGGCCCTGCCAGCCATGGCCGGACTGCCATAAACCGCCACCGCCGCCCCAGCCGCCGGCGCCTCCCAAGCCACCTCACGTCAAACCTCATCCACCGTTCAAACCGGCGCCAGTGGGCATCGACCCGGCGCCGCAGGCCGTGTTTCGAGGGCGGTGAGCGGCGTCAGTCAGTCGAGACGCCGGCTCG
Organism: Competibacteraceae bacterium UBA3908; assembly: GCA_002391525.1. Taxonomy (GTDB): domain Bacteria; phylum Pseudomonadota; class Gammaproteobacteria; order Competibacterales; family Competibacteraceae; genus Competibacter_A. Next base: position 10,658 of record DGFE01000061.1, read on the forward strand.
CGGCAGCGGCCGTGATTCCGAAACCATGGCCGGCTCGAACCAGGCCAACCGCGACCGCAATTTCACCACCTCGCCGACGATCAGCAGCGCCGGCGAGCGAACGTCGGCGTGTTGAAGCGCGGCGGTCAACGTGGCGAGCGTGGCGCAATGGACCCGCTGCCGCGGCGTGGTCCCCTGCTCGATCAGCGCCACCGGCGTCTCGCCCGCCATGCCGTGTTCGCGCAGTCTGGCGCAGATGTGGCGGACGCTCTTCAGCCCCATATAGAACACCACCGTCTGGCGCGGCTGCACCAGCATCGGCCAGTTCAAAGCCAGGGTGCCGTCCTTGAGATGGCCGGTTACGAACACGCACGCCTGGGCGTAATCGCGATGGGTCAGCGGAATGCCGGCGTAGGCCGCGCAACCGGCGGCGGCGGTCACCCCCGGCACCACCTGAAAGGGGATGCCGGCCAGCATCAGCGTCTCGATCTCCTCGCCGCCGCGCCCGAAGATGAACGGGTCGCCGCCCTTGAGCCGCAGCACCCGCTTGCCTTGCAGGGCCAGCTCCACCAGCAACCGGTTGATGTCGTCCTGCGGCAGGGTGTGATGCTCCGGCTCCTTGCCGACGAAGATGCGCTCGACCCGCGGCTCCAGCAACTCCAGAATCGCCGGCGCGATCAGCCGGTCGTGAACCGCGACGTCGGCCTGCTTCATCAGCCGCAGCGCCTTCAGGGTCAGCAATTCGGGATCGCCGGGGCCGGCGCCCACCAGATAGACTTCGCCGACACGGGGCCGCGTTTCCAGATTCAGTTGTGCTGTCATCGCCTTGTTCGATACCGGTCCACAGGGAAAAGTCAAGCAGGGCTACCGCAATCGCTCGGCGCGTATCCCGGCCAGCGCCAGTTCCAACCGCCGCCAAGCCGGTTCCGGTCCCGGCAGGCCGAACCGCAATCCCGCCGGATCGGTGAAGCGGCGAACCAGAACGCCGCGCCGCGCCAGGGCATTCTGCCAGAATTCGGCATCCGGTAATGGCGCCCAATGAAACAGAACCGTACCGCCGGCAACCGGCAGTCCTTGCCGCTTCAGCAAATCCGCCAGCCGGTTCCCCGCACGGTCGAGGTGGCTCCGCGCCTCTGCCTGCCAGTCACGGTCGGCCAGTGCCTGCAACGCCACCCAGCGGCTGGGACCGGTCACCGTCCATGGTCCCAGGTGGTCGTGCAAGCGCTCCAGCAACGCCGGCTCCGCCAGCACGAACCCGACCCGCGCGCCCGCCAGTCCGAAAAACTTGCCCAGCGAGCGCAACACGATCAGCCCCGGCAGGCCGGCATGACTCGCCAGGCTTTCCGTCGGCGTGGCGTCCATGAACGCCTCGTCCACCACCAGCCAGCCGCTCCGCTCCGCCAGCCGCGCCCGCCAGTCCAGCAGGGTCGCCGGCGCGAACCGCGCGCCCGAGGGATTGTTGGGATTGATCACGACCAGCGCGTCCAAACGATCCAGCGCCATATCCAACGTTTCGGCGGCCAGCAACTCGACCCGGTGTCCGGCCCGTCGCCAGGCATGGGCGTGTTCGGCGTAGCTGGGATGCAAGACGCCCACCCGGCCCGGTTTCCGCAACAGCGGCAACGCCTGGATCGCGGCCTGCGAACCGGCCACCGGCAACACGCGTGGCGTTCCGTAATAAACCGCCGCCGCGATTTCCAGACCATCGTCCGGTTCTGGCAACCGCTGCCAGACCGTTGCAGGAGGTGGTGGAACCGGCCAGCCGTTGGGATTGATACCGGTGGACAAATCCAGCCAGTCGCTCGGCGGAATCCGGTAACGGGTCGCCGCCGCGCGCAGGGCGCCGCCGTGTTCAAGCAAGGGCCAGTCCTCCCAGCAGGATCACGCCCAACCACAGCCACAGCGCCCGTCGCACCAGCGCCACCGCCCGACCGATGTCCTCGGTGCGGGGCGCCAGTCCCTCGCCCAGCGCCGGGCGCTGCTGCCATTCGCCGCGATAGCGGGCCGGACCGCCCAGCGCCAATCCCAGCGCGCCCGCGCCCGCCGCCATCACCGGGCCGGCGTTGGGGCTTTTCCACATCGGGGCCTGGTCGCGCCAGCAGCGCCAGGCCAGCGTCGGCCGGGTTCCGACCAGCACATAGCTCAGGGCGGTCAAGCGCGCCGGCAGCCAGTTCAATACATCGTCCAGCCGCGCCGCCGCCCAGCCGAAATCCCGATAGCGCGGAGTCCGATAACCCCACATGGCGTCCAGCGTGTTGGCCAGCCGGTACAGCACCACGCCCGGCGTCCACGCCAGCGCGAACCAGAACAGCGCGCCGAAAATCGCGTCGCAGCCGTTTTCCAACACCGATTCCACCGTGGCCCGGCTGATCCGCTCCTCGTCCAGATCGGCCGTATCGCGGCTGACGATCAGGCCGACCCGCTCGCGCGCCAGCGGTAAATCGCCCACCTGCAATGCCGCCGCCACTGCTTCGGCGTGTTCCGCCAGACTGCGCGCGCCGATGGCCAGATACAGCGACCCCAGCGCCACCGCCAGACCCAGCAATGGAATCGCGGACAATATCCAGGCCAGCAGCGTGAAGGGGGCCAGCAACAGGAGCACCGCAACGATGCCACGGGCGCGACGCGAATTGGCGCCCGATTCCGGCGGCCCGTAGCCGAACGCCTCCAGCCGTTGCGCCAGCCAACCGAACCCCGCCAGCGGATGCCAACGGCGCGGTTCGCCCTGCCAACGATCCAGCAGCACCGCGCCAATGCAGAATAGCGCGGTCAGCATGAAGCTTCTCTCGCCCGCCAGTGAGCGAGAGGTCGGGCGTGAAGGTCGTCTTTCAATCGCATTGCATCATTCAGCATCCCGTGAAGGCGCTAGTGTAGCCAAAAACCGACTGTTTCAGTAAAAATCACGTCATGAACCCCAAAACCCTCATGATTCAGGGCACCACCTCCGACGCCGGCAAAAGCGTCATGGTCGCCGGCTTGTGCCGGCTGCTGGCCCGGCGCGGCGTGCGCGTGGTTCCCTTCAAGCCCCAGAACATGGCCCTCAACAGCGCCGTCACCGTGGACGGCGGCGAAATCGGCCGCGCCCAGGCGGTGCAGGCGCAGGCGGCTTTTCTGGAACCGCACACCGACATGAACCCGGTGCTGCTGAAGCCGAACACCGACATCGGCGCCCAGATCATCATCCACGGCAAGGCGTTGACCAACATGGACGCCCGCCGCTATCACGACTACAAGCCGGTGGCGATGCGCGCGGTGCTGGAATCCTACGAACGGCTGCGCGCCGTCTACGACGTGATCCTGGTGGAAGGCGCCGGCAGTCCGGCGGAAATCAATCTGCGCGACCAGGACATCGCCAACATGGGTTTCGCCGAGGCGGTGGATTGCCCGGTGTGGCTGGTCGGCGACATCGACCGGGGCGGCGTGTTCGCTCATCTGTACGGCACTCTGGCGCTGCTTTCACCCAGCGAACGGGCGCGCATCACCGGCCTCCTCATCAACCGCTTTCGGGGCGATGCGGACCTGCTGACGCCGGGACTGGACTGGCTGACCCGGGAAACCGGCAAGCCGGTGTTGGGTGTGCTGCCCTATCTGCAAGGGCTGCATTTGGAAGCGGAGGATGCTCTGCCGCGCGAACCCGGCGTCGCCAAGGATTCGGAGCGGCTGCGGGTTGCGGTGCCGGTGTTGGCGCGGATCAGCAATCACACCGATCTCGATCCCCTGCGCCTGCATCCACAGGTCGAAGTCCGCTGGATACGGCCAGGAGAGGCCATTTCGCCTGTCGATCTCATCATCCTGCCGGGCAGTAAAAGCACGCGCGGCGACTTGAAAAGATTGCGCGAACAGGGTTGGGACCGGGATATTCAGCGCCATCTGCGCTACGGCGGCAAACTGATCGGGATTTGCGGCGGCTTTCAAATGCTGGGGCGCTGGGTCCACGATCCCACCGGTTTGGAGGGAGAACCGGGCAGCAGTTCCGGTCTTGGTTTCCTGGATTTTGAAACCACGCTGGAACCGGAAAAGCAGTTGCATCGGGTCGAGGGTCGGTTGCTGCTGGATGAAGCTTACGTGACGGGTTACGAAATCCACGCCGGCGTCAGCACCGGCCCGGCGCTGGCGCGACCGGCGGTCCGCTTACGCGATGGGCGACTGGATGGCGTGTCGTCCGACGATGGGCAACTGCTCGGCAGCTACCTGCATGGCCTGTTCGACGCCGCCCCGGCCCGCGATGCCCTGCTGCGTTGGGCGGGACTGGCGGTGCGGGAAACGCCGGATTACCGGCAACTGCGAGAAGAGGGCATCAATCGGCTGGCGGACGCCATCGCCGAGCACCTGGATTTACGCTTGCTGGAACGGCTGTTGACTGGTTAATTCAAATGGCTAACATTCCGATCCCATGACCCAGCGCGTTTTCCCTGATCGATGGCGAAATCGGCCATGAAGTTCCGGATTGTCGTAGGCATCGTTCTGGTCCTGATCACCGTCAACGGTGGAATTGTACTCCATCGGTATCTACGGCCGCTGCCTCCCATCACGACTACCACCATTCATCAGGCGCCCGTGGACAAAATCACTCCTCCGCCATCCAAGCCGCCGGACACGCCGCCTCCCGCCAAAATCGTTCCCGACCGGGTGATTGCGCCAAGGAAAAAAGTCCTTCCGTCGCCCAAAATTCCGGACCTGCCGCTACCTGCCAACAGCATCGCGGACCGGATTGTGGTGGAGAAAAATGCCCGTCGCCTGACGCTGTTTCGCAACGATGCCCCGCTCAAGACCTATGAGATCGCCCTGGGCCGGCAACCGGAAGGACCCAAGCGCTTCGAGGGCGACAACAAAACGCCGGAAGGCCGCTACATCATCGACTTCCGCAAGAAGAACAGCGATTTTCACCGCGCCCTGCACATCTCCTATCCCCATCCCGAAGACGTCGCCTTCGCCGCCCGGCAAAAACGGTCAGCCGGCGGGAGCATCATGATTCACGGCCTTCCCAACGGCATGGGCTCCCTGGGACCGCTCCATCGGCTGCGAGACTGGACCGCCGGCTGCATCGCCGTCACCAACACCGAAATCGAAGAACTCTGGCGCGCCGTACCCGACGGCACGCCGATTGAGATTCGGCCTTAGCAACGGCGATGACAAAAAGTAACCCTGTCCAGATCGCGCCCGCGCCATGATCGGTGGGCTGGCGGTACTGCTGATCTTTCAACTGGTCGGCGAAGTGGCGGTCCAGTTGAGCGGCCTGCCGATCCCGGGACCGGTGGTCGGCATGATGCTGCTGTTCGTAGCGCTTCGCTGGCGCGAACCACTGCCTGACTCGCTGCGCGCCACCGCCGAAACCCTGCTGTCGCACCTGTCGCTGCTGTTCGTCCCCGCCGGGGTCGGGATCATCCAGCACGGCGCGCGGTTGGCGGAGGAATGGCTGGCCCTGACGATTGCGCTGGTGTTGAGCACGCTGATCACCGTCGCCGTCACCGCGCTGGTGATGCGGGCCTTGATCCACCGTCGTGATGGAGAACAACGATCTGGATAGAATCCTCAGCGGCATCTGGGTATATCTGGCGGCCTCGCCGCTGCTGTGGCTGACCGTGACCCTGGCGGTCTATCTGGCCGGACAGCGGCTGTTCCAATGGAGCGGCGGGCGGGCGCTGTTCCATCCGGTGGCGCTGGCCATCGCCTTGTTGGTGCTGCTCCTCCTGCTCACCGGCACCCCCTACGCCATCTACTTCTCCGGCGCGCAGTTCATCCACTTCCTGCTTGGCCCCGCCACCGTGGCGCTGGCGATCCCGCTCTACTCGCACTGGGAGCGGGTGCGGCGGCTGTTCCTGCCGATTGTCGCCGGTTTGCTGGCCGGTTCGCTGACCGCCATCTTTTCCGCGATAGGGATCGCCTGGCTGCTGGATGGCTCGCCGCGCACCCTGTTGTCGCTGGCGCCCAAGTCGGTCACCACGCCGGTCGCGATGGGGATCGCCGAAAAGATCGGCGGTCTGCCCTCGGTTACGGCGGTTCTGGTGATTCTGACCGGGGTCGTCGGGGCGGTCGCCGCGCCGGCGCTGCTGGAAGGGTTGCGGATTCGGGACGACGCCGTCAAAGGTTTCGCCATCGGCGTAGCGGCGCACGGCATCGGTACGGCGCGAGCGTTTCAAATCAGCAGCCTGGCGGGCGCCTTCGCCGGACTGGCAATCGGTTTGAACGCCCTGTTGACCGCCCTGTTGGCGCCGCTGATCGTCCGGCTGCTCCGGTTGACGCCCTGATATTCAGAACTCGATCCCCTGCTGCGCCTTCACCCCCTGTTCCCGGTAGGGATGCTTGACCGCGCGAATCTCGCTGACCAGATCGGCCAATTCCACCAGCGCCTCCGGGGCGTTGCGTCCGGTCACGACGAGGTGTAGTTCCGACCTGCGCGCGCCGAACGCGGCCAGCACCCGCGCCAGCTCCAGATAGCCGTATTTCAGCACCGGGTTGAGTTCGTCCAGAATCACCAGATCGTAGCGGGGATCGCCGATCATCCGCTCCGCCTCGCGCCAGGCGCGCTCGGCAGTCGCCGTATCCCGTTCCCGATTCTGGGTCAGCCAGGTGAACCCGTCGCCGATGGTCTGGAAATCGACGTTCTCGAACCGGCTCAACACCGCCCGCTCGGCGCTGTCTTGCGCGCCCTTGAGAAACTGCACCACGCCGACCCGCATCCCGTGGCCGATGGCCCGCAGCGCCATGCCGAACGCGGCGGTGGTTTTGCCCTTGCCGGGACCGGTGAACACGACGAGCAAACCTTTCTCACGGGTGGCGCGGGCCTGTTTATGCTCGTAGCCGGCCTTGCGACGGGCGGTCAGGCGGGCGTGATTGGGATCGTCGGAAGGCATGGAAAGCCACCCTCACCCCAACCCTCTCCCAAAGGGAGAGGGAGCGCCATGCTCAGACATGATGGGTGAAGCGGGTCCAGCTCAGCGGGGTCCAGTCGGGATCGAGGCCGGCATCGTCCGCCCCGGCGGGATTCAAGCCGCACTTGCGGAGGAAATAGCGATGAAACGCCAGGCTGGGCGTCAGTTCCGGGTGAAACACGGTGACCAGAATCCGGTCGTCTTCCGCCGCCGCGACGTAATCGTCCAGTTGCAGCAGCACCCGCACCCCTTCGCCCACCCGCACGATTTTCGGCGCGCGGATGAAAGTCAGTGGAATCGGCTCGCGCGCCACCGCCGGCACCAGCGCCTCACGGTTGAAACTGTCCAACTGGCTGCCGAAGGCGTTGCGGCTGACCGCGATGTCGATCAACCCGAGCGATGGCGTCTCGCCGACGTTCTCCCGCGCCAGCAGGATCGTTCCGGCGCAGGTGCCCCACAGCTTGAGGCCGTTACCGCAGGCCCGCCGGATCGCCTCGTCCAGGCCAAAAATCGTCAACAGCCGCGACAGACAGGTGCTCTCGCCACCGGGGATGACCAGGCCCGCCAATCCATCCAGTTCGGCGGCGCGCTTGACCGGCCACGCGGACACGCCGACCCGCCGCAGGTGGTCGAGATGTTCCTGCACCCCACCCTGCAAATCCAGCACGCCGATCCCGCCGGGGCCGGCAACCGCGTTCATTACCAACCCCGCCCTGCCAGCCGATCCTCATTGGGCATGTTGGCCACGTCCAGACCCGGCATGGGATCGCCCAGATCCATCGAGACCTCCAGCAACTTTCCGGGATCGTCGTAATAGGCCGTGGCCCTGACGATGGCGCCGGCGCGGCGGACCGGATCGCTCGACTTGAAAATGCCGGAACCCACGAACACACCGTCACAACCCAATTGCATCATCAGCGCGGCGTCGGCGGGGGTGGCGATGCCGCCGGCGGCGAAATTGACCACCGGCAACCGACCCAGCTTCTTGACCTCCAGCGCCAGTTCGTAGGGAATGCCGTTGACCTTGGCGAAACCCATGATTTCCTCGGCGGGCATGGTCGCCAACTGGCGGACTTCGCGATTCATGGTCCGCATGTGCCGCACCGCTTCGACCACGTTGCCGGTACCGGCCTCGCCCTTGGTGCGAATCATCGCGGCGCCCTCGGCGATCCGCCGCAGCGCTTCGCCCAGATTGCGCGCGCCGCAGACGAAGGGGATCTCGAAGCGGGTCTTGTCGATGTGACAATCCTCGTCGGCGGGCGTCAGCACCTCGCTTTCGTCGATGTAATCGATTTTCAGGGCTTGCAGGATTTGTGCTTCCACGAAGTGGCCGATGCGCGCCTTGGCCATGACCGGGATGGTCACGGCCTCCTTGATCGCCTTGATCAACCCCGGATCGGACATGCGCGCCACCCCCCCATGCCTGCGGATGTCGGCTGGCACCCGTTCCAGAGCCATGACCGCCACCGCGCCCGCTTCCTGGGCGATCTGGGCCTGTTCCACGTTGACCACGTCCATGATGACCCCACCCTTGAGCATCTGCGCCAGTTGCGCATTCAGGAGGTATCGATTCTCTGCCATGCTGCTACTCACCATATTAACGAAGGGATGGTCGCGGGACGCGCGCCGTCTCTGGACCCGTCGACTCGCGAAAGCGATGAAGTATATCACCATCGCTGGCCGGAACCGCATTCCCTCAGACTATCGGGCCGCCAACCGGTTTCCATGAGCCGTGCGAACCTTGCCCTCCAGCGTCCCGGCCCACGGCCGCGAGCCCTTTATTCGACGGAGTCGAGGAGGACGCCCCGAACCCCTCAATCCGCCGCCCGTCGCGCGCAATGGCCAGGCGCCGGTTCATCGCATCGGTTCACGGATCCTGCACCCGACTGGCAAAACCGGTTGCGCAGCCAGGTCAGCAACGCTTCGCGGGATCGCGGCGGCACCCCGGGCGCGCCGTCGCCATCCTTCTCCGGCAATGCCTGAGCCACTTCCAGCAACAGCGGCGGCCGTAACCGCGCCCGCCGTAGCGCTTCCCCATCTCCCAGCACCGCCGTTGTTTCCCCCTGAACCAGCACGGCGCCGTCGTGGAACAATGCGACCTCGTCGGCCCAGGCATAGGCCAGTTCCACATCGTGGGTCGAAAACACCAGAGTGGTGCCGGCTTCGTGCAGTTGTTGCAAGGCGCCCAGCAGATGCGTCACGCCATGCGGGTCGAGTCCAGCGGTCGGTTCGTCGAGCACCAGCAGCTCCGGGCGCATGGCCAGCACTCCGGCGATGGCGACCCGCTTCTTCTGACCGAAACTGAGGGTGTGGGTGGCGCGACCGGCCAGATGCGAAATCCGCAGCGCCTCCAGCGCCTCCCGGACCCGCTCGCGGGTTGCCGACTCGGATATGCCCAGGTTCAGCGGCCCGAACGAGACATCCTGTTCGACGGTCGCCGCGAACAACTGGTCGTCCGGCTCCTGCAACACCAGGCCGACTCGCCGCCGCCAGTGATTGATGGCGCGGCGGTCGTACCTGGCGGGTCGGCCATCGATTAAAATCTCGCCGCGAGTGGGCCGGAGCGTGCCGTTGAGATGCAACAGCAGGGTGGTTTTACCGGAGCCGTTGGGTCCGAGGATGGCCAGCTTCCGGCCCCGCCCGACGCTCAGATCGAGATCGCGCAGGGCGACGATCCCGCCCGAATAGGTGTATTCCAGTCCGCGCGCCGCCAGCAAGGAGCCGGTCATGGCCAGCCGCGCGCCAGCAGACCGCCCAAGAGTCCGATCAGGCCAACCAGCGCCGCTCCAGCCGCCAGCCGTGGCCAGGACAACGGCTGTTCCGGCCTCAACACCCGCAGCTCACCGGTATAGCCGCGCGCAGCCAATCCGATTTCCAGCCGCCGCGCTTGCGCCAGGGCCCGCTGGAACAGGTTCCCGGCCAGCAGCCCGGCGGAGCGCACGCCGCGGTCGAACCGCGCATAACCCAGCCGCGCCGCCTGCGCCCGCCGACCCGTCAGCGCCCGTTCGGCGAACACGAAAATCAGCCGATACATCAGCAGGATCAGTTCGATCACACTGGCCGGAATCCCTGCCCGTCGCAGCAGCGGCACCCAATCCACCAGAGGGGTGGTCAGGGTCAGAAACGTCAGGCAACTCACCGCCGCCAGCGCCCGCACGGTCGTGCTCAACGCCAAGCGCGCCCCTTCGGCAGGGAAATGAAGATCGAATCCGTCGGCGAAACTGATCGACATCGCCAGAAACGGCGCGCCGGCCAGCAGAAACGCCGCCGGGGCGGCCAACATGGCCAGAAACGCCCGCAACGGCACTCCCGCGCCACCCACCGTCGCCAGCGCCGTGCCGACCAGCACCAGCGGACCGGTGGTCAACGGCGGCAGGAGCAATGTCAATACCAGCAGTCCGCCCGCCGGTAACAGCTTTTCGGCGGGATGCCGGTCGCGCCAGCGGTTGGTCCAGGCGTAATGATCAATCGCCCGCATCGGTCCGGCTCCGCCGTCCCTGCGCCTGGCCCCGCTTGAAACCCAGGTAATAACCCACGATCCCCGCGCCCAGCGCCGCTTGCAGGGCGAACAGTCCGCTCGCGATTTCAGGAGGCGGCTCCCAGACAAACCCAAACCAGGGTCGATAATCCGGCTGAATCGTGGCGACCGCTTCCATCGCCCGACCGTCCGAACCGGCAAACTCGGCCCCTTCGCGGCGGCTGCCGACCAGCACCGAGCCGATCACCAGCGCCACCGCCAGAACCAGCAACCCGCCGTTTCGCGCTTTCACGGGCGAGCCTCCGCGGCGAAGGTTTCCGGCGGGAATTCGAGGCTTCGCAGTTCGTCGCCACTGTATTCCCGCAGGAAATCGACGATGACCACCGTCAGCAAACCCTCCACCACCGCCAGCGGCAACTGGGTCGGCGCGAACACTCCCACGAACTTGATGAACGACCCCACCATCCCGCTGGCGGGATCGGGGAAAGCCAGCGCCAGTTGGCCGGCGGTCACGGTATAGGTCGTCAGATCGCCCAGCATCGCCGCCAGAAACACGCCCGCCGCCAATGGCGTGTTCAGCCACCGGGAACCGCGCAACACGGCATAGGCGACCCACGGGCCGGCGACGGCCATCGAAAACACATTGGCGCCCAGGGTGGTGATGCCTCCGTGCGCCAACAGCAACGCCTGAAACGCCAGCACGATGGTTCCCAGCAACGCCATCACCGAAGGACCAAACAGGATCGCCCCCAGGCCGGTGCCGGTGGCATGGGAGCAACTGCCGGTCAACGAAGGCAGTTTGAGGGCGGAAATCACGAAGGCGAACGCTCCCGACGCCGCCAGCAGCAGCTTGGTCTGGGGTTGATCCCGCATCAGGCGGTTGACGCGCCAGGCGCTGGCGATGATGAATGGCAGCGAAACCGCGGTCCACGCGGCGGCGTGCAGCGGCGGCAGGAAACCTTCGGTAATGTGCATGGCAAACCTCCCCGGTGACAGGCGGAGCTTCGGGGGGGTCGTCTTGGGAAAGCGGTCGCCACGAACGGCTTGGCGATAACGCGCTGGCTGGAGACGGTTCGCAACCCCGGGAACACCCCGCCCGGAATCCAACTGGCAACCGACATCGGCAGGTCTCCTGGCTTACAGGTCTTCGTCGCTCGCCCAGCCTTCCCAGCCTTTCGGCCAGTGGCGCGCGGGGGGCGCGACTCGCTGTTCACAGTTGCGGGGGCAGCCCTGGAATTGGCGACCCGACGGCCACCGCACCAGATTCCCTTTTCATCCCCAGCGGGCCGAAAGCCCTTGGGAACCCATGTCGTTTGTATGGCGATGCTAACGCCCGGCTGGCGACGGCGTCAACTTCGCCGCCTTTGCAAACCGCTTATCGGAATCGTACTCTTCACTCGGAGATTATCCCGCTTCCATCGCCGCCGGTTCGCCAAACAGGCATTTAGCAGGCGTTCGAACCCTGCCGGACGATTGGCAAAGGACCGGAACCCGAAAATCATGCCGGAATCCGCCCATCATGAATGACAAACGACTGCTGATCGTTGACGACGAACCGGCGTTCGGAGAGTTCGTTCGCGAAGTCGCCCTGGCGCTCGGTTACGAGGTGTTGGCCACCACCAACGGCAAGGCGTTTCAAGAGTGCTACGCCGAGTTCCACCCAACCACCGTCATGCTCGACATGGTCATGCCCGACATGGACGGCAACGAATTACTGCTCTGGCTGCTGCAACAGGGCTACGCAGCGGACCTCATCATCACCACCGGCTACAACCCGGATTACGCCAGCGAAGCCAAGTTGCTGGCCGAATTCAATGGCCTGAACACGGTGACCACCCTGGTCAAGCCCTTCAGTCTGGCCAAACTGCGCGCCGTCCTCGGCGGCTAGTCTCTTATACACATCT
>DGFE01000191.1:0-10139 GCA_002391525.1 Competibacteraceae bacterium UBA3908
AAATCGGCGTGGCCGGGCGTGTCCACGATGTTGATGTGATAGTCCCGCCAGTACAGGGCGGTGTTCTTGGCCAGAATGGTGATGCCGCGCTCCCGTTCCAGGGCGTTGGAATCCATCACCCGTTCGAGCGGGGCGGCCCGGTCGCCGAGCGTGCCGGACTGTTGCAGCAGTTTGTCCACCAGCGTGGTCTTGCCGTGGTCCACGTGGGCGATGATGGCGATGTTGCGAAGTTTGTCGATCACGGTGCGGTTCTGTCGGGCTGGGGCGGGCGAGGCATTATAGCGAAGCCCAAAAAACGACAAAGCCCCGCGCGGGGCGGGGCTTTGGCTGGATAGGTTGGTGGGGGAATGTTATTTTGCAGCCGCGAATTTTTTGACCATCGTGGCTTGCGGACCCTTGGGACCGACCTTGACTTCGAACTCGACCTTCTGGTTTTCCGCCAGGGTTCGGAATCCCTTGCCCTCGATGACCGAGTAGTGGACGAACACGTCGCTGCTGCCGTCCTCGGGGGCGATGAAACCGAAGCCCTTGGCTTCGTCAAACCATTTCACAGTACCTATACGCATTACCGCACAACCTCAAAGCCAAAAATTTTTCCTGCCGAGCCACATAAAATGCCAAACCAGTCAACGATTCGGTATCCAAGGGTTCGACGCTGGGCCTTTGAGGTTTGCAACCTCACGCCCGCGACGGAAAGTACGTGAAAGCGGTGCTTTCCGCAAGCAAATTTTATATGCGTTTGCACAAGCTTGGTGCAAAAGTGTGCGCCCTTTGCCCACTTGGCGAACAGGGCATTCTCCAAACAGGATTTTGAATTTTTTGTGGAAGACGTCCTCGCTGCCCTGCAAATCCGGCTGTCCGATTGCCCGATCCACGACCGCGCCCTGTTGGGCCGTCGTTTGCGTGGCCTGCGCCAGCGCATGCGCGAGGGCAAACCGGTGGATCGCGATCTGGAGCGATTGAACGCCGACGTGGACGTCGCCGCCGCGTGGTTGCGGGAACGCCGCGCCGCACTGCCGACCCCGGCCTTCGACGACAGCCTGCCGATCAATGCCCACCGCGACGCCATCGCCGCCGCCATCCGCGCGCACCCGGTGGTGGTGATCTGCGGCGAAACCGGGTCCGGCAAGACCACGCAATTGCCGAAGATTTGCCTTTCGCTCGGACTGGGCGCGGCGGGCTTGATCGGCCACACCCAGCCGCGCCGGATCGCCGCCCGCTCGGTGGCGGCGCGGATCGCGGCGGAGCTGCAAACGACGGTGGGCGGCCAGGTCGGCTACAAGGTGCGCTTTTCCGACCGGACGGGACCGGAGGCGGTCGTCAAGCTGATGACCGACGGCATCCTGCTGGCGGAAACCCAGGGCGACCGGCAACTGGACCAGTACGAGGTCATCATTCTCGACGAGGCGCACGAGCGCAGCCTGAACATCGATTTCCTGCTGGGCTATCTCAAGCGGCTGTTGCCCCGGCGGTCCGACCTCAAGCTGATCATCACCTCGGCGACCATCGACCCGGAACGCTTTTCCCGCCACTTCGACCAGGCGCCGATCATCGAAGTGTCGGGACGGACCTATCCGGTGGCGGTTCGTTACCGGCCCCTGCTGGCGGCGGACGAGGACGAGCGCGACCGCGACTTGCAGCAGGCGATTCTGGACGCGGTGGACGAGGTGTGGCAGGAAGGGCCGGGCGATATTCTCGTCTTCCTGTCCGGCGAGCGGGAGATTCGAGAAACGGCGGAAAGTCTGCGCAAGCATCATCCGCCGAATACCGAGATTTTGCCGCTGTACGCGCGGTTGTCCGCCGCCGAGCAGAATCGGGTGTTTCAGCCGCACGGCCGCTCGCGCATCGTGCTGGCGACCAACGTCGCCGAAACCTCCCTGACCGTGCCCGGCATCCGTTACGTCATCGATCCCGGCATGGCGCGCATCAGCCGTTACAGCCCGCGCAGCAGGATTCAGCGCCTACCGGTGGAGAAGATTTCCCAGGCCAGCGCCAACCAGCGCGCTGGCCGCTGCGGGCGGGTGATGGCCGGCGTCTGCGTCCGGCTGTACGCGGAAGAGGATTTTCAGGCCCGTCCGCCGTTCACCGATCCGGAAATCCTGCGCACCCATCTGGCGGCGGTGATCCTGCAGATGAGCGCGTTGAATCTGGGTCGGCCCGAGGAATTCCCGTTCGTGGATCCGCCGGACTCGCGCCAGATCAGCGACGGTTTCCGGCTGCTGTTCGAGCTGCGGGCGGTGGACGAGCAGCGGCGCATCACCGACCTGGGCCGGCAGCTGGCGAAACTGCCCGTGGACCCGCGCCTGGGGCGGATGCTGCTGGCGGCACAACGGGAAGGCTGTCCGCGCGAGGCGTTGATCATCGTCGCCGCGCTGGCGATTCAGGACCCGCGCGAGCGGCCCCTGGAGCGGCAACAGGCGGCGGACGAGAAGCATCGCCGGTTTCGCGACGAGCATTCCGATTTTCTGGCCCTGCTCAAGCTCTGGGACTATTACCACGAACAGGCGCGGCAACTCTCCAGGAACCAGTTGCGCAACCTGTGTCAGGCCGATTTTCTCTCCTTCGTGCGGATGCGCGAATGGCATGACCTGCATCAGGAATTGCTGGGGCGAGTGACCGAAATGGGAATACGGCTCAACGAGGAACCCGCACCTTACGATTGTCTGCATCGGGCATTGGTGACTGGCCTGCTGGGGCATCTCGGCCTGAAGCAGGAGGAGAATGCCTATCTGGGCGCGCGGGGTCGAAATTTCTATCTGTTCCCCGGTTCCGGCCTGTTCAGGAAACGGCCCCGCTGGGTGGTCGCGGCGGAACTGGTGGAGACCACTCGCCTGTATGCCCGCACCGTGGCGCGGATCGAACCGGAATGGGTGGAAGGACTGGCCGGCCATCTGCTCAAGCGCAATTACGTCGAGCCGCATTGGGAGAAACGTTCCGCGCAGGTGACCGCCACCGAGCGGGTCACGCTATATGGCCTGCCGATCATCGCGAATCGCCGGGTCAATTACGGTCCGCTCGATCCGGCACTGGCGCGGGAAATTTTTATCCGTCATGCGCTGGTCGAGGGTGACTTTCACTGCAAGGCGGCGTTCTTCCAGCACAACCGGCAACTGCTGGCGGAACTGGAGGAACTGGAGGTCCGCGCCCGCCGCGACCTGGCGGCGGACGAGGAGACGCTCTATCGCTTCTACGACGCGCGCATCCCCGATGGCATTTACAGCGGTCCGGCATTCGAGACCTGGCGCAAGCAGGCGGAGCGGGAAAATCCGCGCCTGCTGTTTCTCGACCGTGCGGCCCTGCTGGCGGAAGCGGGGCCGGCGGCGGACGGCGAGCGGTTTCCCAACCATCTCGACCTCGACGGCTTGAAGCTGCCGCTGACGTATCGTTTTACGCCGGGCGCGGAGGACGATGGCGTGACCCTGACCGTGCCGCTGGCGGCGGTGAATCAGGTGGACCCGAAACGGCTGGACTGGCAGGTGCCGGGTTTGCGGGCCGAACGGATGGCGGCGTTGTTGAAATCCTTGCCGAAAACCCTGCGGCGGAATTTCGTGCCGGTTCCGAATTATGTGCAGGCGTTGCTGGGGGTCATCGAACCGGGCGCGCGGTCGCTGACCGAGGCCATGACCGAGCATTTGCAGCGGATGACCGGAGTCGGGATTCCCGAGGACGCCTGGAATTCCGACGCCGTGCCGCCGCATTTGCGGATGCGCTGTCAGGTGGTGGATGCCGACGGTCGGGTCTTGGCGGTCGGGCGCGACTGGGCGGCGCTTCAGGCGCGATTGCGCGGCGAGGCGCGAACCCGTTTCGCCGCGCTGCCGACCCCGGAATTCGAGCGGGAACGGTTGCGCGACTGGGATTTCGGCGAATTGCCGGAAGCGGTGAGTTTCGTCCGCAACGGGATTCAGTGGCGCGGCTACCCGGCCCTCGTCGCCGAAGCCGACGGTACGCTGGCGTTGCGGGTGCTGGATTCGCCGGCGCGGGCGGAGGCGGCGACCCGCGCCGGGTTGCGACGGTTGCTTGGCTGGCGGCTGGGATCGGCATTCAAGCAACTGGCGCGCGATCTGCCGGATTTCCAGCGCATGACCCTGCACTATGTCGGTTTGGGAACCCAGGAGGCGCTGCGCGAGGATCTGTTGAGCGCTATTCTCGACCGCGCTTTTCTGGCGGATGGGCCGCTGCCGCGCGACCGGGCGGCGTTCGATGAGCTGCTGGAGCGTGGCAAGGTCCGGCTGGCCACCGCGAGAATGGAGGTCTGCGACACGGCTGCCGCGATTCTGGCCGCGTATCATGAGGTTCGCCGGGCGCTGACCGACGAATCGCCGGTCTGGGCCGAAGCGCTGGCCGACATTCGTGATCAGTTGGCGCGGCTGGTCTATCCCGGTTTTCTCAGCGAGACCCCGCCGGAATGGCTGCCGCATCTGCCGCGCTATCTGCGCGCCATCGTTCTGCGGCTGCAAAAGCTCCGGCAGGCGCCGGACAAGGACCGCCAGCGGCGCGGCGACATCATCCGGCTGTGGGAAGGTTGTCGGCGGCAACTGGAGCGGAACGCCCGACAGGAAAAGCACGACCCGGAACTGATCCGCTTCCGCTGGCTGCTGGAGGAGTTGCGAGTGTCGCAGTTCGCCCAGGAGTTGAAGACGGTCGCGCCGGTGTCGGCCAAGCGACTGGAGGAGCAGTGGGAGAGGGTGAGGTCGGGTTGAGAGTCGGCGGATGGCTTTCGCCGCCGCTGGCGGGTACACTGCGGCGACGGTTGCCGAGTGCGTCGCTACGGTGCACGGGGTGGTTCGTGTCGCCGCGATACGTCTGCGCGCCTTCGCGGGTTGCGTACAGGCGGCGATTGCGTGCTCCGCGATGCAAGAAGATCGATGCGGTCGAACGAGGCTGGTAACGAATGCCCCGGCCCGGCGGACGGACACTGCCCGGCATCCGATAACCCGGCGGGAGCGGCCGCGACACCAGGCCAGCCGTCAGGATCGCCAGAATAATTCGGATCATCACCCAGGCGCCCTGGCCGAAGCCTTCGCCCGCGCGCGGCGGGGACGGCGAGCCGCTTGGGACAGGGCGTCGGCCCGCGCGGAACCAGCGTTCAGTCTTCGTCGCGGTCGGCGAGCAGATCGTCCTCGTCGCTGAACTCTTCTTCGTCGAAGCCCAGATCGTCCGGCTCCATTTCATCGAAGGGGCCGGACCAGTCTTCCGGCGCCTCAATCGGGTCGATGGGCAGCTCGTACCAGGCGTCCAGATCGAACTCTTCCAGTTCGCCGTCGAAATACTGGATTTCGACGGTTTGCGCGTCCTCGTCGAGGGCGACCACCTCGAAATCGTTGCCGGTTTCCTGATTGCGGTACCAATTGCCGATGATGGGATCAACGTCGCTCATGACCGGTCTCCTGCTGAAAACGGGGTGTGGGAATCCGCCGGATGGCCGGCGCTGGCGGTTGGGAGATGCCAAACCAGTTTTTCTTTCTTGGAATTGTGAACAATGAACCTTGCACAATTCAACCGCGAAATCGCCGAAATTCGCGCTGACCGGGTTCGGGGAGCCAGCGAGCTGGCCCGACGCTGTCTGGCGGTCCTGATGGAAGCGGCCCGCGCGTTACCGGAAACGAATAGCGCCGGGTTGCGGGAGGATTTGCTGGCCCTGGCTGCCGAGCTGGCCGGAATCCGGCCCAGCATGGCGCCTGTCCAGAATCTGCTGCGCCGTTGGCGGGAAGGACTGGCCATCGAAGCCGACCTGGAGCTGGCCGTCGCCCGGCAGATGGCCGTCGAGCGGGCGGAAACCCTGATCGCCGCTTCGCGACGGGCAGTGGCCGATTGCGCCGCCCAGGCCGCCGATCTGCTGGGTCCTGGGCGGACCGTCATGACGCACAGCCTCAGCTCCACCGTGTTGGAGGTCTGCCGGCTGCTCAAGGATAGAGGCTTGCGGATGATCGTCACCGAATCGCGGCCATTGGAGGAGGGACGCCACCTGGCGGAGCGGCTGTCGACCTGGAACGTGCCGACCCTCTACATCACCGACGCCCAGATGGGGGTGTTCGTCGCTCAGGCCGATGCCGTGCTGGTTGGCGCCGACAGCGTGCTGGTCGACGGCGCGGTCGTCAACAAGGCCGGAACCTGTCTGCTGGCGCTGGCGGCGCGGGAGCGGAACGTCCCGTTTTACGTGTGTTGCGAAAGTTTCAAGCGGCGCGAGGCGGGCGAGCCGCCGCCGGAACTGGAGGAAATGGCGTCCGCCGAACTGAGCGTGCCGGCCTGGCCGGGCGTGACGGTCAGGAACGTGTATTTCGATATCACTCCCGCACGGCTGGTGAGCGCCTGGATCGACGAAACCGGCGTGCGTCGGTCGAGCGCCGGACACTAAAAAAACCGGCCTCCTCGGGGTGGAAGGCCGGTTGTAACGCTTAAGTCATCGTTGTCGTTATAGGAACTTATAGGAACCGGTTATTTGACCGCGCGATTGTCGACCAGGTCGGTCACTACGTTCGGATCGGCCAGCGTCGACGTATCACCCAGTTGATCCACCTCGTTGGCGGCGATCTTGCGCAGAATGCGGCGCATGATCTTGCCGGAACGGGTCTTGGGCAGGCCAGGCGCCCATTGCAGCGCGTCCGGCGAAGCGATGGGGCCGATCTCCTTGCGGACGTGGGCGATCAGTTCCTTACGCAGTTCCTCGGTCGGTTCGACGCCGACCTTCAGGGTCACGTAGGCGTAGATGCCCTGGCCCTTGATGTCGTGCGGGAAGCCGACCACCGCGGCTTCGGCGACCGCCGGATGCAGCACCAGCGCCGATTCGACCTCGGCGGTGCCCATGCGGTGGCCCGAGACGTTGATCACATCGTCCACCCGCCCGGTGATCCAATAATACCCATCCTCGTCGCGGCGGGCGCCGTCGCCGGTGAAGTACAGCCCCTTGTACATCGAGAAATAGGTGTCGATGAACCGTTGGTGATCGCCGTACACGGTGCGCATCATGCCCGGCCAGGGTCGGGTGATGACCAGATTGCCGTCGGTGGCGCCCTCCAGGAACTGGCCTTCGGCATCGACCAGGGCCGGCGTTACGCCGAAGAACGGGCGAGTGGCGGAGCCGGGCTTCAACGGGGTGGCGCCGGGCAGCGGGGTGATCAGGATGCCGCCGGTTTCGGTCTGCCACCAGGTGTCCACAATCGGGCAACGCCCGTCGCCGACGTTGTTGTAGTACCACTCCCAGGCTTCGGGGTTGATCGGCTCGCCCACCGAACCCAGCAGCCGCAGGCTCTTGCGCGAGGTTCGCTTGACCGGTTCCTCGCCCTCGCGCATCAATGAGCGGATCGCGGTCGGTGCGGTGTAGAAGATGTTGACCTGATGCTTGTCCACCACCTCCCAGAACCGGCTGACGTTCGGATAGGTCGGGATGCCTTCGAACATCAGGGAGGTGGCGCCGTTGGCCAGCGGCCCGTAGACGATGTAGGAATGGCCGGTCACCCAGCCCACGTCGGCGGTGCACCAGTAAATATCGCCGTCGTGATAATCGAAGATGTACTTGTGGGTGACCGCCGTGTGCAGCAGATAGCCGCCGGTGGTGTGCAGCACGCCCTTGGGCTTGCCGGTGGAGCCGGAGGTGTAGAGGATAAACAGCGGGTCCTCGGCGTCCATCGGCTCCGGCGGGCAGTCGGCGGAGGCTTGGGCCATCAGCTCGTGATACCACAGGTCGCGGCCCTCGACCCAGGCGACGTTGCCGCCGGTACGCTTGACCACCACCATCTTCTGGACGCTCGGCGTGCTCTGCACGGCCTTGTCGGCGTTGGCCTTCATCGGCACCTTGCGCCCGCCGCGCAAGCCCTCGTCGGAGGTGATGACCAGGTTGCAGGTGGCGTCGAGGATGCGATCCTTCAACGAATCCGGCGAGAAGCCGCCGAACACGATGGAGTGAATGGCGCCGATGCGGGTGCAGGCCAGCATGGCGACGGCGGTTTCGGGAATCATCGGCATGTAAATACAGATTCGATCCCCCTTCTTGACGCCCAGCCCTTTCAGGACATTGGCGAACTTGCAGACATCCGCGTGCAGTTGCTTGTAGGTGACTTTCCGGTCTTCGTTGGGGCTGTCGCCTTCCCAGATGATGGCGACCTGATCGCCGCGGGTCGCCAGATGGCGGTCCAGACAGTTGTAGCTGACATTGAGCGTGGCGCCCTCGAACCAGCGGATGTGGCCCTTGGTGAAATCCCAGTCCAGGACCTTGTTCCAGGGCTTGAACCAGGTGACGAACTGGTTGGCCTGCTCCGCCCAGAAGCCCTCGGGGTCATCGACCGAGCGCTGGTACATCTCCCGGTACTGCGCATCGTTGATCCAGGCATGGGCGGCCACATCGGCGGGAACGGGATAAACCTTGATGTCGGACATTGGCGTGCTTCTCCTTCGGCGGTGGTGGGAATGGGCGTTATCAGCCGGGCGCCGGTGGAAACTCCATGCGCGCCCGATAGAGGATTTTCTTATTTCTAGCCCATGGTCCGGGCATTGTCTACAGCCTTGGCGTTTTGAGCCAGTCCATTCGGCGCGACGGGGCGGATCGGCGGGATTTCCCAATAATGGGATAGAACAGTTGGTATCCGTTGCGGTCGCCAGTGGGCACCGGCCCAGGCCAGGATCGTCGCCGGCGATTCCCGCGCCAACTCCGATGGCGGGGCCTGTCCCAGAAAACGCAGGGCGGCCCAGAGCACGGGCGCCGGATTGCCGGGATCGAGTGGCGCCGCGCCGGTCTGTTTGCTGAGCTTGTCGCCGCGCCGGTCGACGGCCACCGGCAGATGGGCGTATTCCGGCGTGGGAAAATCCAGCAGCCGTTGCAGATAAATCTGCCGGGGGGTGGAACTCAGCAGGTCGCTGCCGCGCACCACCTGGGTGATGCCCTGGGTCGCGTCGTCCACCACGACGGCCAACTGATAAGCGAACAGGCCGTCGGTCCGGCGGATCACGAAATCGCCGACCTCGCTGGCCAGACGCTGGCGATATTCACCTTGAACGGCGTCCCGGAACGCCAGCGTCGCGTCGGTCGCGCGCAATCGGATGGCATGAGGGCGGCCCGGTTGGCGGACGCCGACGCGACAATGGCCAGGATACAGGGGGCTGCCATCGCCGCCGCGCGGGCACTTGGCCAGTTCCCGCCGGCTGCAGGTGCAGGGATAAGCCAGTCCGGCGCGCAGCAGACGCTCCAGCGCGGCCCGATAAATCTCCGTCCGCCGGCTCTGGTACAGCACCGGACCGTCCCACAGCAGTCCGCACCGCTCCAGCGTGCGCAGAATGGCGTCCGCTGCGCCCGGCATCGTGCGGGTCGTGTCCACATCCTCGATGCGGACGTGCCATTCGCCTCCCCGTCGGCGCGCTTGCAGAAAGCTGCCCAGCGCGGCGATCAGCGAGCCGAAATGCAACGGCCCGGTCGGGGATGGCGCGAAACGGCCGCGCACCGCATTCCGCGCTGTCGCGGTGGGGCCGGCGGGGCAGTCCGCCATCATGAAACAGCGGGACCGGACGGCGGGAGACCGTTTGTGCCGGTGGCTAGTTGCCCTGTTTTTCGCGGATTTCTTCCAGCATCTTGCAATCGATGCACAGGGTGGCGGTCGGGCGGGCCAGCATGCGCGGCAACCCGATTTCCACCCCGCAGGCTTCGCAATAACCGTAATCGCCGCTTTCGATCAGCGCCAGCGCCTCGTTGATCTTCTTGAGCAGCTTGCGTTCCCGGTCGCGCGTGCGCAGTTCCAGGCTGAATTCCTCTTCCTGGGTGGCGCGGTCGTTGGGGTCGGGGAACGTGGCGGATTCGTCCTGCATGTGGTTAACCGTGCGGTCCACCTCGTGCAGCAGGCTCTGTTTCCAGTCCAGCAGGACCTTGCGGAAATGAGCCAACTGCGCATCGCTCATGTACGGCTCGCCTTCGACGGGCTGATAGGGCGCGGTTGCTCCCTGTGCGAGCGGATTGGTAGCGACCATCGCGATTCCCTCCTGAACGGGACCAAACCTGCGCGGCGGAGCCGGCTGTTTGTTCGTCCGCCACGATGACTGACATCGGCGCGCGGCGATGCCATCGCTGAAAATGTACAGCAGCCGGTTTCTTATGGCAAAAAATTGGGCCGAACCGGGCCGGCGCGCGGTCGTGCGCCGCGGGCGCGACCGCGGCT
>DGFE01000191.1:10359-10612 GCA_002391525.1 Competibacteraceae bacterium UBA3908
GGATATCCGCACGATTCCGTCCACGCTCGACAGGCGTGAATTAAAACCGGCAATCGCGGGTTTATCCGCGTCCATGCCGTCGCTATAATCATCCTCACCCCTAAACCACCAAACCACAACCTCGGACAAGAACCACCACGGTTCCGGGTCGACGCGGCTCGGCTCCCGCTGTCGGAGCCGCGACGCCTTGCCGCCTGGGTGACCGGGAGCACGTGGTCACGACCGGAATACCGATGATCGATACCACCGGCGC
>DGFE01000191.1:10974-16365 GCA_002391525.1 Competibacteraceae bacterium UBA3908
CCCCCCGTTTGGCCGGAACGTAATCCGGCGCGCAACCGCGCCCTGCCCCAAGGCGCAGCCCTCCCCGCGACGAGTTTTCGTGGAGATCCTTCAACATCGGGAGTTGGTAACCGTCAATGAACACACTCATCGAGCAGTTTCGCCAAAGTTCGCCGTTGTTCGGCGGCAATGCGGCGTTTATAGAAGAACTGTACGAAAGCTTTCTGAGCGATCCCGAGTCGGTCAGCGAAAACTGGCGGCGCTATTTCCGCGGCTTGCAGGTCCAGGTCCAGGGCGCCCGGGATGTCGCGCACGGGCCGATTCGCGACTCCTTCGCGCAATTGGCGCTGCGCCCGCAAGCCGGCGTGGGACGCGCGCTGGGACTCAGTCCCGAGGCCGCCGAGAAGCAGGCGGCGGTACTGCGCATCATCAACGCCTACCGCACCCGGGGCCACAAAGCCGCCGATCTCGATCCGCTGCGCCTGCGCGAGCGTCCACCGGTCCCGGAACTGGACCCCGGTTACCATGGCCTGAGCGAGGCCGACATGAACACCTCGTTCAACACCGGTTCGCTGGTGGCGCCCTCGCAATGGACGCTGCGCGAGATCCTGAGCCTGATCCGCGACGTGTACGTCGGCACCATCGGTTCCGAGTACATGCACATCAATGAAACCGCCGAGAAGCGCTGGATTCAGAAACGGCTGGAAGGTCAGCGCGCCCGGCTGGAGCTGAGTCTGGCTCAGCGCAGGGACTTGTTGCACTGGCTGGTGGCCGCCGAAGGTCTGGAGCGTTACTTGCACACCCGCTACGTCGGTCAGAAGCGGTTCTCGCTGGAGGGCGGCGACAGCCTGATCCCGATGATGGACGAACTGATCCAGCGGGCCGGTGCCCAGGGCGTACAGGAAATCGTCATCGGCATGGCCCACCGCGGCCGGCTGAACGTGCTGGTCAACATCATCGGCAAGTCGCCCGGCGAACTGTTCGAGGAATTCGAAGGCAAGCGCCGGGTCGGCAGTGCTGGCGACGTGAAGTATCACATGGGCTTCTCCTCGGACGTGGAAACGCCTGGAGGGCCGGTGCATCTGGCGCTGGCGTTCAACCCCTCGCATCTGGAAATCGTCAATCCGGTGGTCGAGGGTTCGGTGCGCGCCCGCATGGAGCGGCGGCGGCAACCTGGCGCCGAAGTCCCGCCCTTCAACACGGTGATGCCGGTGCTGATCCACGGCGACGCCGCCTTCGCCGGCCAGGGCGTGAACATGGAAACCTTCCAGTTCTCGCAGGTGCGCGGCTACCGCACCGGCGGCACCGTCCATATCGTCATCAACAACCAGATCGGCTTTACCACCAGCAATCCGCTGGACACCCGCTCGGCGCTGTACTGCACCGACGTGGCCAAGATGGTGCAGGCGCCGATCTTCCACGTGAACGGCGACGATCCCGAGGCGGTGCTGTTCGTCACTCGGCTGGCGGTCGAGTACCGGATGACCTTCAACAAGGACGTGGTCATCGACATGATCTGCTATCGCCGGCTGGGCCACAACGAGGCCGACGAACCCGCCGCGACCCAGCCGATGATGTACAAGAAGATCCGGGCGCGGAAAACCACTGCCACCCTGTACGCCGAGCGGCTGATCGCCGAGGGCGTGATCGCCGAGCAGGAGTTCCAGGACATGCAGGCGCAATATCGCGCCGATCTCGACGCCGGGCGCCAGGTCTCGCGGCCGACTCTGCCGCCGGCGACAGGGCCGTACACCATCGACTGGTCGCCGTTCAAGAACGAAGACTGGCGCTTGCCGGTTCCCACCGCCGTGCCGCTGGCCAGGATTCGCGATCTGTCCGAACGGATGCTGCGGTTGCCGGAAGGCTTCGAGTTGCACCCGCGCGTGGCCAAGATCATGGATGACCGCCGCAAGATGGCCGCCGGCGCGCTGCCGCTGGACTGGGGTTTCGCCGAGAACATGGCCTACGCCACCCTGCTCGAGGAAGGCTACCAGGTGCGCGTTTCCGGCCAGGACTGCGGCCGCGGCACGTTCTTCCACCGCCACGCCGTGCTGCACAATCAGAAGGACGGTGGCAGCTACACGCCGCTGGCCAACCTTTATCCGGACCAGCCAACCTTCATCGTCATCGACTCCATTCTCTCCGAGGAGGCGGTGCTGGGCTTCGAATACGGTTACGCTACCGCCGAGCCGAACGGCCTGATCGTCTGGGAAGGGCAATTCGGCGATTTCGCCAACGGCGCCCAGGTGGTGATCGACCAGTTCATCACCTCCGGTCAGACCAAGTGGGACCGGAGGTGTGGGCTGGTGATGCTGCTGCCGCACGGGTTCGAGGGCCAGGGACCCGAGCATTCCTCGGCCCGGCTGGAGCGCTATCTGCAACTGTGCGCCGAGCAGAACATTCAGGTGGTGGTGCCCTCGACTCCGGCCCAGTGCTTCCACATGCTGCGCCGGCAGATGAAGCGCGGTTTCCGCAAGCCGCTGATCGTCATGAGTCCCAAGAGCCTGCTGCGCCACCGGCTGGCGGTGAACAGCCTGGAGGATCTGACCGAGGGCGGCTTTCAGGAGGTCATCCCGGAAATCGATCCGCACGATCCGGCCAGGATCACCCGGCTGGTGTTCTGCAGCGGCAAGGTCTATTACGATTTGCTGGAGACCCGCCGCGAGCGGAAGCTGGACCACGTCGCCATCGTCCGCATCGAGCAACTCTACCCGTTTCCGCAGGCGCTCTATAACGCGCAGGTGGAGCGATATCCCAACGTTGCCGAGATCGTCTGGTGTCAGGAAGAACCCATGAATCAGGGGGCTTGGTTTGAGAGCCTCCACCATCTGGAGCGGGGTCTGCCGCCGCGTCTCAAGATCCGCTACGCTGGCCGGCCGCATTCGGCGTCGCCGGGCACGGGTTACTACAGCGTCCATGTCGAGCAGCAGCAAAGACTCGTCAACGAGGCCCTGGGCCAGTAAGCCGTGGTCCAGACTCGAGAACAACCCGAAACCAAAGGGAAACAAATAAAATGACTATAGAAGTGAAAGTCCCGACCTTGCCCGAATCCGTCTCCGACGGCACCCTGGTCAATTGGAAAAAGAAATCGGGCGAGCCGGTGAAGCGGGGCGAGAACCTCGTTGACCTGGAGACCGACAAGGTCGTGCTGGATATTCCCGCCCCCGCCGACGGAGTGCTGGGCCAGATCCTGCGGCAGGAAGGCGAGACCGTCACCACCGGCGATGTGATTGCCATCCTGGAAGAGAGTGTCGCCGCGCAGTCGGCGACCCCGGCTCCGGTAACGGTCGACGTCCCGGTTCCGGCTTCGGCGGCTCCGGTGGCCATGGCGGATCTGGAAGGCTTGAGTCCGGCGGTGCGCCGGTTGGCCGCCGAACACAACCTGGATGTCGGCAAGATTCCGGGAACCGGTCGAGGTGGTCGGGTGACCAAGGCCGACGTGCTGGTGTTTATCGACGCGCAGAAACACGGTGGGCGTCCCGCGCCCGCTCCAGTCGCCGCTCCAGTCGCCGCTCCGGTCGCGGTTTCGGCGCCGGTTCCCGCGCCGACCGCGCCGGCGCTGCCTGCCGACGCGCGTGGCCGGCTGGAGCAGCGCGTGCCGATGACCCGGCTGCGCGCCCGCATCGCCGAGCGGTTGCTGCTGGCCAAGAACACCACCGCCATGTTGACCACCTTCAACGAGATCAACATGAAGCCGGTGATGGACCTGCGCAACCGCTACAAGGACGAGTTCGAGAAGAAGCACGGCGTGCGCCTGGGCTTCATGGGCTTCTTCGTCAAGGCGGTGATCGAATCGCTGCGGCGTTATCCGGCGGTGAACGCCTCCATCGATGGCAACGACATCGTCTATCACGGCTATTACGATATCGGCATCGCGGTCTCCTCGCCGCGCGGGTTGGTGGTGCCGATCCTGCGCGACGCCGATCAGATGAGCCTGGCCGACATCGAGAAGACCATCGGCGAGTTTGCCCAAAAAGCGAAGGACGGCACGCTGACCGTCGAGGACATGACCGGCGGCACCTTCACCATCACCAACGGCGGCGTGTTCGGCTCGCTGATGTCCACTCCGATCCTGAATCCGCCGCAGAGCGGCATTCTCGGCATGCATGTCACCAAGGACCGACCGGTGGCGGAGAACGGCCAGGTCGTGATCCGTCCCATGATGTATGTGGCGCATTCCTACGATCATCGCATCATCGATGGCCGGGAGGCCGTCACCTTCCTGGTCACCGTCAAGGAGTGCATCGAGGATCCGGCCCGCCTGGTGCTGCAAGTCTAGGCGGCGCGCGGCGGGGCGGCGCATCAACGGCTCCCGGGCCGCCGCCGCCCTGTTTTCCGTCCCGGCGACCGGTCAAAAGCTCATCAGATTGCGTCCGTCGTCAAACGACGGCGGACGCGGATTGCAACGGGGAAAGTATGGCTAAGACTTACGATGTGGTTGTCATCGGCGGCGGTCCCGCCGGTTACGTGGCGGCGATCCGCTGCGCGCAACTCGGTCTGGAAACCGCCTGCGTGGAAAAATGGATCAACTTCAAGGGCGATCCGGCCCTGGGCGGCACCTGCCTGAACGTGGGTTGCATCCCCTCCAAGACCCTGCTCGAATCGTCCGAACAGTACCATCATCTCAAGGGAGGCATGGAAAATCACGGCATCCACGTCGAGGGCGTCCGGCTGGATCTCGACAAGATGATGGCCCGCAAGGAGGACATCGTCCTGCAGCTGACCAACGGCATCGGTGCGCTGTTCAAGGCCAACGGCGTCGACTGGTTGCAGGGCCACGGCAAGCTGCTGGCCGACCGGCAGGTGGAAATCACCCATCGCGACGGTTCGGTGGACATGGTCAACGCCGATCACGTCATCATCGCCACCGGTTCCAAACCGATTGAAATCGGCGCCGCGCCGGTGGACAACGCCGAGGGATTGATCGTGGACTCGACCGGCGCCCTGGATTTCCGCAAGGTGCCCGAGACCCTCGGGGTGATCGGGGCCGGCGTGATCGGGCTGGAACTGGGCAGCGTATGGAACCGGCTGGGCGCCAAGGTCGTCATGCTGGAAGCGGTCGAGGATTTTCTGGCCCTGGCCGATCAGCAGATCGCCCGCGACGCCTTGCGCCAGTTCAAGAAACAAGGGCTGGACATCCGGTTGGGCACCCGCGTGATCGCGACCCGGAAAACCGGGAACGGGGTCGAAGTTCACTTCAAGGATCAGGATGGCGAGCACCAGCTGACCTTCGAGAAGCTGTTGGTCTCGGTCGGTCGCCGGCCCAACACCGACAATGTCGCCGCGCCCGAGGCCGATCTGTTGTTCGACGAACGCGGCTGCATCCACGTCGATGACGCCTGCGAGACCAACCTGCCGGGCGTATATGCCATCGGCGACGTGGCGCGTGGGCCCTGTCTCTTATACACATCT
>DGFE01000037.1 GCA_002391525.1 Competibacteraceae bacterium UBA3908
AGATGTGTATAAGAGACAGGCGCGAGGTTGAGGCGGAGTGGGATGCCCGTCCAGCCTTGGGGGTGGTGATGACGGCCGCCGGCTATCCGGGCGCCTGTCGCAAGGGTGATGTCATCGGGGGGCTGCCGGCGCGCGATGCGGAATCGGGCGAGGACGTGAAGCTGTTCCACGCCGGCACGCGGGAGACGGAGGATGGCCACATCGTCACCCACGGCGGGCGGGTGTTGTGCGCCACCGCGCTGGGAAGCACGGTCGCCGAGGCCCAAAGCCTGGCCTACAACCTGGCCAGGCGGATACATTGGGAGGGCGCTTATTACCGCACCGACATCGGCTATCGAGCCATTGCCCGGGAACGGGGAGAATAACAGCCCGCCGAATGCGCATTCCCCGACTTCATCTCCCCGTACCGCTGACGGTCGGCGCGACCGTGCCACTGGACGACAACGCCTTGAATCATGCCGTGCGGGTGCTGCGGCTCAAGCCTGGCGCGGCGTTGATTCTGTTCGACGGCGCCGGCGGGGCATTCGCGGCGACGCTGGCGGAGGTGGGCAAGCGGGCGGCCTGGGCGCGGGTGACGGCGGCGTTGCCCGGCGAGGTGGAATCGCCGCTGCGGGTAGCGCTGGCGCAAGGGGTCTCGCGTGGCGAGAAAATGGACTACACGCTGCAAAAAGCCGTCGAACTGGGCGTCGCCGTCATTCAGCCGTTGTTCGCGGAACGCGGCGGGGTCGATCTGGCCGGCGAGCGACTGGCGCGCAAGGTCCGGCATTGGCGCGGGATCATCGTTGGCGCCTGCGAACAGTGCGGTCGCAACCGACTGCCGGAATTGCGGCAGCCGCTGACGCTGGCGGAATGGTTGGAACAGCCGGCGGAACCGGATTTGCGCCTGTTGCTCGATCCGCTCGCCGAACGGGGTTTGCGTGGATTGGAGCCGCCAGCGGCAACGGTGACGCTGCTGATCGGCCCGGAAGGCGGCCTGAGTCCGGTGGAAATCGCCCAGGCCCGCAAAGCTGGATTTGCCGGCATCCGGCTCGGACCGCGCGTCCTGCGCACCGAAACCGCCGGCGTCGCGGCGCTGGCGGCGGTGCAAGCCCTGTGGGGGGATTGGGATTAGGTAAAGTCGTTTTCGAGCACCACGCGATAGCGCGCCTTGCCGGATTCGAGATGCGCCATCGCCTCGTTGACTCGACTCATCGGATAATGTTCGGTGATCGGCGCGATCCGGTGCCGGGCGCAGAATTCCAGCATCTTGCGGATGGTGGCCGGGGAGCCCAGCGGCGAGCCCGAGAGGCTCTTCTGGCTGCCGATCAGCGAGAACGCCACCGCCGGAATGGGCGACGGGATCACTCCGACGGTATGAAAGCGGCCCTTGGGAGCCAGGGCGTTCAGGAATGCCGACCAGTTCAGATCGACGTTGACGGTCGAGAGAATGAAGTGCAGGGAGCCGGCGATTTTCTCGAGCTGCGCCGCGTCGCGGGAATTGACGACGCGATGCGCGCCCATCGCCAGCGCTTCGTCGCGCTTGGCGTCGCTGGAGGTAAAGGCCGTCACCTCGCAGCCCCATTTGTTCAAAAATTGCACGGCCAGATGGCCCAACCCGCCGATGCCGATCACCCCGACGCGGTCGGTGGGTTTCACGTCGAACTGGACCAGCGGATTGAAGACCGTGATGCCACCGCAGAACAGCGGCCCGGTTTTTTTCACGTCCAGTCCCGGCGGCAGCGGGGCGGCCCACTCGGCGTTGCAGCGGACCTTGTCGGCGAACCCGCCATACCGGCCGACCATGGTTTGTTCGTTGCTGGCGCAGAGGTTGTGGTTGCCGCTCATGCACTGATCGCAGGTCATGCAGCTGCCGCTGAACCAGCCCAAGCCGACCGTGTCGCCGACCTGGAGATGTTTCACGTTTCCGCCGACTTGAGCGATGGTGCCGACTACCTCGTGTCCCGGTACGAAGGGATAGGTGCTGATCTGCCATTCGTCGTTCAACATCGATAGATCGGAATGGCAAATGCCGCAGGCAACGACATCGATCTCGACCTGATCCGGCTTCAATTCGCCGGGCTCGAATTCAAACGGTGTGAGTTGCCCTTTCGCTTGGTGTGCCGCATAGGCTCGAATCATGAGGGGACCTCCTGGGATTGCGCCGACTGGGGAATGGAAACGCGCGACATTGATCCGGTATGGACGGGCATCGAGCGAAAGCCAAAACCGATTGCTCGCTGAAATCGCTGCCGCCGTCGTGTCCCATGCGGTTTGGCAGTATTCAATGCTTTTTGGTTCGGGTCCGTGCGCCGGCTCAGGAGCGAGCTGACCAACAGCCGCCATTGAACAAGTCATTGCCCGGTCCGGCTGATGAATATTTCATCGCGCCTTGTCCCCCGCGGTTTCAGCGTCTAGAGTTAAACAACGCCGCCTTTCCCGTGGCGGCGGAATCCAAAATCGAAACAACGAAACACAGAGGAGGCTGAGGATGAACAAGAAAGTGCTGCTGGGCGTAGCCGCGTTCTGTACCATGGGGCTGTCCGCCGGCGCCTGGGCCGCCGATGCCGCGACGGCCGACGAAGTGGTCGCCAAGGTCAAGGAAGCCGCCGCCGCCGTCAAGGCGGGCGGAGATGCCGCCCTGGCCAGCTTCGACGATCCCAAGGGCAAGTGGGCCTGGAAGGATACCTACGTGTTCGTGATGGATTGCGCGAGTGGGGCGATGAAAGCCCATCCCAGCCCGACGGTGAAGGGCATGAAGCTGACTGACCTCAAGGACAAGGCCACCGGCAAGGAATTCGGCACGGCCCTGTGCGATGCCGGCAAGAAGGCCAATGGCGGCTGGGTCGAATACATGTGGACCAAGCCCGGCGCCGAGGGCAACCACCGCAAGGTCGCTTACGTGTTGTCGGCCGGCAAGTACGAAGTCGCCGCTGGCGTTTACGACGACAAGGTGACCGCCAAGGAACTGGAAGCCAAGACCGCGAAGTAAACCCGCTGTCGTGATGCAGTCCCAAATCCCCCCGGCTTCGCCACCTCCCTTTTGCAAAGGGGGGTAGGGGGGATTTCTCAACACCCCACCGCTCTTTTTGCCCGCCCAGCGCCGGTCGCTCGTTTATACTGAGGGGAGTTTCGTAACCTCAAAGGAGGACCCGGTGATTTATTCCCTCGGCGACCGCGAGGTCGAATTTCACGGCGAGGACTGGTTCATCGCCGACAACGCCACCGTGATCGGCTCGGTGGTGCTCAAGCAGAACGCCAGCATCTGGTTCAACGCCGTGGTGCGCGGCGACAACGATGTCATCACTATCGGCGAAAACTCCAATATTCAGGACGGCGCGATTCTCCATACCGATCCCGGCATCCTGCTCACCATTGGTCGTGATGTCACCGTCGGGCATCTGGCCATGCTGCATGGCTGCATCGTCGGCGACAACAGCCTGATCGGCATCAAGAGTCTGATCATGAACCGGGCGGTGATCGGCAACAACTGCCTGATCGGCGCCAACAGCCTGATCCCGGAAGGCAGGGTCATCCCGGACGGTTCACTGGTGATGGGTTCGCCGGGCAAGATCGTGCGGACTCTGACCGAGCGGGAGATTGCAGGATTGCGGATGTCGGCAGGCCGCTACGTGGAGAATTTCAAACGCTTCAAGCGCGACTTGCAGCGGCGGGACTGAGATGGCGACCGTGCTGGAGGATCGTCTGGATCTGGTGATCCGGCAGGTCGGCACGACCATTCTCGGCAAGGAGCGCGCCATCCGCCTGGCCGTGAGCTGTCTGCTGGCGCGTGGTCATCTGCTGATCGAGGACTTGCCCGGCATGGGCAAAACCACCCTGGCCCACGCCCTGGCTCGCTGCCTGGGCTTGCAGTACCAACGCATCCAGTTCACCAGCGATCTGCTGCCGGCGGACATTCTGGGCGCGGCGGTGTACGAGCGCCAGCGCGAGACGTTCGTGTTCCACCCCGGCCCGATTTTCGCCCAACTGATCCTGGCCGACGAGATCAACCGCGCCACGCCCAAGACCCAGAGCGCCCTGCTGGAGGCGATGGAGGAGGGGCAGGTGACTATCGAGGGCGAGACCCGCATCCTGCCGGAGCCGTTCTTCGTCATCGCCACCCAGAATCCCGCTTATCAGATCGGCACGTTTCCGCTGCCGGAATCGCAACTCGACCGCTTCCTCATGCGGATCGAACTCGGGTATCCCGACGTCCAGGCGGAACGGGCGTTGCTGGAAGGCGAGGACCGCCGCGAGGTGCTGGCGCGGCTGCCGGTGTGCCTGACCCCGGCGCAGTTGCACGAGGCGCAGGCGCGGGTGGGCCACATTCACGTCGCGCCGCCGCTGCTGGATTACGTTCAGGCGTTGCTGGCGTTTTCCCGCCAGTCCAACCGATTCCGCGGCGGCTTGTCGCCGCGCGCCGGCTTGGGCCTGCTGCGAGCGGCGCGAGCCTGGGCGTTGCTGCACCGGCGCGGCCACGTGTTGCCGGAAGACGTACAGACGGTGTTGCCGGCGGTGGTCAGCCATCGCCTGCACCCCGGCGAGGACAATCTGGAGCAGTCCGCGTCCGACCTGGTCGGGCGCCTGCGCGATGCCGTGGCTTTACCGGTTTGAATGCCGCGCCATGTTGCAGGCGCTGCGGCGACAGTTCGAGGTTTGGGTGACGCGCGACCAACGACCTGCTCACGAGTCGATCCGGCTGAGCCGACGCCGGATTTACATCCTGCCGACCCGCCATGGTTATGCTTTCGCCGCCTTGCTGTTCCTGTTGTTCCTGTGGTCGATCAATTACAGCAACAGCATGGGATTCGCTTTCACCTTCCTGCTGGCGGCGGTGGCGCTCAACAGCATGTGGCGGGCGCACGACAATCTGCTGGGCTTGATCGTCCATCCGGGCGGCGCCGATCCGGTGTTCGCCGGCCAGGAAGCCTGCTTCGTCTACCGGCTGGAAAATCCCGATCCGGCGCCGCGCTACGGCATCGCTCTGCAATGGCGAGACCAGCCGCCGCGCTACGCCGACATTCCCGAGCATGGCTCGGCGCTGGTCGCGCTGGCCATTCCCGCCGGGCAGCGCGGCTGGTTGCGGCCTGGCCATGTGCGGGTGTCAACCCGCTTTCCGCTGGGTCTGTTTCAAGCGTGGAGCTGGGTGGAGTTCGAGACCGCCTGTTTGGTCTACCCCCAGCCCCGAGGTCAGCGACCGTTGCCACCAGCGCTGCCGAACAGTAGCGGTAGCGGCTTGGGGGAACAGGGATCGGGCAGCGAGGATTATGCGGGTTTTCGCCAGTACGCGCCCGGCGACTCGCCGCGCCGGATCGCCTGGAAAGCCGCGACCCGCACCGATCAGCTGTTGGTCAAGCGCTTCGTCGATCAGGCGCGGCCGGAGTTGTGGCTGGATTGGCGGTTGTTGGGGATCGAAAACGTCGAACCGCGCCTGGAGCAGCTTTGCTGGTGGGTGCTGAAGGCCGAAAGCGATGGCCACCAGTACGGTTTGCGCTTGCCGGGCCTGCAACTTCCACCCGCTCATGGCGACGCTCAGCGCCGCCGCTGTCTGGAGGCGCTGGCTTTGTTCGCGCACCCTTCCCGAAGCTCCAAGGATCATTGAATCGGCGCTTGAGTTCCCCCCGCCCCAGTCAATCGATACTTGTCATCTCGTCCAAAGCAGCTTGGCTCACAACTGACTGATCCGTCCAAATATCCCTAGCAGTTTTTTTATCTATGGCGCCTTGGTGCCGCCATGTGGATCGGACAGCGTCAAAATTAAGTCGTTTGTGACGTAATTTCGTCATCGGCGAAGCTCGGCTTGTGGCGGGTTGAGTATCGTTATCAGGTATTGGTTATTGTAAAGTACGCTGATTTATATAATTATATTAGTATTATTTGTAAACATATGTATAAAAATAATACATTTTGTAAACTTTATGCCCGAATAAGGTACGTATCATTTAAAAGACAAATTATGGCATTTATCTTGCCTTAAAATCATCAAATTAAAGTTCAACATCCTGGTTAGAATCTCTTGGTAATTCATAAAGAAGAGAGACATATGTTTCACCCCACTGGGCAAACAAGCATGCTGGCACAGCCAAAAATACTGATCGCGGATGATAATGAAGCCAATGTTCGGTCGTTGACGGAAATAGTACGGCAAGAACATTTTCAGGTTCTAACAGCGTGTGACGGTTACGAAGCTTTAAAGATAGCGGAAAGGGATTTACCAGATATTGTCTTACTTGATGCAATGATTCCGATAATTGATGGATGCCAAGTCATTAAAAAGCTCAAAAATACAACTTCAACTGCCTCTATTCCAATTATTTTGATTATCGCCTTAAATGATAGTAACAACAGAAAAAAAGGATTGGATGCGGGTGCTGAGGAGATATTGAATAAGCCGGTTAATGATGTCGAGTTAGTGACTCGCATTCATTCAATGCTGCGCCTGAAGCGATATCAAGACGCTTTAGCGATTAGACAAAAAAGTGAAACCCAATTTTGTACCGATCAGCAAGCGAAAGACATTGAAGAAGAAGCAGAACCAGCAAATATTGCGTCTGCTGTAGTTGAGCCAGAGGAATCGAAATCAGTAAAGCCAATAAGGATTTTGCTTGTAGAAGATGATCCCAAGGATGCCAAGCTCATGCGAGCCTATTTAAAGGAGCCAGAGTATCGACTGATGCTCGCATCACGGGGAGATGAGGCATTAAAAATGGCGGAACAACGGCCATTTGATTTGATTATTCTTGATGTCATGCTGCCCGACATGAATGGTTTTGAAATCTGCAAGCGCTTAAAGACTGGAGATATTACACGGCATGTACCAGTGA
>DGFE01000261.1 GCA_002391525.1 Competibacteraceae bacterium UBA3908
GCAGGGCGTCGCGGTACTGCTCCGCCGGCGGATGCGGCGCCAGCCATGGCGCGAACAGAGCGACCGCCAGCAGCGCGACGATGACCGCCAGTCCGGCCACCGCGCCGGCGTTCTCGCGGAAGTGGCTCCAGAATTCCCGCAGCGGACCGGGCGGGACGGCGGGCGGAGCGGTGATAAGTGCGTTGTCGGTCATGCGGGTTCGCCGTCGCCGTTCGGTCGGGGAGCGTTGTCCCAGACGACGCGGACATCGGGGTATTGCGGGATCGTCTGATCGCGGGTCACCAGCCAGGCGTCGTAAGCTTGGGCGGTGGCGATGATGAGGCGGTCGGCGGGATCTTTGTGGATGTTCGGCAGTAGAGTGGATGCATGAGCGATGGCGGGCGTTAACGGAAGATAGGATACGCCCGAAACTTCGAGTGCTTCATGAAACCAATCGGGTAACGGCAGCGGTAGCAGCAAGTCGCCTTTCTTGACCAGCTGGGAAACTTCGAGGCACGAGATCACCGATATTGCGATAGGCAGCGGCGATTCGTTCAGCCAGTTTCTCAACGCCAGCGGCATGGATTGCCCGAGTTCGGGATGCAGCCAGCGTATCCAGGCGTTGGTGTCGAGAAGAATCATGGGCTTTTCGTTCGCTGATCCTGGAACGCATCCCCCCAGTCCTCCAGAGGAATCGCCGGCGCCAAATCATCTCCCAGCAGCTTGGCCCCTTGCCAAGCGAGCTTGGGTGAGGGTTGGCGCTGCTTGGTGCGGGCCGGCTCGGGACGCAGAAGGACCACTTCCACGTTCTCGTTAGGCGTCACAATCGGTAGTCCGGTCAAACGACCCTCTTGATCTGCGGTCAAATATAACTTTTCGGCCAGCATGGCGCTCTCCTCTCGGAATCGGGGTAACCGTACATATTTGACCGCTACCGTGCATGACGGATGCGCGGATTGATCAGGCCGTACATCACATCCACCAGCAGGTTGACCAGCATCACCACGCTGGCGATCAGCAGGATGCCGCCCTGCACCGCCGGGTAATCGCGGCGGCTGATGGAATCCACCAGCCACTTGCCCACGCCCGGCCAGGCGAAGATGGTTTCGGTCAGAATCGCCCCGGCCAGCAGCGCGCCGGTTTGCAGGCCGATCACCGTCACCACCGGAATCAGGGCGTTGCGCAGAGCATGCACGCCGATCACCCGCAAGGGCGACAGGCCCTTGGCGCGGGCGACGCGGATATAGTCCTCGCGGATCACCTCCAGCAGCGCCGAGCGGGTCATGCGGGCGATCACCGCCAGCGGGATGGTGCCCAGCACGATGGCCGGCAGGAGCAGATGGCGCAGCGCCGACCGGAAGGCGTCGGCGTCGCTGGCCAGCAGCGTATCCACCAGCAGAAAGCCGGTGACCGGCTCGATGTAGAACTCCACGGCGATGCGCCCGGACACCGGCGTCCAGCCCAGTTGCACCGAGAACAGCAGGATCAGCAGCAGCGCCCACCAGAAAATCGGCATCGAATAGCCGGTCAGCGACAGACCCATCACCGAGTGATCGAAGGCCGAGCCGCGCTTGACGGCGGCGAGGATGCCGGCGGGCAGGCCGAGGCCGACCGCGAACAGCATCGCCGCCAGCGACAGCTCGACAGTGGCGGGAAACAGGGTCAGGAACTCGTGCAACACCGGCTGGCGGGTAATCAGCGAGTTGCCGAGTTGGCCTTGCAGCACCCCGGCGATGTAGCCGAGATATTGCCGCCACAACGGCTGATCGAAGCCGTACTGCCGCATCAGCTCGGCGTGGCGGGCGGGATCGATGCCTCGTTCCCCGGCCATCAGTTGCACCGGATCGCCGGGGACGAGATGAATCAGTGCGAAGGCGATCAGGGTCACGCCGAGGAAGGTCGGGACCAGCAGCCCCAACCGGCGCAGCAGGAAGGCGAACATGCCGGTCCCGGTTTCCGTCGCCGCTTACTTGGCCTTCACATCGACACCGTAAAAGACGTTGAGGCCAAAGGGGCTGATGCGGAAATCCACCACCTCCTTGCGCACCGGCTGGTAAACCACCGAGTGTCCGATGGTGACCCAGGGCGCCTGCTCCTTGAAGATCGCTTGCGCCTGCTGGTAGAGCTTGGCGCGTTCGGCCTGGTCGGCGGTGATCTTGGCCTTCTGGATCAGATCCTCGTAGGGTTGGTGACACCAGCGGGCGTAGTTGGAGCCGCCCTTGACCGCGTCGCAGCCCAGCAACACCGCCAGGAAATTGTCGGGATCGCCGTTGTCGCCGGTCCAGCCCAGCAAGGCGGTCTGATGCTCGCCGGCGCTGGCGCGCTTGAGGTACTCGCCCCACTCGTAGGAGACGATCCTGGCCTTGACGCCAACCTTGGCCCAGTCGGCCTGGATCATCTCGGCCATGCGCCGGGCGTTGGGGTTGTAGGGCCGCTGGACCGGCATGGCCCACAGGTCAGTCTCGAAACCGTTGGCGTAACCAGCCTCGGCCAACAGCTTTTTGGCCTGTTCCGGATCGAAGGGATAATCCTGCACCGCATCGTCGTAGGACCAGATGGTCGGCGGAATCGGGTTCTTGGCGGCTTTGCCGGCGCCCTGGTAGATCGCCTCGATAATCGCCGGCTTGTTGATGGCGAGATTCAAGGCCTGTCGCACCTTGAGGTCGTCGAACGGCTTCTTCTCGACGTTGAGGGCCAGATAACCGATATTCAGCCCTTCCTGCTGCAGCAGGTTCAGGTTGGGGTCCTTGGCCATCGCCGGCAGATCGGCGGGATTGGGATAGGTCATGACCTGACACTCGCCGGCCTTGAGCTTGGCGTAGCGCACCGAGGCGTCCGGGGTGATGGCGAACACCAGCGTGTCGATGGCCGCCTTGCCTTTCCAATAGTCGGCGTTGGCTTTGTAGCGGATCACCGCGTCCTTCTGATAGTTCACCAGTTGAAACGGTCCGGTGCCGACCGGCTTCAGGTCCACCGTTTCCGGCTTGCCGGCCTTCAGCATCCGGTCGGCGTACTCGGCGGACAGGATCGAGGCGAAGTCCATGGCCACGTTGGCCAGGAACGGCGCTTCCGGGCGATTGAGGGTGAAACGGACCGTATGCTCGTCCAGCTTGTCGATGGACTTGACCAGTTCCGGCATGCTCATGCCGGTGAAATATTCGTAGTTGCCGCCGGAGACTTTATGGTAGGGATGGTTCTTGTTCAGCTGCCGGTTGAAGCTGAACAGCACGTCGTCGGCGTTGAAATCGCGGGTCGGCTTGAAGTCGGCGGTGGCGTGGAATTTCACGCCCTTGCGCAGCTGGAAGGTGTATTGCAGGCCGTCGGGCGAGACCTCCCATTTTTCCGCCAGCGCCGGGATGATGTGGGTGCTGCCGCGCTCGAATTCCACCAGCCGGTTGTAAACGGTCTGGGAACTGGCGTCGAAGGTGGTGCCGGCGGTGTAGAACTGCGGATTGAAGCCTTCCGGGCTGCCTTCGGAGCAGAAGACGAGGGTCTTGGCGGCGAGGGCGGGACCGGCGAATGTCAGGGCCAGCGCGGCGGCCAGCAGGGTTTTACAGGTTTTATGGGTGCGATGACGGCGCATGGGAATTCCTTGGAGACGAGCGATTATTGTTGGCGTCAAGAATACGCTGTGTTTTGACGCGGTTACAACTCCGGTACGTGGGATTCGCAGGATTCCCGCACCCGCTCCCAACCGTTCGGTCTATAGTTGTAAAGTGGTCGAAGAGGTACGGTTCAGTGAAAATCTTTCAATATGGTAACCCCGCTCCATATGGCTGGATTGTCGGCCTGGTCATCTCTCTGGCCTGGAGCGCCGTTGGCGCGGCGCCGCCGCCGTCGCCCGAGACCGCCTCGGAAATCGAACGCGCCCTGAGCGCTCCCGGCGGCGCGCAACCGGGTTTGCGGCTGCGGGGTGGGCCGGGTCCCGCCAGTCAGAGCGTGGGGAGATTGCGGGGTCCGGCCGGTATCGTCGACGATCCCGCTGCCGCTGCCTCCCCGGTCGATGCCCTGGATTATCCAACGCTGGTTCGGGATCGACCCAAGGTCGCGGCCTTGATCCGTTTCGACACCAACTCCGCGCGCATCCGCGGAGATGCCTACCCGTTGCTGAACGAATACGTCACCGCCCTGAAAAGCCCGGCGTTGGCCGATGCCGTGCTGGTGATCGCCGGCCATACCGACGCCGTCGGTTCCGACGACCGTAATCTAAAATTATCCGAGGACCGGGCGCGGGCGGTGAGGGATTATCTGGTCGAGCGCGGGATCGCCCCCGGTCGGTTGATCGCCAAGGGCTATGGAGAGGCGCATCCCGTGGCTTCCAATGCTACGGCGGCTGGCCGGGAGCTGAATCGCCGCAGCGAGTTCATCCGCGTGGATGGAGTGTCGGCTGGCAATCCGTGAGCGGTTAAGCGGGTGCTCGGCCAAGAGATTTCAAGCAATGCGGTTTTCCGCTGGGTGGCCCTGGAATGCGAATGATCCAGCGGACATTTCCCCCCTTTAGCAAAGGGGGGTGACGGGGGATTTGAATCCACGGGGTTGGGCCAAACCTGGTGAAATCCCCCCTGGCCCCCCTTTTTCAAAGGGGGGACCCATCATTCAATATGCGGGAATATCCATTGTTGAATAATAAATTGTTGAATAATAAAGAGTCGTCGATGGGGAGGGGAGTCATGACTCATGGTGAGTGCCGTTACGGTGTGGTGTTGCTGCTGGTCGGTGTGCTGACGCTGTTGGGCTGCGCCACGCGGATCGAGTCCACGGCGGCGCCGGAAGGCTTGCCGGTGGGGACGCGGATCACCTTGCCCGCAGACGCCAAAGCGTTGGGCGATGTCGCCTGCGAGTTCTACAAAGCCGGTGGCGGTCGGGGTCTGGAACAGTTCGAGATCCGCTGTCCGGGCTGGGAGCGCGCCGCCGGCCTGGTCTGGCGGGGCGACCTGCCGCGTCCGGCGGCGGGCTGGGAACAAACCTTCCTCAACCAGGGCGACCTGGCCACAACCATTCAGAACGAAGCGGACTGCGGCGACCCGGAAGCCACCCGTATCCTGAACGAGCAACCGGCGGTTCTGCGTCGCTGCACCAGCTACAACGGCGGGTTTCCCTATCTGCTGATCGCGGCTGGCGTCGATAACCGTGCCTTCGTGCTCTGGGGTCCGGCGCACCTGGCGCCGCTGTTCGAGGACTTCGCCCGGACCTCCCTGCGGGGCGCGGCGCGGGAAATACTGCCCGGCAGCCGGTCGCAATTGATCGCGCTGGCCGAACAGGCCGTGGCGCCCGAAGGCCGGTTCATCGGCCTGGAGGACATGGGGCAGTTCACCGCCCTGGACGAACTGAGCACCCTGTACAACTCCGCCAAGAATCATCAGCGCGCGCTGGAACTGGCGCAACGCGCGCTGGAAATCCACGAACGCATCAAGGGGGCCAACAATCCCGGTGGTGGTTATCTGGTCGCGCGGATGGCCCGCGAACTCAGCCGCCTGCAACCCGGCGCGGCGGAGGCCATGTTTCAGCGCGCCGAGCCCTTGGTGAAGGCGTCGCCGGATGTTTCCGACTGGCCGGAATTCCTGGTTTATCGCGCCTGGCACGAGTTGTATCGGGGGGATCGGACGAAGGCCGAGCAGTACGCGCAACAATCCTGGGAATTGAGCAAGACGGCGGCGGCGCGTTCCCGGCAGGGCGAAATGAATCCCCGTATCGCCCATTCGCTGGTCGGCATCGGCGATGTCTACGTCGAACTGGACAAGCTGGCGGAAGCGGAGACCGCTTACACGCAAGCGCTCGGAATTTTCGATACCGTGCGCGGTGGCGACTATCACTGGGTGGGCGAATGTCACCAACGTCTGGCGGAAGTTTATCGTCGCCGGCAGTCCTTTGAGCAGGCGCGTACCCACGCCCAGGCGGCGGTCGAATTGAATCGCGCCCTGTTCGGCGAGGGCCGGGCGCTGGCCGAGGCGCTGATGACCCAGGCCGAGGTCGAACGCGCCGCTGGCCAGCCCGAGCGCGCCCTGACCCTCTGGCGCGAGGTGCGGAGCATCCTGCTGAGCGACCGGGCGGCGCTGGCGCAGTCGCAGACGGTGGACATGGAGGGCTACCTGGAATTGCTGTTCCAACTCGCCGACGCCCCTGCCGCGAACGATAAAACAGCCTTGCTCGATGAAGCGTTCGCGGTCTCGCAGTTGGGCCAGACTCCAGCGGCGGGCCGGGCCGTCACCCAGGTGGCCGCGCGCCTCGCGGAGACCGACCCCGAAGTGCGGGATACCGCGCGGGCCTTGCAGGACGCCTTGAAAGCCAGGCAGGACATTCAATACGAATTGGGCGTGGAACAGAGCAAGCCGTTTCTGGCGCGCGATGGGGCTAGGGAGGAAACGCTCAAGGCCAGGCTGCGCGCGGCGGTGGAGGAATACCAGCGGCGGGAGGAACAGTTGCAGGCGCGATTTCCGCGCTATGGCCGCCTCGTCACACCGACGCCGCTGAACGCGACGGAAGTCGCGAAGTTGCTGCGGCGGGGCGAGGCGCTGCTGCGGGTGCTGCCCGGCGAGCGGGAGACCTGGGTGTTTCTGGTCAGGGCGGACGGCGCCTTGCACGGCGTCGCCGTCAAGCTGCCCGCGCAACAGCTGACCGCCGCGGTCGAACGGCTGCGCGCGGGAGTGGACGCCAGTTCCGGCAACGTACCCGCTTTCGATCTGAATCTCGCCCACGAACTGTACCGGCAACTGCTGGGTC
Organism: Competibacteraceae bacterium UBA3908; assembly: GCA_002391525.1. Lineage (GTDB taxonomy): Bacteria > Pseudomonadota > Gammaproteobacteria > Competibacterales > Competibacteraceae > Competibacter_A. The sequence continues at coordinate 6,700 of DGFE01000261.1, forward strand.
CGCTGGAACCGGCGCTGGCCGGCGTCGAGCATCTGCTCGTGGCGCCGGCGGGAGCGCTGCTCAGCCTGCCGCCCGCGTTGCTGGTGCGGCAGGCCCCGACGGACCCCGGCGATTACCGGCGGGCGGCCTGGCTGGTGCGCGACATGGCGTTCAGCCTGCTGCCGTCGGTCGTGGCGCTGGAGCAGTTCCGTCAGGTGGCCGGGGCGTCGCAGGCCCGCTTGCCGTTCATCGGCTTCGGCGATCCGGTGTTTTCGGAGCAAGCCGGCGCGCTGCGCGGCGGGGCCGGCCGGGTCGAGCAGATCGTGCAGAACTGTCAATTCGACGCCAAATCGCTCAGCCGCTTGCCGCAACTCCCGGAAACCGCGACCGAGCTGCGCACGCTGGCCCGCACTCTGGGCGCGAGGCAGGAGCAGGCGGTCGTGCTGGGCCGGCAGGCTACGGTTCCCGTCGTGCAGGCCAGCAATCTCCAGAATTACCGCATCATCGCTTTTGCCACCCATGCGTTGTTGCCGGGGGAGTTGGACTGTCTGACCGAACCGGCGCTGGCGCTGACGCCGCGAACGGCGGCTGACGGAGGCGATAATGGCCTGCTCGGCGCCAGCGCCATCGCCGGCCTGAAGCTGGATGCCGACTGGGTGCTGCTGTCGGCCTGCAACACGGCGGGCGCGGGGGGTGGGCGTCTGCGCGGCGAAGGACTGTCCGGGCTGGCCACAGCGTTTTTCTACGCGGGCACCCGTTCGCTGCTGGCGTCCCATTGGTACGTGGTTTCGGAACCCACGGTGTTTCTGACCACCCGAACCTTCGATTTTTACCGGAAGTCGCCCGGTCTGGGGCGGGCGGAAGCGCTGCGGCGGGCGCAGCTGGCGCTGCTGGAGCAGCCGAACATGGCGCATCCGGTATTCTGGGCGGCGTTTACCCTGATTGGGGAAAGCAGTCCCCTGCCATAGCGTTTCGTCAGTTTCGTCAAATGGGGGAGGGTTGCCGCCAACGGCAACCCATGGGCAATACCCGCGATAAGGGCGGCATCACCATGAAAAAACACTATCGGTTCTGGATGCAGGCGGTTTCCCTGGTCTTCGTTGGTTTGCTGGCGGTGCTCTGGCCCGATTGGGGTCTCGAGTTGAGGGCGCAAACCCTGTCGTCCACTTCGGTCAATTTTGGAAACGTCCCTGTCGGTACGACCAGTTCGCGAACCGTGACTTTTACCAATACCGATGAGTTCGAGCTGCTGATCGCCAGCATTACGGCGGGAGGGGGTTTCTCCACGACTGACAATTGTCCGAGAGGCCAGGGACAATTGACGGTGGGATCGTCCTGCACCATCACGGTGTCTTTTTCGCCCGTGGCTCCGGGGAATCAAACTGGAACCCTCACGGTTGCATGGAGGCGGTTTGCCTGTGAGTTCGACTCCGAAGGATCGACTTCGGCAACCTTGAGCGGTGTCGGCGTTGCGGCAATCGATGCCGTGGATGATACGGCCACCACTGACGCGGGGACCCCGGTCACCATCGACGTGCTGCTCAACGATACACCTGTCTCTTATACACATCT
>DGFE01000014.1 GCA_002391525.1 Competibacteraceae bacterium UBA3908
GCCCAGCCGAAGCCGGTCTCGAACACATAGCGGGCGACCACTTGACTGAAGGTGATGAGCGTCATCAGCGCCAGCAACAGGGCGATGAAACCCTCCTCCAGATGATGAGCGATACGGATCAGCATGGGGGATTCTCCGAACGGAAGCACGGGCAGCCACCCCATGCCGGCATGGGGTGGCCGGGTCGAAGGGAGAGGTATTACGGCTTGTTGGCCGCCCTGGCGGCCTCGACGATGTCCTTGCCGATCTTGTCGGTGAATTTATCGTAGACGGGCTTCATGGCTGCCTGCCAGGCCGCGCGCTGCTCGGCCGTCATCGGGAGAATTTCGGTCTTGCCGGAATCCTTGATCTTCTGGCGGTCGCCCTCGTTGAGGGCCGTGGACGACTTGTTGACCTCGACCGTGACCTCGGCCAGGATTTTTTCCAGGGTCTCGCGCACGTCGGCGGGCAGGCCACTCCAGAACTTGGCGTTGGTCACCACCATGTAGCCCAGATAACCGTGGTTGGATTCGGTGAAGTAGGGCTGCACCTCGAAGAATTTCTGCGAATAGGCGTTCGACCACGGGTTCTCCGCGCCGTCCACCACGCCGGTTTCCAGTGCCTGATAGACTTCGGCGAAGGCCAGCTTCTGGGGGATGCCGCCCACCGCCTTGAACTGCGCTTCGAGGATGTCGGAGGCCTGGATGCGGAACTTGAGGCCCTTGGCGTCCGCCGGCATCCGCAGCGGCTTCTTGGCCGAGAGCTGCTTCATGCCGTTATCCCAGTAGGCCAGCCCGGTCAGCCCTTTCTTGGTCAGCGAATCGAGGATGCTCTTGCCGGTCGGACTGTTGTGGAAGCGGTGAACCGCCTCGATGTCGTCGAACAGGAACGGCAGATCGAACACCTGGATCTGATTGGTGTAGCGGTCGAACTTGGACAGCGACGGGGCGATGAGCTGCACGTCGTTGAGCAGCAGGGCCTCCATTTCCTTGCCATCGCCGAACAGTTGGGAGTTGGGAAAAACCTCCACCTTCACCTTGCCGGGCAGGCGTTCCTCGGCCAGTTTCTTGAACATCAGGGCGCCCTGGCCCTTGGGGGTGCTGTCGGCGACCACGTGCGAGAACTTGATCACGGTTTCCGCATGAGCGACTCCGGTCAGCAGGGCCAGCGTGGCGCCGGCGAGGATGGCCTGGACGGTGGTTTTGCTGCGCATAAAGCGGTTTCTCCTTTGGCGTCTTTGTTGGGATTGGGCGGGAAAGGCCCGCTCCTGGTCGGACAAGGCCAGCGGCGCGGGCGCCGGACCTTGAGAATTAAGAATAGATGAAACTGTCGCGAATGCGCGCAAGATGTGTCTCTGATCGCCGCTGCCAGGCGCGCGCCACCGGCATGGCGGCTCCTTCGGGATAAAGCGGTTCACTGCATTCCCTACCCCTGGCGAACCGCGATAAAAGCCGATCAAGGGAATTGCCGGGCGCCGGCGCTATCGCCGAACAGCAGGGCATGGAGTTTTTCAGCCAACTGGACTTTACGATAGGGCTTGCTGAGAAAATCGCTGCCCGCCGGGCGGCCCCTGAAATGCGCCAGGTGCGATTCGGTATAGCCGGAGGTAAACAGCACCTTGAGATCGGGGCGCTGCCGGCAGGCCGTTTGCGCCAGGTCCACCCCGCTCAGACCGCCCGGCAACACCACGTCCGTAAACAGCGCCACCACCTGTGGCGTGGCCTTCAGCACCTCCAGCGCCGCCGCCGCGGTATCCGCTTCGACGGTCTGGTAGCCCAGACTCCGCAACATATGCACCGCCAGCCGGCGTACCGGGGCTTCGTCCTCCACCACCAGGATGGTTTGCCCCTGACCGGCGCGCGGGAAAGTCTCGCCGGCGTGCGCCGCCAGCATCGCGCCGGTTTCCGTCCCGACCGCCGGCAGGTACATGCGGACGGTGGTTCCCTGGTTCACCTTGCTGTAGATCTGAATGTGTCCGCCCGATTGCTTGACCAGGCCATAGACCATACTCAGGCCCAGTCCGCTGCCCTGTCCCACTTCCTTGGTGGTAAAGAACGGTTCGAAGGCGTGCTCCACCACCTCCGGCGTCATGCCGCCGCCGGTGTCGCTTACCGCCAGCATGACGTATTGGCCCGGCTCCACCTGATAACTCTGCCGGCGCGCGGCGTCCTCGTCCAGCCAGCGATTGACGGTTTCCAGCGTCAGCCATCCGCCATGGGGCATGGCGTCCCGCGCGTTGACCACCAGGTTGAGCAGGGCCGTCTCGAACTGGCCGGGATCGATCAGCGTCGGCAACAGATTTTTCGCCAGCACGGTCTTGATTTCGATCATCTCGCCCAGGCTCCGCCGCAGCAGGTCGCTCATGCCCAGCACCAGCGTGTTCAGGTTGGTCGGGGTCGGTTGCAGGGGCTGTTTGCGCGAGAACGCCAGCAGACGCCGGATGAGGGTGGTCCCGCGATCCACCGCGCTCAGCGCCCGCTGCACCAGGTCGGTGAGCGCCGGGTCGGTCAGCGCTTCGGCCAACAGTTCCAGGTTGCCGAGGATCACGGCCAGCAGGTTGTTGAAATCGTGGGCCATTCCGCCGGTGAGCTGGCCTACGGCCTCCATTTTCTGCGCCTGGCGGAGGCTGGCCTCGGTCAAGCGATGCTGAGTGATGTCGCGCGCCAGCAGGATCACCGCCGGTTTGCCGATCAGCAGTCCATCCAGGGGGGCGGTGCGCGCTTCGAAGAAACGCTTGCCGGCTTTGCGGATGGGCAATTCGTACTCGAAACTCTGGGGCTGGTGGGTTAGCAAGGTCTGACGAATGACGGCCACGGCCCGTTGCGCCAGTTCCGGGGGCAGCACCTCGCTGATCAGCCGGCCCTTGAGCACGGTGGGATCGGTGTAGAGCAGTTCCGGCTGAGTGGTGAGAATCTCCAGATAACGGCCGTCCTCGTCCAGCACCAGCAGGACATCGGGAACGGCGTGGATGATGGCGCGCAGCCGCGCCGCGCTTTCCCGCAGCGCTTGTTCGGCCCGCTTGCGTTCGGTGATGTCGCGCATGAAAAACACGGCGCCGGTCCGCTTGCCCCTGCTTTCCAGCAGGGCATTGGAACAGGCCATGGTGAGGGCCGAACCATTCTTGCGGTAGAACACGTCTTCATAGTCGCGGACGGTTTCCCCGAGCGTGAAGATGCGTCCCAGTCGGCATTCGCTCATCGGCAGGGGGCGGCCATCCGGGTAATGGTGATGAATCGTGTCGTGCAATACCCTCCCCATCAGTTCGTCGGCGGTAAAACCGAAGACCCTGCTGGCTTCCGGATTGAGGAAGGTGACCCGCCCGCTCGCATCCGTCACGAAGATCGAGTCGGTGGCGCTGTCGGTGATGCCTTGCGTCAGGCGAAGCTGGTAGAGCAGGTTTTCCTCCGCCCGCTTGCGTTCGGTGATGTCGGAAAAGATGGCCACGGCGCCGATGATCCGCTGGTCCGCGCTGCGGATCGGGGCGGCGCTGATCAGGACATCGTAGTGACTGCCGTCGGAGCGCACCACCCGGGCTTCGGCGCCCACGGTGGTATTGCCGCGCAGGGCTTGTTGCAGAGGCCATGCTTGCAGGGGGACCGGATGGCCATCGGGATAATACGCCTTGCCCCAAAGGAACTTGGGGCTGGCCTCGGTATGGTCCCGACTGTCTCCCAGCGCCAGACGGCGGGCGGCGGCGTTGATCAGAATGGGATTGTCCCGCGCGTCGCATACCACAATCGCTTCAGCCGCCTGTTGGAGGATGATCTCCAGCAATTCCTTCTGTTCGGCGAGTTTTTCCGTCGCCTGCTTGTGCTGGGTGATGTCGATGGCGATGCCGATGTAGGTCTCGTCGCCCTGTTCGTCGATGGATTTCCGCACGGACATCTGGGTTTCGAAGGTCGAGCCGTCCTTGCGCCGGGCGGTGAATTCCAGCGTGCAACACCCCTGCCGCTCGACCGTGCCGACGATCCTGGCCGGAATGGCGGGGTCGACGTAATGGCCGGCGACCGGTTCGCCAATGATTTCGTCCAGGTCGTCATATCCCCACAGCTTCAGGTAGGTACGGTTGGCATACGCGAACCGGCCATCGAGGCTGACGATGCCGAAGGCGGTCAGCGGGTTGTCCAGCGCATCGCTTTGCAACCTGAGTCGTCGTTCGATCCGGGTGCGTTCGGTGAGATCGCGCACGATGACGGCCAGCAAGGCGCGTTCCGTGCTCGTCTTCGTCATCGACACTTCGGCGGGGAACTCGCTGCCGTCGCGACGGCGCCCGACGATGGTCCTGCGCGCGGCCATCCGGCCCGCGCTGGGGGAGGCGCGCAGCAGTTCGGCGATGAACTGGCGCCGCTCGTTTCGGTGGGGAAAGGGCAGCAGACGGTCCAGTGGCGTGCCGAGCACCTCGGCGGGCTCGTATCCGAAAACGCGCCGGGCGCCTTCGTTGAAAAAGACGATGCGCCGCGATTCGTCCACCACGAGGATCGCATCGTCGATGAGTTGGACGATTTCAGCCAAATCGGCGGTGGTTGGCAGGTCGAGCGCACGGCGCTGGTCTCCGCTGTCCGCATGTGGATTTCGGTTTGCCATGTGCCCCTTGCCATCTCTGAAGTGCATTTTAATAAAGCATAATCCCTGGAATGAGGATTTGCGCCATGGGCGGATCGAGGCGCGCGAGCCGCCGGGAGCGAGGCCGGAAAGCGCTTAACCCCCAAAACCGCTCGCGAGCGTTTATGGTTATATCAACCCCGCTCAACCCCTGGAGGTCGCGACCGATGAATCGAAGCCGATGGCTGTATCCGCTCGGCGTCCTGCTGCTGCTCGGCGCCGCGCCGCTGGAGACGCTGGCCCGCATCAAGCTGACCACCCTGCCGGTGCGCGAGCGGGTGGAAATCCAGCTCGATCATCCCCAAGTCGCCCTGGTCGAGGAGGAACGCATCGTTCCCCTGGTCAAGGGCGTCAATCAGGTAGATTTTTCCTGGGCCAACACCCGCATCGACCCCGATACCCTGGTGCTGCGCATTCTCCCGCCGCCCGCCGAGCAACCGCTGGACGCCAGGGTGCTGTCGGTCAGCTATCCGCCCAACGAAACCGCGCTGGTGTGGACGGTTTCCGCCAGCGCCTCCGGCGCGGCGCGGGTGCGCATCAGTTACGTGCTGGGCGGGCTGGGCAAGGATTTCCACTACCGCGCGGTGGCCGACCGCGACGAGAAAGCCCTGGACTTGGCGCAATTGCTGCGGGTGAACAACAACGCCAACGAAGCCTACGACGCCGCCGAATTCTGGGCCGGGGTCGGCGAGCGCTTCGGCAAGCCGCTCGGCCTGAATGAAACCAGGGAAGTACAACTGAGCCGCTTCGCCAGCGTGCCGGTGCGCAAGACCTACACCTGTGATCCGGTGGAGTTCGGCTATCTGGACCGCGCTCAGGACAAGCTCAACGTGCCGATGCACTATGTGATCAGGAACGCCGGCGGCGCGCTCGGCAGGGAGCCGCTGCCGGCAGGCAAGGCGCGCATTTTCCAGGACGACGGCAAGGGCGGTACGGCGTTTCTCGGCGAGGATCGCGGCGCGTTCACCCCACCCGACGACGAACTCAAGCTCTATCTGGGTCTGGCGCGCGACATCGCGGTGCGGCGCACCGTGGACCGCAACGAGCGTCAGCGCATCGCCGGCAATCTGTACCGCTACGACGTGACCCTCAAGTACGAGATCGAGAACTTCAAGGACACGCCGGTCACCTTGGACATTACCGAAAGCGTCCGCCGGATTCGCGACCAGATCCGCGGCGACAGTGACCGCGACCCGGAATGGCAGTTGGGCGAGGGCAGCCTGCGTACCCCCGACCCCGAAAAAAGCGATGCCGACAAGTTGCTGTTTCACGTCGATCTGCCGGCCCGCGCCGCCGACGGCCAGGCCAAAAAGCAGATTCACACCCTGCGCCTGACCCTGAACAACGAATGGTGAGCGCCATGACCCGGAACCGGATTGCTCGTTTGCTGTGTTTGTTGGGTTTGCTGCTGCCGTTCGCCGCGCTGGCCCGCAACGTCGATCTCGCCACCGTACCCACCCGGAGCACGGTGCAATTGACCATCTACAACTCCGAGGATTTGACCCTGGTGCGGGAAACGCGGGTGGTGACCTTCAAGCAGGGCGTCAATCCCCTGCAATTCTCCTGGGCCAATACCCTGATCGACCCGACCTCGGTGGAACTGAAATTCCGCGAATCAAAAACCGGTTTGGACGTGCTCGACACCACCTTCCCGCACGACAAGCCGCAAATGCTCTATTGGAACGTGCGAAGCGACGCCAACCGCGAAGCGACTATCGAAATCAGTTACTTCACTTCCGGCATTTCCTGGGAGGCGGATTATCTGGCCATCGCCGATCCCGACGAGAAGACGTTGCAACTGGAAAGCTTCGTGCGGGTGCGCAATAACTCCGGCGAGGACTATGAAGACGCCCAGGTACGGCTGGTGGTGGGCACGATCAATCTGGTGGAGAAGATCGCCGAACTGGCGAAAGTCCCGGTCGGGCGGGTGGAGGAACTCGAGCGGGAGGAATATCGGGATTTGCGCCAGAAGGCGGCGCGCAAGATGATGGCGCCGGCGCCGATGCCGGAAGCGGCTGGAGCGATGGCCGCCGACGCGGCGGAAATGGAAGCGCCCAAGGAGATCATCAAGGAAGGCTTGAGCGAGTATTTCATCTACACCATCGAAGGAACCGAGACCGTGCCGAGCGGTTGGGCCAAGCGCCTGCGCAGTTTCGAGGCGGCGGGCGTACCGATAACGGTCGAGTACCGTTATCGGCCCCGCGAGTACGGCGAGCAATTGACGCGGCTTTATCTACTACGCAATGACACCGCGTCCAGGCTGGGGAACACGCCGTTGCCGGATGGAATGATAAGAATCTTTCGCGCCAATGGTCGCGACGGATTGAGTTATCTGACGGTGCAAAACCTCAAATACGTGCCCATCGGCGACAGGATCGAACTTAATCTCGGTTCCGACCCGGCGGTGGTGTTCGAGTTGCTCAAGCGCAAGGTCTACCGCGACAACCTCTGGTTCCAGATCAAGGGCGGCAATCTTTACCGCAAACTGGGCGAGGAGGGCATGAGGCTGGAATTGGACAGCCAGGTGGCGGGCTGGGACGAGCACACGGTCTGCCGGCAGCGCATCCGCAACTACACGGGCAAGCCGATCAGCGTGCAGCTCCGTCGCGAGTTTCAGGGCGACGTGGCGTTCCGCAGCCGACTGAATCCGACCCTGCACGATTTCCGAACCGTGCAGTTCGAGACCGGGATTCCCGCCGGCGGCAAGGCGGAACTGGATTACGAAATCGTCGCCCGCATGGGTTACAACCAGAAGCAGAATCGGGTCGAGTTGCAGGCCGGGGAAGCGGGCCGTTGAGACGGACCAGGTTTCGCGGCAATCTTCAGAGGTGGAAACGACGGTTGCCAAATCCCCCGCCGCTGGCGCGGCGCCCCCCTTTTCCAAAGGGGGGTCGAGGGGATTCCGCCGCCGGCGTCAGCGCAACACCAACAGCAACTCTTCCCGGCCGCGCACCAGATTGAACAACAACTGGCCGCCGCGAGCGGCGAGCTGGCGCAGTTCGGCGGTGCTGGCGATGCGCTGGCGATTGACGGCGACGATCACGTCGTTCTTGCGCAGGCCAGCGCGGGCGGCGGGACTGCCGGATTCGACGCTCGCCACCAGCACGCCCTGTACCCGTCCCGCCAGCGGCGAGTTGGGTCCGATGTCCTCGAAGGCCGCTCCCGCCAGCCGCGGGTTGATCGCATCGCCATCGGTCTTGGCCGGCACGTATTCCCCCACCTTGGCGTTGAGGGTCAGCGGCTTGCCGTTGCGCAGGATATCCAACTGCACCGCTTCTCCGACTTCCAGCAAGCCGATGGCGTTGCGCAAGGCGCCGCCGTCGCGGATCGGTTTGCCGTTGACGCTCATCACCACGTCCCCTTCCTTCAGGCCGGCGCGGGCGGCGGCGGAACCGGGGCTGACCTGGGCGATCACCGCGCCTTGATTGGCGGGGATGTCGAACGCCCGCGCCAGGTCGGGGGTGAGGTCCTGCACCGATACGCCCAACTGACCGCGCCGCACCGAACCGTGGGAAACGATCTGGTTCATCAGTCGCGATACCATGTTGGACGGAATGGCGAAGCCGATGCCGACGTTGCCGCCGCCCGGTGCGATGATGGCGGTGTTGATGCCGACCAGTTCGCCGTTCAGGTTGACCAGTGCGCCGCCGGAATTGCCCGGATTGATCGAGGCGTCGGTCTGAATGAAATCCTCATAGCCCTGAATGCCCAGCCCGGTGCGGCCCAGGGCGCTGACGATGCCGGAGGTGACGGTTTGCCCCAGCCCGAACGGGTTGCCGATGGCCACCACGAAATCCCCCACCCGCAACGCGTCGGAATTGGCCAGCGGCAGCGCGGTGAGATTGCCGCTGGGAATCTGGATCACCGCCACGTCGCTTTCCGGGTCGGAGCCGATGATCCGGGCATTGAGCTTGCGCCCGTCGCGCAGGGTGACGGTGATGGTGCTGGCGCCGTCGACGACGTGGTGGTTGGTGATGACGTAGCCGCGGCGGGCGTCCACCACCACCCCGGAACCGACGCTCTGCGCCCGGCGCTCGCGCGGCTGGTCGGGGATGTTGAAGAAGTGGCGGAAGAAGGGGTCGTCCAGCAGCGGATTGCGCGCCGTCACCCGGCTTTCGGTGGCGATGTTGACCACCGCCGGGGTGGCCCGCTCCAGCATCGGCGCCAGCGTCGGCAGCGGCTGGCCGTCCACGGCGGCGGGTAGAGCGGCCTGGACGGGCGCTGGAACGGCGATGGCGAGACCCAGCGCCAACAGCACGGTTGGCAGCAGAGTGCGTTGGATGTTCATTGACGGCAAGATCCTCAATTCCGGAATCGACAACAGCAATTCTAGACACGGCGGCGTCGGGGTAAAGCCCAGCCGCTCGGGCTACAAATCACAAATCACAAATCACTTGGGCCAGTGAGCGCGCGGGTTGAAGGGCAGTTCCCGCGCCATGCGGCGGAACAGTTCGCGGGCCGCTTCGCTGTCGGCTGGCGGATTGACGATGCGCAGCACCGCCAGTTGATCGCCGGGCGGCTGGCCGGGCAGACCGCGCCCGCGCAGCCGCAGCGTCTGGCCGTTGCGGGCATTGGCCGGAATGCTGAGCGTGACCGATCCGCCCAGCGTCGGCACTTCCACCTTGGCGCCCAGCGCCGCTTCCCAGGGGGCCAGCGGCAGCTCCAGGGTAATGTCGCGGCCCCGAACCTTGTAGAGCGGGTGCGGCCTGATCGTCAATTCCAGATAGAGATCGCCGCTGGGACCGCCGCCGCTACCGGCGCCACCCTGGCCGCTCAACCGAATCTTCTGTCCGGTCGTGACTCCGGCGGGGATTTTGACGTTCAGGGTGCGCAGGCGCGTGGTCATCTGGCCGCTGGCGTTCCGCTCGGGCACCTGCAGTTGCAGGGCGCGGCTGCCGCCGTGATAGGCCTCTTCCAGGCTGATTTCCAGCGGCACGGTCTGGTCCGCGCCGGCGGACTGGAAGCCGCGCGCGCCGGCGAAACCGCTCAGCCCGCCCAGGTTGCCGAACAGCGATTCAAAGAAGTCGCTGAAATCCCGGCCACCGAACCCGCCGGTAAAGGGCTGCCCATGCCCACCCTGCCAGCCAGGCGGCGGCCGGAATTCCTGACCGGCTTTCCAATTGCTGCCGAGCTGGTCGTAAGCGGCGCGCTTGTCGGCGTCGCGCAACACCTCGTAGGCTTCGGCGACTTCCTTGAAGCGTTCCTCGGCGCCCGGTTCCTTGCTGACATCGGGGTGATATTTGCGAGCCAGCCGGCGGTAGGCTTTCTTGATGTCCTCCGCCGAAGCGTCGCGGGCGACGCCGAGAATTTGATAATAGTCCCGATATTTCATTTAAGAAATCTCCCCTCTCCCCCAGGGAGAGGGGTTGGGGGCGAGGGCGCGCTCAACCTTCGACCTTGATGGTCCGCGACAGGGTGTGGGTCAGCTTGGGAATACCGATTTCCAGCACGCCGTGCGCGCTGCGGGCGGCGATTTGCGCCAAATCGGCGGTATCCGGCAGGCTGAAGCGGCGATAGAAACTGCCACAGGGTCGCTCGACCCGGCTGTAGCCGGCGCGATTTTCGCGGGTTTCGCCCGGACGGTTGCCACGGATGGTCAGAATGCCGTTTTCGGCGATAATCTCAATATCCTTGGGGTCCACGCCAGGAATGTCGGCGCGCAGGACGTAACGATCCTTTTCTTCCTTGATGTCCACTGGCGGAATCCAGTCGCAGGTGGCGACGCTGGACTGATCGTCCCCGGTCGTATTATACGGCTCGAACAGCCGGTCCAGCTCCTTGCGCAGATGGTGGATGTGATGCCAGGGCTCGTAGCGGGTCGGGTTCATGGCTGAAACCTCGTTTGAATGGGTGGATACCGTTTTCCAAATAGGGTCGGCGCACTGGATTTCAAGTTCGACGGCCCATTTTTCCAGGGGTCGACCGACCGGACCTTGACGGATAACCGACGATGAACGAACGTGAATTCGTGCCGCTGGCGCTGGCGGTGCTGACTGTTTCCGATACCCGGACCGAAGCGGACGATGCCTCCGGCCGCGTCCTGGTGGAGCGACTGACGGGGGCCGGCCACCGGCTGGCGGACCGGGCCATCGTTCCGGACGACATTTATCGAATCCGGGCGGTGGTGTCGGGCTGGATCGCCGATCCCGAGGTGGCGGTGGTGCTGATCACCGGCGGCACCGGCATGACCGGTCGCGACAGCACGCCCGAGGCGATCCGGCCCTTGCTGGACAAGGAAATCGACGGCTTCGGCGAGCTGTTCCGGATGCTGTCGTGGGAGGAAATCGGGACCTCGACCCTGCAATCGCGGGCGCTGGGCGGGCTGGCCAACGCCACCTTCATTTTCTGTCTGCCCGGATCCACGGGCGCTTGCCGCACCGGCTGGGACCGCATCCTGCAAGCGCAACTGGACGCCCGCACCCAACCCTGCAATCTGGTCGAATTGTTACCGCGCCTGCGGGAACGGTAAGGGAGAACGTATCATGAAACTGCACAAACCCCGGCTCGGCATCGCCCTCGGCAGCGGTTCGGCGCGCGGCTGGGCGCATATCGGCATCCTGCGGGCGCTGGAACAGGCGGGCATTGTCCCCGACGTGGTTTCGGGGACTTCCATCGGCGCGCTGGTCGGCGCGGCCTACGCCAGCGGCCGGCTGGACCGCCTGGAAGAATGGGTGGTGGAGATCGACTGGTGGGACATCGTCCGCTACATGGATCTGCGGCGGGGCGGCGTGGAGGGCGAACGGTTGATGCGCGCCTTCCGCGAGCGGGTTGAGGATGCGGCTATCGAGGCCCTGCCCAAGCCGTTCGGCGCGGTGGCCACCGACCTTTTTACCGGACGCGAGGTGTGGTTCCAGGAGGGTTCGCTGCTGGAGGCGGTGCGCGCGTCCATTGCCTTGCCGGGGTTGTTCTGCCCGGTGCAGTATCAGGGGCGCTGGCTGGTGGACGGCGGCCTGGTCGATCCCTTGCCGGTGTCGCTGTGCCGGGCGCTGGGAGCGGATCGGGTGATCGCGGTGAATCTGAACGGCGACATCGTCGGCAGGCATTTCGGTGGGCGGTCGCCACGGCTGGTGACTCCCAGCCCCTTGCTGACGCGGCTGAGCGCCGGTTTGCAGGCGATGTTGAGAAGTAATGACCGCGAGGCGGCCGAGTCGGAGGAACCGGACGAACCGCCGGGTTTGTTCGATGTCATGGCCGGTTCGATCCACATCATGCAGGACCGCATCACCCGGGCACGGATGGCGGGCGATCCGCCGGACGTGGTGCTGGCGCCGCGGCTGGCGCATCTGGGGTTGATGGATTTCGACCATGCGCAGGAGGCCATCGCCGCCGGCATGGAGTGCGTGCGGTTGCATCTGCCGCTGTTGCGGGATGTGTTGAACCTGCCGGAAGTCACGGCTCAAGAGCCCGTATAATTATGCAAACTTTGCGCTACATTTTGACTATCGCCTGCCCGGACCGGGTGGGTATCGTGGCCGCCGTCTCCGGCGTGTTGGCCGCCCGGCGCGGCAACATCGTCGAATCCAGTCAATTCAGCGACACCGAATCGGGCCGGTTTTTCATGCGGCTGGTGTTCGATCTGGACGAAACGGCCCAGCCGGCCCTGCTGGCCGATTTCTCGCCGCTGGCCGGACAGTTCGGGATGGACTGGCATCTCTACGATCCGCGCCGGCTGCCACGGGTGATGATCCTGGTGTCGAGGGCCGAGCATTGTCTGAACGATCTGCTGTACCGGCATCGCACCGGGGCGCTGCCGATGGCGATCACCGCCATCGTGTCCAATCATCGCGAGCTGGCGCATCTGGCGGAGTGGCACGCGATTCCCTACCACTATCTGCCGGTGACGGCGGCGACCAGGCCGGAACAGGAGAAGCAAATTCTGGATCTGGTCGAGCAGACCGGCGCCGAACTGGTGGTGCTCGCCCGCTACATGCAAATCCTGTCGCCGGAATTGTGCCGGGCGCTGGCAGGGCGCGCGATCAATATCCATCATTCCTTTCTGCCGGGCTTCAGGGGCGCCAGGCCCTACCATCAGGCGTATGCGCGCGGCGTGAAGCTGATCGGCGCCACCGCGCATTTCGTGACCGCCAATCTGGACGAGGGACCGATCATCGAGCAGGAAGTGGAGCGGGTGGATCATGCCCACACGCCGGAGCAACTGGCGGCGGTGGGCCGCGACATCGAAAACATCGTGCTGGCGCGGGCGATTCACTATCACCTGGAGCGGCGGGTGTTTCTCAACGGCGGCAAGACGGTGGTACTGCGGTAGAGATAGATTCTGTTTCGGGGTGTTTGTCGCGTGGATTCCATCACCGTTCTTTTCGCCGCTTTCCTGGTCGGCCTGACTGGCGGCGTGCATTGTGTCGGCATGTGCGGCGGCATCGTCGGGGCCTTGACCCTGGGCTTGCCGCCGGCGCCGGGGCAGCCACTGCTGGTCCGGCTGCCGTATCTGCTGGCCTATAACGCTGGCCGCGTCGCCAGCTACGCCGCCGCTGGAGCCCTGGCCGGCGGGATGGGGGCGTGGGCGGCGCATTTGACGTCCGTGCAGCACGCCCAACTGGCGCTGCAAGTGCTGGCCGGCCTGTTCATGATCCTGCTGGGATTTTATCTGACCGGCTGGTGGCCGGTGCTGAATCATCTGGAGCGGGTCGGCGGCGTGCTGTGGCGGCGGATCGAGCCGCTGGGCCGGCGGTTGTTGCCGGTGCGCACCCCGGCCCGGGCGCTGGGGATCGGGCTGGTGTGGGGCTGGTTGCCGTGCGGGCTGGTCTACAGCGTGCTGGTGTGGGCGATGGGCGCCGGTGGAGCGGGGCAGGGCGCTCTGCTGCTGTTGAGCTTCGGGTTGGGTACGTTGCCGACCCTGTTGACGATGGGCGCCGCCGCGGCGGCGTTGGCGGGTTTCGTGCGCCGGGCGGAAGTGCGCCAGGTTGCGGGGATGCTGGTCATGCTGTTCGGGGGATACGAGATTGGACTGGCGGCGCGGATGCTCTGAAGATGAACGCTTGCGCTCAATGTTCTGATTTTGATACTACACTGTTGATTATGTTGCCGGAAGCGGTGTTATGGCGGCGTTATGAACGAAGACCGAGTGTTGCTGGTCGACGACCATACGCTGGTGCGGGCGGGATTGCGCGTGCTGGTGAACGGGTTTGCGGGTTTCCGCGTCGTTGCCGAGGCGGAGGACGGCCGCGAGGCGGTGCGGCTGGCGCGGCAGATTAAACCGGAGATCGCGCTGCTCGATATCGCCATGCCACAGCTGAACGGGCTGGACGCGGCGGCCCTGATCGCCAGGGAATCGCCCGATACCCAGATCATCATCCTGTCCATGCACACCGCCGAAAACTACGTGCTGGAAGCATTGCGCGTCGGCGCGGTCGGCTATGTGGTCAAGGACGCCGCCGTCGACGAACTGGAGCGCGCGCTGCGGGCGGTGCGCAGGGGCGAACGCTGGCTCAGCCCGGCCGTGTCGCGCCATCTGCTCGACGAGTATCTGCGGCTGACCCGCAGCCAGCCGACCGTCACCGGGCTGGAAGCGCTGACGCCGCGCCAACGTGAAATCCTGCAACTGGTCGCCGAAGGTCGCTCGACCCGCGAAATCGCCGGTCGCTTGTCCATCAGCATCAAGACGGTCGAAACCCACCGCGCCCAACTGATGGAACGCCTGCGCGTTCACGACGTGGCCGGCCTTACTCGCTTCGCCATCCGCATCGGTCTCGTCAACCCCGAAAGCTGAATGGGGGGGTGCGGCGCGTTTCCGTCGTCTGGACTCCTCTTTCCAAATCCTCCGCGTTGCGCGGGCGAAAAGCGAAGCCGCCCGTATTTTTGTTCAGGGATACCCTGAACAAGATCGGGTCTTCCCACCCGGTCAAATCAGGGTTTCCCTGATACGGACGCGCCGCGCGCCAGTGCAATCTGTCTTTTATCGCAATCCGCGCGGAGGCGTTGCCTCGATGGGTAAACCAGCCATCCGTGACGATGGGTTGCGACTGGCGCCAATCGGCCGATAACGTTGTGATTCAGTTTGCTGGCATCTAGTAATAGAAAAGTTTCAGGCGTGGAACCCATGTTCAAAAACATCAAATTACGTACCCAACTCAACTCCGGTTTCGCGGCGGTTATCGTGCTGCTGATCATCGTGGCAAGTACCGCCTGGTGGGGTTTGCAAGGCTCGTTCGACGGCTTTACCGAGTATCGTCGACTGGCGCGTATGTCCAACGAGATCGCCGATTTCCAGGACCGGATGCTGAACGCGCGGCTCGCTTTTCGGGGTTTCATGCTCAAACAGGACGATGAACAGGTGCGCGCGTACCGTGAACACTTCAGTCGGATGACCGATGCGCTCAAGGTTTTGAAGGAAAAAGTGAAAAATCCGGAACGCGTGAAGCTGGTGACTTCCATCGACGAGCAGATCAATAAATACGACGAGACTTTCACTCAGGTAATAGCCTTCGAGAAACAACGGGTTGAAACGATCAAGGGCTTGGTCGAAGCAGGCACGGCCATTCAGAAAATCATGCTCGATATGATGGAGGTCGCAACCAGGGATAATAACGCGAAGGCAGTGGCGCTGGCGGGCAGGCTGCAAACGCAATTCATGGAGGGGCGCTATTTCGGCCTGCGGTACATCATGACCCGCCAGCGCGCGGATTTCGATAAATACCAGGAGGAAGTCGTAACCAAAGTCGACGCAGCGTTCAAGGCGCTTGTGGAAGGCGTCAAGGAGACCTATGAAACCCTGCTCGAACAGTTCGACGGCCAATACCAGACTTATTACAGGTTGCTGCCCATCCTGCTGGAGACCACGGAAAAAGCCGGCGATTTGAGCGATGGCATGCTGGACGAAATCGGACCGGCAGTGACCAAGGCTACGGAAGAGATCAAGGCGTCCTATAAAACGGACCAGGACGCTTTGGGACCGCGGGTGCAGCGCGCCAACGAAATCGCCGTCTCGGTAGTGGAATGGCTGTCGGCGGCGGCGGTGCTGCTCGGGATTCTGCTGGCCTGGCTATTGGTACGAGTGATCCGCCGTCCGATTGGCGGCGAACCGGCGGAGATAGCCGCGCTGACTCAGAAGATTGCCCACGGCGACCTGACGGTGCGATTCGAGAACACCGGCCAGGAAACCGGCATCTACGCCGCCCTGCGCGACATGGCCGGCCAATTGAAGGCCATGGTCACGCAGGTCACTCAGGCCACCGGCCAGGTCAACGCCGCCGCCGCCGAGATCGCCCAAGGCAGCGCCGACCTCAGTCAGCG
>DGFE01000093.1 GCA_002391525.1 Competibacteraceae bacterium UBA3908
CGTCACCGACCTGGAACTCTCCGACGCGACGCCGGCGGTGTTCGCCGCCCACGTGCCGGACCGCGACCTTGGCGCCGAGATCACCGAACAGATGGTGGCGCGGGGCATCGAGGTGCTGTTCAGCGGCGGCTGGAGCGAGTCGTATCTGCTCGGCGCTCCCGACGTGACGAGTTTGCGGGAGCTCGAACCCTACTTCACCGGCGCGGCGCCATGGCCTACCAAGATGTACGGCATCTTCGGCAAGACCTCGCTCGCTTATACAATCGACCGCGAGGAGGAAGGCGCGACGCGAAAGCAACCGACGCTGCCCCAACTCACGCAGGCGGCCATCGGCGTCTTGAGCAAGGACCCCGACGGCTTCTTCCTGATGGTCGAGGGTGGCGCCAACGACTGGGGCGGGCACGCGCGTGACGCCGCCTGGGTCGGCGCCGAGATCCGCGAACTCGACCAGGCCATCAACTACGCCTACGACTGGGCAAAGGCGCGGCCCGAGCAGGATACGCTGATCGTCGTCACGGCCGACCACGAGACGGGCGGCCTCATCGTCGGACCAGCGACCGACTACGCGGCGATTGCACGACAGACGGCCAGCACCGAGTGGATGTGGGGCCTCATCAAGGCCGGCAAGATGACCGTCGAAAAGACCCTCGCCACCTACGCGGGCATCACGGTCACGCCCGCCGAGAAGGCGTTGATCCTTCAGAACAAGGAGATGGGCATCGCCGACGTGCTGGCGGCGCGCTTCAACGTGACCTGGGGGTGGAGTGGCACGGACGAAGGCGACCACACCGCCACGCCCGTCCCGGTGATGGCATGGGGTCCGGGCTCCGCGGCGTTCGCGATCCCCGGCCTGGACAACGAGACAGTCGGTCGGCTGCTGCTGGATGCGGTGAGTCACTGACCTAGTCGTCGGAAGGCGCTGGCCCGAACGGTGTCGGACGATCTCAAATGCCTGCTCCAGCGCGGCGACGGGCATTTGTTCTTCGCCCTGTTTCCGCCGCCCGCCGAGTTTCCGGCCACCCCGGACGGCATCGCCGCGTTGAGAAAGATGATGGAGAACGCACAGCAGGTGTCCATGGTCAGCAATGTGGGCCGACTGGCGCCGCTGCCCGCCACCACGCCATTCCAAGTGGAGGCGCTGTCGTTCGCTCTGTGTCCGATGTTCAGCCACGTCCTGTTCACCGCGGTCGGCACCCTCAACGACCGGATGACCCTTCACGTCAACTTCGACGCCGCCAGGCTGCCACCGGAGCAGGCGCTTCCCATGATCGCCGATCTGGAGGCGATCCTGAATCGCGCCATTGATTGATCCCTGGATTTCTTCTGGCTTCCGGCTACCCGGCTGGCATTTCTGCCCTCGCGCGGAGCTTGGATGACCAGGGAAAGAAGTAGGGGGTGTTTCCCGCAAGCCGCATAGTAGGGTAGGCATTGTTCACCCCACTGATACGCATCCAAGTCGTCGTTTTGGCAAAGGGGTACAGTCTGGTCGGGCCGCGCAAGACCCAAGCGGCGCCAATGGAGGCACCACATGAAAAAACCTGGTTCTTCTAATTCCGCAGCAGGGCTTTGAGACGCTCGATTTCAGCCAGTGCGGCTTCTTTCTCCGCCCGCGCCTGTTCTTCGGCGGCCCGCGCCTGTTCTATCTCTACTTGCGCTTGCTCTTTCTCCGCCCGGGCCTGTTCAACTTCGGCGAGTAAGGCGTTCAGATAGTTCTCAATACTCTTCTGCTGGCGCAAGTAGTTCTGCCGCGCCTGATAGGCATGATAGGCGCGCTCTTTCTCGGAAAAGGCTTTCAAGGTACTCATGGCTTGGCGCATCTCCTCGGTTTGCATCCATGGGGGTAGGTGCTCGTCGTCGAGCCGGTCGCCCTCGACAAAGAATTTTAACCACCGATCCTGCTCGGTTTCGACCGTTTCGACCGCGTATTTGCTCAGTTCCAGCAGCCAGACCCCCCCGTGATCGACCAGGCTCCGCCCCTGTTCGTCACGCCAGCGGAAGCGGTGGACCGCTTCGGCAGTTTTCGAGCGCAGGGCCTGGCCCAACAGCCAGATGGCGTAGGTCGGTTTGAGTTGGTCATAGCCGTCCCCGTCCTGTAACTGCCCGCTGTAGAGATCCGCCCAGCCGTACAGGATGCGAGCCGGCAGGTTGGGGACGTTGAGCAATTGAATTTCGACCTGGTAGAGCCGCCCGGTTTGATCCCGCGCCTTGACATCGACGATGCTGAGCTTGTCGTCGAGAAATTCGCGCTCGTTGTAGGGGTTGAGAATCTCGACTTCGGTGATCGGGGCGGCGAGGTCGCTGGCGAGGATGGCGTTGAGAAAATGGATCAACAGCCGGCGGTTACGTTCCGCGCCGAGCAGGGCCTTGAACACGCAGTCGATTTTGGGATCAATCGGATGCTTCATCAGGAAAGTCCAAGTCTAAGGGTTGGTGTCGCACAAAACACAAACTCTCGCGTTCACACCGCTCCCGTCAACCGCTCCAGCGCCTCGCGGTACTTGGCGACCGTGCGCTCGACGATTTCCGGCGGCAGTTCCGGTCCCGGCGGCCGTTTGTCCCAGTCCAGCGTTTCCAGATAATCGCGCACGAACTGCTTGTCGAAGCTGGGCGGATTGACGCCGGGTCGATACTGATCCGCCGGCCAGAAGCGCGAGGAATCCGGCGTCAGCGCCTCGTCCATCAACACCAGTCGCCCCTGCTCGTCCAGCCCGAACTCGAATTTGGTGTCGGCGATGATGATGCCCCGCTTCAGGGCATACTCGGCGGCCTCCCGATAAATTTGCAGGCTGACCGTTCGCACCCGTTCCGCCAACTCCCGTCCGATGGCGTCGGCGACGAAATCGAAGCTGA
>DGFE01000043.1 GCA_002391525.1 Competibacteraceae bacterium UBA3908
GGACGATGAAGCCGAGCGGCAGTTCCCCCTTCATGGGGTCGGTGACGCCGATGACCGCGCATTCCGCCACATCCGGATGCGACGCCAGGACTTCTTCCATGGCGCCGGTGGACAGGCGGTGTCCGGCCACGTTGATCACATCGTCAACCCGCCCCATGACGAAGATGTAACCGTCTTCATCAATAAAGCCGGCGTCGCCGGTCGTATAAAACCCCGGATTTTCCTCGTAATAGGCATTGCGGCAGCGCTTTTCGGCGTTCCACAGCGTCGTGAAAGCGCCCGGGGGCATCGGCAGCTTCATGACCAGGGCGCCTTCCTGTCCGGCGGCGACCGGCTGGCGATCCGCTCCCAAAACCTGCACATTCCAGCCCGGCATCGGCTTGCTGGTCGAGCCGTATTTCACCGGCAGCCGCTCGATGCCCAGCGGAATGCCGGCAATCGCCCAGCCGGTTTCGGTTTGCCACCAGTGATCGATCACGGGCACCTTGAGATGGTCTTCCGCCCACTGCAAGGTGTCGGGATCGCAGCGTTCCCCGGCCAGGAACAGGGCGCGGAAGTGCGACAGGTCGTATTTCCTGATCAAGAGGCCGTCGGGATCTTCCCGTTTGATGGCGCGGAAGGCGGTGGGGGCGGTGAAGAGCACGGGAATCCGGTGCTGGCTGATGACCCGCCAGAAAGCGCCGGCGTCCGGCGTGCCCACCGGCTTGCCTTCATAAAGCGTCGCGGTGGCGCCGTGCAGCATCGGGCCATAGGCGATGTAGGAATGGCCGACCTGCCAGCCGACATCCGAGGCCGCCCACATCGTCTCGCCGGGCTGGATGGTGTAGAAGTGCTGCATCGTCCATTGGGTGGCGACCGATGAGCCGCCATTGTCGCGGACGATGCCCTTGGGCTGGCCGGTGGTGCCCGAGGTGTACAGGATGTAGAGCGGGTCGGTCGCCACCACCGGGACGCAATCCACCGGGCTTGCCCCCGCCATCAGTTCATCCCAGTCGTGATCGCGGCCGGGAATCAGCGGGGCCTGGATTTGCGGCCTTTGCAGGATGACGCAGGCATCCGGCTTGTGCGTGGCCAGATCGAGCGCGGCGTCGAGGAGCGGCTTGTAGGGCAGGACCTTGGCGACCTCGATGCCACAGGAGGCCGATACCACGACCTTGGGACCGGCGTCGTTGATGCGGGTCGCCAGTTCGTGGGGGGCGAAGCCGCCGAACACCACCGAGTGGATGGCCCCGAGCCGGGCGCAGGCCAGCATGGCGACCACCGCCTGCGGCACCATCGGCATGTAAATGACTACCCGGTCGCCCTTGCTCACGCCGAGCCGCTGGAGCACCCCGGCGAAGCGCGAGACCCAATCGAGCATCTCGCGGAACGTGAAGGTCTGGATGGTTCCGGTCACCGGGCTGTCGTAGATCAACGCCGCCTGATCCCCCCGGCCCCTGGCGACGTGCCGGTCGAGAGCGTTGAAGCAGGTATTGAGTTCGCCGCCGACGAACCAGCGGTAAAAAGGCGCCCGACTGTCGTCCAGCACCTTGTCCCACGGCTTGAACCAGTCGATTTCCGCGGCGGCTTCGCCCCAGAACCCAGCCGGATCGGCCAGCGAACGGCGATGGATGCTATCGTATTGACTCATACTGGCAGGTGTCTCCCAAGGTGGTTTGATGGAAATTATGATTGCGCCTGTATAAGGTTAGATCATTTCCCGTTGGGAGCGCGTTCTTGACCTCCCTGCCCCGGCGGCCTCGTTCAAAAGCCGGCCCGCCTGCCAGGCGAGTCTGGGGCTACTCGAACAATCCCGCCACCGACAGATAACGCTCGCCGGTGTCGTAGCAGAACGTCAACACCCGGCTGCCGTCGGGGATTTCCGGCAGCTTCTGGGAAACGGCGGCCAGCGAGGCGCCGGAGGAAATGCCGATGAAGATGCCTTCCTCCCTGACGCAGCGCACCGCGTACCGGAAAGCGTCCTCGTGGGCGACCTGCACGATGCCGTCGAGAATGGCCATGTTCATGATCGCCGGCACGAAGCCGGCGCCGATGCCCTGAATCGGGTGCGGGCCGCGCTGGCCGCCGCTGAGGACGGGCGAGGCGGTAGGCTCGACCGCGAACACCTTCAGCTTCGGGAATTTTTCCTTCAGGACCTCGGCGCAGCCGGTGATATGGCCGCCGGTGCCGACGCCGGTGATCAGATAGTCCAGCCCCTCGGGGAAGTCGGCGAGGATTTCCTGCGCCGTGGCGCGGCGGTGAATCTCGACGTTGGCGGGATTCTCGAACTGCTGCGGCATCCAGGCGTTCGGCGTTTCCCGCACCAGATCCTGGGCTTTTTCGATGGCGCCCGGCATCCCCTTTTCCTTGGGCGTCAGCACCAGTTCCGCGCCCAGCGCCGCCAGATAGCGCCGCCGCTCCAGCGACATCGATTCCGGCATGGTCAGGATCAGGCGGTAGCCCTTGACCGCCGCCACCATCGCCAGCGCGATGCCGGTGTTGCCGGAGGTCGGCTCGACGATGACGGTGTCCGCTGTGACCAGGCCGCGCCGTTCGGCGTCCTCGATCATCGCCAGGCCGATGCGATCCTTGATGCTGCCGCCGGGATTGGCCCGTTCCAGCTTCATCCAGATTTCGACACGGCGGTCGGCGAACAGTCGGTTGACGCGGACGTGGGGCGTGTTGCCGATGGTTTCCAGGATGTTATTCGCCTTCATCGTTTTTCCTCGCGCGCTGTGAAAGGGGGGAACCCGTGGCTTTAGAACGTATTGGCCGGCAACAGTATCAAAAAAATTTTATGCGAGAAGCATAATAAATTGGAAATTAGAAATAACTTTTTTATATAGATCGTGATAAATCGCCCAGCGAATGCAGAGGGCGCCGCTTGCGCCCGTTGCCCCACCTGTCCAACAATGAACTTCGCCGCAACCGCCGCCATCGTGCCGCAGGAGAACTCTTCCCCATGTCCGAATCACGCTTTCGCGGGACCGACCGTTACGTCGCCACCGACGATCTAATGATGGCGGTCAACGCCGCCGTCACCCTGGGCCGGCCCTTGCTGGTGAAGGGCGAACCGGGCACCGGCAAGACCCAACTGGCCGAGGAAGTCGCCCTCGCCCTGAACCGGCCGTTCCTCCAATGGCACATCAAGTCCACCACCAAGGCCCAGCAGGGCTTGTACGAGTACGACGCCGTGTCGCGACTGCGCGATTCGCAACTGGGTGACGCCCGGGTGCACGACATCGGCAACTACATCGTCAAGGGCAAGCTGTGGGAGGCGTTCACCACCGAAATCCAGCCGGTGTTGCTGATCGACGAGATCGACAAGGCCGACATCGAGTTTCCCAACGACCTGCTGCACGAACTCGACCGCATGGAGTTCTTCGTCTACGAGACCCGACAGGTGGTCAAGGCCCGGCACCGACCGATCATCATCATCACCAGCAACAACGAGAAGGAACTGCCGGACGCTTTCCTGCGCCGCTGCTTCTTCCACTACATCCGCTTTCCCGACAAGGAGACCATGGAACGGATCGTCAACGTGCACTATCCGAATCTGAAGAAACGGCTGTTGAGCGAGGCGCTGGAGGCGTTTTTCGAGATCCGCGACGTGCCGGGACTGAAGAAGCGCCCTTCCACCTCCGAACTGCTGGACTGGATCAAGCTGCTGGTGGCGGAAGACATTCCGCCCGAGGCGCTGCGTGGCGACCAGCGCAAGCTGATTCCGCCGCTGTACGGCGCGCTGCTGAAGAACGAGCAGGACGTGCACCTGTTCGAGCGGCTGCTGTTCATGTCGAGGCGCAAGAAAGATTGAAAGAATCGCCCTTCACCCGCCTGCGGGCGAGGGGTTGGGGCCGAGGGTTGCCTGATGATGACCGACTTCTTTCTCAAACTCCGCCAGGCCGGCATTCCGGTCACGCTGACCGAGTTTCTGACTCTGCTGGAGGCGCTGAGCCAGCGGGTCACCGCGCACAGTATCGAGGAGTTCTATTATCTGGCGCGGGCGACCCTGGTGAAGGACGAACGCTATTACGACCGTTTCGACCAGGTGTTCGGCAGCCATTTCCAGGGACTGGAAACGCTGTTCGACGAAATCATCGGGGCCAGGGTGCCGCTGGAATGGCTGCACAAGCTGGCGGAACTGACCCTGAGCGAGGAGGACAAGCAATGGATCGAATCGCTCGGGGGCTGGGAAAAGCTGATGGAGACGTTCGCCAAGCGGTTGACCGAACAGGAGGGTCGTCATCAGGGTGGCAACAAATGGATCGGCACCGCCGGCACCTCGCCGTATGGGGCCTACGGCTACAACCCGGAAGGGATCCGTATCGGTCAGGAGACTTCGCGCCACCGCCGCGCGGTCAAGGTCTGGGACCGTCGCGAGTTCCGCAATCTGGACGACACCCTCGAACTCGGCACCCGCAACATCAAGATCGCGCTGCGGCGCTTGCGGCGGTTCGCCCGCGAAGGCGCGGCCCGGGAACTGGATCTGGACGACACCATCCGGTCGACGGCCCGCAACGCCGGCTGGCTGGAACTGAAGATGGTCCCGGAACGGCACAACGCGGTGAAGGTGCTGCTGTTTCTGGACGTGGGCGGTTCGATGGACGATCACGTCCGGGTCTGCGAGGAGTTGTTCTCGGCGGCGCGCGGCGAGTTCAAGCATCTGGAATATTTCTACTTCCACAACATGGTCTACGAGGGGCTGTGGAAGGACAATCGCCGCCGCTACACCGAGAAAACCGCAACCCTGTCGGTGCTGAACACCTTCGGACACGACTACAAGCTGATCCTGGTCGGCGACGCCACCATGAGCCCGTATGAGATCACCTATCCGGGCGGCAGCGTCGAGCATTTCAACCCGGAGGCCGGCGATGTCTGGCTGAGCCGGCTATTGACCGCCTGGCCGCACGCGATCTGGCTCAATCCACAGCCACAAAATCGCTGGAGCTACATTCCTTCGATCCAGATGGTGCGGGAACTGATGGGCGAACGGATGTTCCCCCTGACGCTGGAAGGACTGGAACAGGGGATTCGGGCGTTGCAACGGGCGCGGTGAGCGCCCGTCGCGATCAGCGCCACGCCACCACTTCGTCCAGCCGCCGGCGCGAGCTGGGTTCCGGCAATTCCGCCGGATAGCCCAGACTGAGCAGGGCCAATGGCACCAGTCCGGGTTCCAGGCGCAGCGCCTCGCGCACTTGGTCTTCCTCGAAGTAGCCAACCCAGGTGGAACCCATGCCGGCGGCGACGATGGCCAGTTGCGCGTAAGCGGCGGCGATGGTGGCGTCCTGCAGGGCGTACAACCTGGCGCCCCGTTCGCCGAAGGCGCTTTCCGAACGGGCCGGGTCGGCGCAGAACACCAGGCACACCGGCGCTTCGGCGATGAAGGTTTGCTGGTGGGAGGCGTGCACCAGCGCCTGCCGCTCGGCCCGGTCGCGCACGACAACGATCCGGTACGATTGCAAATCGCCCGCCGAAGGCGCCGCGCAGGCCATTTCCAGAATGGCGTGCAGCTTTTCGGTTTCGACCGGCATATCCGGCTGGTATCTGCGGACGGAATGACGATGACGGACGGTTTCGAAGAAATCCCACATGGCGCGGCCCTCGCGGCGATGAATCCCGTTGGAAAACCCCGATTCGGTCGCCGCTCAGCCGGCGCTCTTGACCAGCGCGTTCAGCCTGGGCAACTCCGGGGATTGTGGATAGTTGCGCTCCAGCACCCGCAGGCTGTCGGCGGCCAGTTGCGGCATCCCCATCTTCACGTAAGCCTGGGTCATGATGCTGAGGGCGTCGGCGGTCGCCGGTGTGCGGGCGTAGGTTTCCAGCACG
Source organism: Competibacteraceae bacterium UBA3908 (assembly GCA_002391525.1). GTDB lineage: Bacteria > Pseudomonadota > Gammaproteobacteria > Competibacterales > Competibacteraceae > Competibacter_A. Next base: position 5,806 of record DGFE01000043.1, read on the forward strand.
TACTTGGCCCGGTTGACCGCCGCGACGTAGGCGCCGCGCCGCAGGTAGTGGTCGGCGACGTTGACCTCGTAGGCCGCCAGGCTGTTGTGCAGGAACAGCATTCGCTGGCGGGCGTCCTCGGCGTATTTGCTGTTGGGAAATTTCTGCGTCAACTCGGAGAAATCGTTGTAGGACTGCCGGGCGGTGCCGGTGTCGGTCTTGGCGCGGTCGACGGGCGCGAGTCGGTCGAGCAGGGTGTTGCTGCGATTGAAATTCACCAGACCCTTCATGTAGTACGCATAATCCACATAGGGATGGCGCGGGTTGGCCTTGATGAAGCGGTCGGCGGCGGCGATGGCGGCGTCCGGCTCGTTGTCCCTGTACTGAATGAAGATGGTGTCGAGCTGAGCCTGTTGCGCGTAACGGCCAAACGGATAACGGGCCTGGATTTTATCCAGATATTCGAGGGCGGTTTGATAGTTGCCCTCGCCCATGGATTCCCGGGCCTCGCTGTAGAGGCGCTGGGCCGACCAGCCCCTGGTTTCGTCGATTTTTTCCGGGAGCAGGCCACAACCCGCCAGCAGCGCCGCCGCGAGCGGGCCGGCGAGGAACAGTTTCGATAGGGGGCGCATGGATGACAGCATGGAACGACGATTGTCTAGAATGAATCGGGAAGACCAGTATAACGCCCGGACCGCCAAAAACCATCATGCCACCGACCGAACGGATCGACTGTCAAATACCCGCCGACCGCGCTGGAATGCGGCTCGATCAAGCCTTGGCGGAACTGCTGCCGGCCTATTCCCGCAGCCGTTTGCAGCGATGGCTCAAGGCCGGCCAATTGCGGGTGGACGGCCAAATCCGCCGGCCTCGCGATGCCGTCGCCGGCGGCGAGACCGTCAGCGGCGAGCTGGTTTTCGAGACGGAAACCGCCGCCGTCGCCCAGAACATTCCGCTGGACATCCGTTACGAAGACGCCGATCTGCTGATCCTCGACAAACCCGCCGGACGGGTGGCGCATCCCGCCGCCGGTAACCGCGACGGCACCCTGGTCAACGCCCTGTTGCATCACGCACCGGAATTGGCGACCCTGCCGCGCGCCGGGCTGGTGCATCGGCTCGACAAGGATACGACCGGGCTGCTGGTGGTCGCGCGCAGCTTGCGGGCGCATGCCGCGCTGGTCGAACAATTGCGGGCGCGGCGCATCGAACGGGAATATCTGGCCGTGGTCAACGGCGTGCCGGTGGCGGGCGGCACGGTGGGCGCGCCCGTCGGTCGCCATCCGGTGGACCGCCAGCGGATGGCGGTCACCCCCGGCGGCAGGCCGGCGGTGACCCATTATCGGGTGCTGCGCCGGTTTCGCGCCCATGCCCTGCTACGGGTCCGGCTGGAAACCGGACGTACCCATCAGATTCGGGTCCACATGGCGCATATCCGTTTTCCATTACTAGGCGATCCAGTGTACGGTGGCAGGCCGCGGTTGCCGCCGCACGCGTCGCCCCGCTGTATCGAGGTGATTCAGCGCTTTCGACGGCAAGCGCTGCACGCCGAGCGGCTGGCCCTGACCCACCCCGGCACCGGCGAACGCCTGGAATGGCGGGCCGAAATCCCTCCCGATCTGGCGGAATTGCTGGCGGTGCTGAACGATGACGTGGAGCAACACCCTTGAGTGAACCGCAACCGGAACCCTTGATCATTCCCAACTGGCCGGCCCCGGCCAGGGTGCGGGCGGTAAGCACCACTCGCCTTGGCGGGATCAGTTCGCCCCCTTATGACAGTCTCAACCTGGCCGGGCACGTCGGCGACGATCCGGCCCGCGTCGCCGAGAACCGCCGACGGCTGATGGCGGCGGTCGGCTATCCCGCCGAACCGGCTTGGTTGGAACAGGTTCATGGCACCACCGTGGTCGCCGCCGAGACGATCCGCGCGCCGGTCGCCGCCGATGCCGCCTGGACCCGCGAGCCGGGACGGCCCTGCGCGGTGATGACCGCCGATTGTCTGCCCGTGTTGCTGTGCGACCGCGCCGGCAAGGTGATCGCCGCCGTTCACGTGGGCTGGCGCGGGATGGCCGGCGGGGTGATCGCCGCCACCGTGGCGCGTTTGGGCGTGCCGCCGATGGAACTGCTGGTCTGGCTGGGACCGGCCATCGGTCCGAACGTCTTCGAGGTCGGTGAGGAAGTACGCACCGCCTTCATCGCCCTGGACAAAGCCAACGCGGGTTGTTTTCGGCCTTCACCGGCGGGTCGCTGGCTGGCGGATATTTATGCCATGGCCCGGCTCCAGTTGCGACGGTTGTACGTGACGGCGATTTACGGCGGCGATTACTGCACCTTCAGCGAACCGGAGCGGTTTTTTTCCTACCGCCGCGCAAACCGCACCGGACGGATGGCCAGCCTGATCTGGCTGGCTTAGGCGAGACCGCTCCGTTCCTCCCCGGTTTTCCTGGCGGCGCGGTTCAAGCGGCGAGCCAGGCCGCCTGAAAGAACTCGTGTTCGCACCGCATGGCGTAGCGGTAGGCATCCGCGACCGCCGCGTCGTCCGGGGCGTAACGATCCAGCAGTCCTTCCAACTGAACCGCCAGGCGCTCGAAATCCGCGCTGCCGTAGGTTCGCACCCAATCGCTGTAGGCGTGCGGTTCCCGCTGCCGGCTGGCCAGTTGTTGGCCGAGAAAGGCGTACAGCCTCATGCAGGGCGTCATGGCCGCGACCGTGACGCCGGTCTCCTGCCCCCAGGCGGTGGCCAGCAGGAAATCGGTGTAGCGCCGGGTGGCCGCGCCGGGCGTCACTTGGTTTAAATCCAGCCCCCAGGCCGTGGCGACGCCGTGGTGCAGTTCCAATTCCTGCAGGACGCCGCCCGCGAGTTGGTGCAATTCCCGGAAACCGGTCCAGTCCGGCGCCCTGGCGGCGGCGACGACGTAAGCGCGAGCGAAGGCTTGCAGGTAGAACGCATCCTGACCGATGTACCCGGCGAAACGCGAGCGGGACAGCGAACCGTCGCCAATGCCTTGTACGAAGGGATGAGCGAGACAGGCTTGGGCCAGATCGGCGTTGGTTTGCCAGAGAGTGTGAGAGAGGGACATGGCGAGGGTTCCTTTATCAAACGGATTTGGTCCCGATATGATGTTAAACCGATTTTGCTCTTGAACCTGTCCGCCGGCGATGGTTCCGGCCAGGCGTTCGATTATCCGAAGGTTCCAATCCATGACCGACCTTTCCCATCCGCTGGGCTTCGTCACCCGCGCCGTGCATGCCGGCCAGTCGCCGGACCCGACCACCGGCGCGGTGGTGACGCCGATCTACGCCACCTCGACCTACGTGCAATCCAGTCCGGGCGTACACCAGGGTTTTGAATACTCGCGCAGCCAGAACCCCACCCGCTTCGCCTACGAACGCTGTATTGCCGATCTGGAAGGCGGCGATGCCGGTTTCGCGTTCGCCTCCGGGCTGGCCGCCACATCCACGGTGCTGGAACTGCTGGACAGCGGCGATCACGTCGTGGCGCTGGACGACATCTACGGCGGCACCCGGCGGCTGTTCGAGCAGGTGCGGCGACGCAGCGCCGGTTTGACCTTCTCCTACTCCGACCTGCGCGACCGGGCGGCGCTGGAGAGCGTGTTGACGCCGCGAACGCGGATGATCTGGGTGGAAACCCCCAGCAATCCGCTGTTGAAGCTGGTGGATCTGGAGATGGTCTTCAACGTGGCCTGCGAGCGCGGCATCCTGACGGTGGCCGACAATACCTTCGCCACGCCCTGGGCGCAACGGCCGCTGGAATACGGGTTCGATATCGTCGTTCATTCCGCGACCAAGTATTTGAACGGCCATTCCGACGTCATCGGCGGGGTGGCGGTGTGTCGGGGGGCGAAACTGGCTGAGCGGCTGGGCTATCTGCAAAACGCCATCGGCGCGGTCGCCAGTCCCTTCGACAGCTTTCTGGCGCTGCGGGGCCTGAAGACCCTGGGTCTACGGATGGAGCGCCACAGCACGAACGCCCTGCATATCGCCGCCTGGCTGGAGCGGCACCCGAGGATCGAGCGGGTGATTTATCCCGGCCTGCCCGGTCATCCGCAACACGGACTGGCGCGGCGGCAGCTGCGCGGCGGTTTCGGCGGGATGATCGGCGCGGTGGTGCGCGGCAGTCTGGCCGAGGTGACGCGGTTTCTGACCCGCTGCCGGGTGTTCGCGCTGGCGGAGAGTCTGGGTGGGGTGGAAAGCCTGATCGAACATCCGGCGATCATGACCCACGCCTCGGTGCCGCCGGAGGTGCGCCGGGAACTGGGCATCGACGACGGCTTGGTGCGGCTGTCGGTGGGGATCGAGGATGTCGCGGATCTCGTCGCCGATCTGGCGCAGGCGCTGGAGTGACCTCCGCGTTCAACAGTGATCGGTCGACCGGTTTCGCGGGCAGGGTTTCGTCTGGTTCAAACCGGATGGCAGATGATTCTGGACGACTTCCACCAGAGCGCCGATGGTGGCTTGCCGGGGAAATTGCCGGCGCCACGCCAGACCGATGGTGCGGCTCGGCGCCGG
>DGFE01000002.1:0-19831 GCA_002391525.1 Competibacteraceae bacterium UBA3908
GGCGCGCGAACGCGGAGCGGAGTTGGTCATCAGCAATTCCCACGCCGCCGAGAGCGCGGAACGTCTCGGGATTCCGCTGCTGCGCGCGGGCATTCCCCAGTACGACCGCATCGGCGGCTATCAGCGCGCCTGGATCGGCTACGGCGGCAGCCGGCAACTGCTGTTCGATCTGGCCAACGCGCTGCTCGAACGGCCCGATCACGGCGTCGCTCCCTATCACTCCATCTACTCCCGCAAGGCCGACTCACGGCAGGAGGCGAGTCATGGCGCTACGCAGGCATTTGCGAATTCTGGCTGGCCGCACTAACGAGCCGCCCCTGCTTCCCACCGTGAAAGCCGCCTTCGCCACCAGCGACCGCCACCGGGTAGACCAGCACTTCGGCGCCGCCAACGCGCTGCTCATCTACGCCGTGACTGCCGAACAGGCGACGATGGCGGAATTCGCTCAGTTCGGTGCGCTCGACCGCGACGGTCACGAAGACAAACTCGCCGCCAAACTCGCGCTGCTGCGGGGTTGCGCGGTGGTCTACTGCCAGGCGGTCGGCGGCTCCGCCATTCAGCAATTGCTGGCCCTTGGGGTCCAGCCGATCCGGGTAGATGCCGGCACGGCCATCGCGCCCCTGCTCGCCGATTTGCAGGCGGCCCTGCGTGGCGGCGACGCACCCGCCTGGCTGAACCGCGTCATCGCCCGCCAGCGCGAAAACGACAGCGCCGACGCGCGGTTCGCGGCGATGGAGGCCGAAGGCTGGCAGGAATAGGTTCCCTCAACAACTCCCGGTTCGCCCGCGGGGCCATTCCGGGATTTTTCAAGCAAGCGAGGTAAGTAGCCATGGGCGTGGAACCCCCTATCACCGGCATCACCCGCGGCGGCACTCTTTGGGTGCCCCAGTTCGTGACCGCGCTGGACGAAAGCAAATGCATCGGCTGTGGCCGCTGCTTCAAGGTCTGCCCGCGCGACGTGCTGACCATCGTGCAACGGGCGGTCGACGACGTCGATCTGGACGACGATGACGACGATGACGACGACAGCGACAATTCCTTCATGACGCTCTCGAACGCCATGGACTGCATCGGTTGCGAGGCGTGTTCGCGGGTCTGTCCCAAGGCGTGTTTTACCCACGAAGCACTGCCGCTGGCGGCGTGAGCGGTCCACAGGAAGAAGACTGGAGCCAAACCTATCGAGGCTGACAACCGGCTGGTCGGCGATCAGGAACTTGCAATACCCGCCAGCCGTTCCCATCAACCACTATCTTCCTCCCGCCAGACGGCGACGGATGATTGCCATCGCTCCGCAAACGGTCAATCATTGCCGGCGTCAGTCGGATATTCAATCCAGCACGGTGCAACATGCCGCAAATCAGCGCGAGAAATCAGTTCCTGGGTCGGGTGACCGGCCTGAACCTCGGCCCGATCAACGCCGAGGTTAGTGTAGACATCGGCGGCGGCGACCGGATGACCGCCTTGATCACCCGCGGCAGCGTCGAAAATCTGGGGCTCCAGGAAGGCAGCGAGGTTCAGGCCCTCGTGAAAGCGTCTTCCGTGATCATCGTGGCCGGCGAACCCAAATTGAAACTCAGCGCCCGCAACCAGTTGCGCGGCACGGTTGCGGATTGCCGGAAAGGCGCGGTCAACGGCGAGATCACCCTCCAGTTGGCGGGCGGCAAAACCGTCACCGCCACCATCACCAACGCCAGCATCGACGCACTGGCGCTCAAGGAAGGCGATCCGGCGGTGGCGGTGATCAAGTCGTCCAGCGTCATTCTGGGCGTGGCGCTGTAGTCGCGGTTGACCGAAGGAGATTTTTCGATGTTCCGTGGAACCTTTCTGCGCTGGCTGGGAATCGGTCTGCTTTGGTTGTCCGTAGGACTAGCCCTTCCCGCCGGGGCGGTGGATCGAATCACCGTGTTCGCCGCCGCCAGCACCACCAACGCGATTCAAGACCTCGCCGCGCTGTACGAAAAGGAGAAAGGCATCGAGGTCGTCACCTCCTTCGCCGCCGCCTCCGCCCTGGCCAAGCAAATCGAGCAGGGAGCACCGGCAGACGTGTTCATTTCCGCCGATTTGAAATGGATGGATTACCTCGACGGCAAGGACAGGATCGTCAAGGCCAGCCGCCGCAACCTGCTCGGCAATCGCCTGGTGCTGGTCGCGCCCAAGGGCCAGGCGTTTCCGGTGAAGCTGGAAAAAAGCTTCGACCTGCCCGGCGCGTTTCAAGGCCGCTGGTGTTCCTGTGGACCCGACGTGCCGATTGGCCAATACAGCCGACAGGCGTTGACGGCGCTGGGCTGGTGGGCGGCGCTGGAACCGCGCCTGGCGGCGGCGCCGGACGTGCGTTCGGCGCTGGCCTTCGTGGAGCGCGGCGAGTGCGCGGTCGGCATCGTCTACGAAACCGACGCCAAGACGTCCGGCAAGGTCGAGGCGCTCGGCGTCTTTCCCGCCGATACCCATGCGCCCGTGCTCTATCCGGTCGCCCTGGTGCAAGGAGCCAAACCGGCGGCGCAAGGGTTCCTGGATTTCCTGAGCACCCCGGCGGCGGCGCAGGTATTCCGCCAGTACGGGTTTACCGTGCTCGACTGACGGTCGACCGTGTGGCCATCGCTGCAACCCACGCCCGAGGAGCTGACCGCGCTCTGGCTGTCGCTCAAGATCGGGCTGTGGTGCACCGCGCTGATCGCCGTGCCGGGCATCGTAACCGGCTGGCTGTTGGCGCGGATTCGATTTCCCGGCAAGGCCCTCGTGGACGGGCTGGTGCACCTGCCATTGGTATTACCGCCGGTGGTGCCCGGTTATCTGCTGCTGCTGTTGTTGGGCCGGCAGGGACCGATTGGCCGCTGGCTGTACGAGACCTGGGGCATCGCGCTGGCGTTCACCTGGCAGGGCGCGGTCGTTGCCTCGGCGCTGATGGCGTTTCCGCTGATGGTGCGAGCGGTGCGACTGGCGGTGACCCTGGTGGAACCCCGACTGGAGGAAGCGGCGCGCACCCTGGGCGCGGGGCCATTGCGAGTGTGGCTGACCGTGACCGTGCCGCTGTCGTTACCAGGGATACTGACCGGGCTGGTGCTGGCCTTCGCCCGCAGTTTGGGCGAGTTCGGCGCGACGGTCACCTTCGTCGGCAACGTGGCCGGGGAGACGCGCACCCTGCCGCTGGCGATCTATACCTATACCCAGATTCCCGGCGGCGACGGCCCGGCGCTGCGGCTGGTGGTCATTTCCATCCTGCTGGCGTTGGCGGCGCTGTGGATCAGCGAACTGGGCGCGCGGCGGGTGGAACGAATGCTGGGGAATCGACGGACGTGACCGTCGGATCGAGCTCCAACACCGGCTTCTGGCGTGGCGCGCCTCTACCCGGTCGGATAGTTCTATTCCCACCGCTCCATCGTCCGCCGGACCAGCGCCCAGTGCAAGCCGGCGATGAGGTCGGACTGGGTGATCATGCCGACCAGTTTACCGCCGGCATCGACCACCGGCAGATGATGCAAGCCAAAATCGGACAACATGGGCACCAGTTCCAGCAGAGGTTGGTCTTCACGCACCGTCCGAACCGTATGGGTCATCACCTCCTCGATCCGGGGTTCGTGGCCGGAGCGCCCGGATATCCAGGCGGCCAAGGCGTGCGCATCCTGTTGCAAGCCTTCCATCGGGATGTGCTTGAGCAGATCCACGAGGGTGACCACCCCCACCAATTGGCCAACATGATCGAGCACGGGCAACGCCCTGACCTTGTGTCGACGCAACAAACGCCATGCCTCCCCCGCTGGTTGCCGGGAGAAAACCGTCACCAATTCGCGGGACATCACGGTCGCGCAATCGAGTTCGCCAAACACCCGGCTGATCGCATTATCCTCCGCCCGCGCCATCAACCGCCGCAATTCGGCGGCGCCGATATCCGGCATCACGGGTTCCCTGGCCAGCGCCGCGCGCACGTCTTCTTCTTGTACGCCGGCACGTTCGGTAGGCAGTGGATCGCCCGTGCCGTGCGGGTCGGGCAGCGGCGGGCGCGGCTGATGCGGATACATGCGACCGAGCAGGCGGTTGAATCCCCAGGCCAGCAGCAGCAGTAGAAGGGTGTTGAGCGCCACGGGGATCAGCAGGTAACCGTAACCGAATTGCTGAGCTTCGTGGTGGGCCAGGATGGGGATGAGCGTGGCGGCTCCGCCTGGCGGGTGCAGGCAATGCAGGCGCAGCATGGCAAAGGCGGTCAAGAGAATGGCAAGGCCGCAGGCCAGCAGGGGGGATTCGACCCAATGCGCCAGGGTAATGCCGATAGCGACGCTGATCAGTTGGCCACCGACGAAGGGCCAGGGCTGGGCCAATGGGCTGGTAGGCAAGGCCAGCAAAATGATGGCCGACGCACCCATCGAGGCGATCAGTACCGGGGCCAAAGCGTCGGATACCAGAGCGGTGGAGAGGATACCGGTGAGCAGCACCGCCACGCTGATAGCGACGGCGGTTCGCAGCGCCTCGCTTGCGGCAAGCGGCGGAGTGTCGGGCAGGCAGCGCTGGAGCAGGGCGAACATTTTTTATCGAACCCGGGGTTTAATCGCTCTTTTAAGCTTTAGTTACCAATGTCGGCTTTGTCGATTAGACTTTGTAGGTATTCCTCCCCGACAGTTTGTTCGGAAGGGCTTGTACCTTACCGTTGGCTATCTGGCGTCTGACCGAAAACCCCGAAATCCCATCGGACAGGTACATCGCCCCATGCTCGATCTCGATCTCGAGCTGCATCAGGGTTCCTTCACCCTGCAAGGCCGGTTGACGCTGGAGCAACCGGTGAGCGGGCTGTTCGGTCCTTCCGGTTGTGGTAAGAGCACCCTGCTCCGCGCCATCGCCGGCCTGACGCGTCCGCAGGCCGGTTATATCAATCTCGACGGCATCCCCCTGTTCGACGCCCGAAAACGCATCGACCTGCCGCCGCATCGCCGCCGGGTCGGGCTGGTGTTCCAGGACAGTCCGTTGTTTCCTCATCTCTCGGTCCGGCACAACCTGCTGTACGGCTTCAAGCTGTTGCCATCGGCGCAACGGCAATTCACTCCGACCCAGGTGGTCGATTTGCTGGACATCGGCCATCTGCTGCATCGCCGGCCACGCCATCTGTCCGGTGGCGAGCGGCAGCGGGTGGCGCTGGGCCGTACCTTGTTGGCGTCGCCGCGCCTATTGTTGCTGGACGAACCGCTGGCGGCGCTGGACGAGGGACTCAAGCAACAGATTCTACCCTTCCTGCGCCGGGTGCGGGACGAGTTGCGCCTGCCGATGCTCTACGTCAGCCACGCCATCAACGAAATCCTGTATCTGACTCCGCATCTGGCGGTGATGGAACAGGGCCGCATCCTGGGGCAGGGACCGTTCCTGGAGGTGATCCGCCAGGACCACATTCTCGGCCTGGCGCGCTCGCTGGGGCTGGAAAACGTGTTACAGGTAACCGTCAGCCGGCACGAACCGGATACCGGCTGCACCACGGTGCGCTACGATCATCACGAACTGCATCTGCCACTCTCCGCCCTGCCACCGGGAACCGAAACCTGGATCGCGCTGCGTGCCGCCGACGTCGCTCTGGCCCGTCATCCCATCGCCGACATCACCATCCAGAATCAGGTGCCGGGTCGCGTCGTCGGCCTGCGGCGAATCGCCGACCGCGTGTTGGCGGAAGTGGATGTCGGCGTGCCGATCCTGGCCGAAATCACCGTCAAGGCCATCCACGATCTCGGCTTGATGGAAGGCGACACCGTCTACTGCCTGTTCAAGGCCCGCGCCTGGCACTATCTGGGAACGGCCTGATGGCTTGTCGGCTTCCCGACAACCGCCGCGCCCGCCTGTGCGAAACCCTTCGCAACGCTCGGGATTGACCAGCTAATTCCTCGGTTAAACAAGCAGTTCCAAATTGGCACGGGCTTTGTAAATCTTCGGGTAGCACAACTTCAGGCGAGGCCGCCGCCATGATTGCCGTTTCCCGCACCATCGTGATCGACGACACCACGCTGCGCGACGGCGAACAGTCGGCGGGCGTCGCCTTTACCCAGGACGAAAAGCGCGCCATCGCCGGGGAACTGGATGCGCTCGGGGTGTCGGAACTGGAAATCGGCATTCCGGCGATGGGCGCGGAAGAACGGGAAAGTATCCGCGATCTGGTCGCGCTGGGTCTGAACGCCTCGCTGCTGGTGTGGAGCCGGATGCACGAATCCGATCTGCGGTCGTGCCGCCATCTCGGGGTGCGCTGCGTGGACCTGTCGCTGCCGCTGTCCGATCAGCAATTGCGCCACAAGCTGGGCTGGACTCGCGAACGGGCGCTGGCCGCCATCCGCCGCTGCGTGCCCCAAGCGCTGGAGCTGGGGCTCGAGGTGATCGTCGGCGGCGAGGATGCCTCGCGGGCCGACCACGACTTCTTGCTGCGCGCCGCCGAGACCGCCCAAGTCGTCGGGGCGCGCCGGTTTCGCTTCGCCGACACGCTGGGGATCATGGAACCGTTCGGCGCGCTGGCGATTTTCCAGCGCCTGCGCGCGGCGCTGGACCTCGAACTGGAAATGCACGCCCACGACGATCTGGGATTGGCCACCGCCAACACCCTGGCCGCCGCGCTGGGCGGAGCGACCCACGTCAACACCACGGTCAACGGTCTGGGCGAGCGAGCCGGCAACGCCGCGCTGGAGGAAGTGGTGCTGGGCTTGCGCAAGCTGTACGGGTTCCAGGTGGGAGTCGATCTCTCGCGCTTCCCGGCACTGTCGCAGCGGGTCGCCGCCGCCGCCAACCGCCCGCTTTCCTGGCACAAGAGCCTGGTCGGCGAGGGGGCCTTCACCCACGAGGCCGGGATTCACGTGGACGGCCTGCTCAAGCATCCGCTCAATTATCAAGGCGTGGACCCGGCGGAACTGGGCCGCAGCCACCGGCTGGTGCTCGGCAAACATTCCGGCACCCACGCGGTGCGGAAGGTCTACCGCGATCTCGGTTTCGTCCTCAGCGACCGCCAGGCCGGCGCGTTGCTCCAACGGATCCGCGCCTTCGTCGGTCAAGGCAAGCGGCTGCCCGAAGTCGCCGACCTGGAAACGTTCTACCGCGATCTCGGCCACGGGCCGGACCGTCATCATCCCTGTTCCGAATCCGTCCAACCCACCGAGGCAGCACCATGAGCACGACGACCCTGCACCAGGAACTGGCCGAGATGACCTCAGCCGAGGATTTCCTGGACTACTTCGAAATTGCCTTCGATCCCCAGGTGGTGGAGGTCAACCGCCTGCACATCCTGCAACGCTTCCACGATTATCTGCGGCACACGAACGCCCAGGATCGGACCGATTACGCTCGATGCCTGCGGCGCGCCTATCAGGATTTCGTGGATTCCGACGCCCTGACCGAGAAGGTGTTCAAGGTGTTCCACCGGCAGGCCGCGACGCGCGAGACGCGCATACCGCTGGCGAACATCGGTCGCTCGGCGTGATCCTGGAACCGCGCTTCGCCTGCGACCAGGCGGTGCGGGTGATCCGCAATCTCCGCAACGACGGGACCTACCCTGGTCAACCCACCGGCGCGCTGCTGGTGCGGCGCGGCAGCGTCGGTTACGTCGGTCATATCGGGGTATTCCTGCAGGACCAGATCATCTACCGCGTGCATTTTCTCGAAGCCGGCAACCGCATCGTCGGCTGCCGGGAGACCGAATTGATCTCGGCGGACGCGCCGTGGATTCCCAACCGCTTCGAGCGCGGCGACCGGGTGACCGCCCGCCTGGGACTGGCGGTCGGCGGTACGGTGGTGGGGGCGGCGGGCGCGGTCGGCGAGGTGATCGCGGTCATCCGCGAACCGGAAACGGCGACGCATTATCATGTTTTGTTCGGCGACCGGGTCTTGCGCGTGCCGGAAAGCGCGCTGGACGGCGTCAGGCCGCTCGACGGCAGCGATTGAAGGACGCCTCGACTCGCGATTGCATCCCGCTCGCGGTTCCGCTCTGTCATAATCGCCGGCCATTCGGAATCCGCGGAGTTCAAACGATGGAGCCTTTCGTCCACTGGTTCCGGCAGGCCGGTCCGTACATCAACGCCCATCGCGGCAAGACCTTCGTGGTGTCGTTCGGCGGCGAAGCGGTCGAAGCCGAAAACTTTTCCAGCCTGATCCACGACCTCGCTCTGCTGCACAGCCTCGGCATCCGCCTGGTGCTGGTGCACGGCGCTCGGCCGCAAGTCGAGGAGCGCCTGCGCGAAGCGGGCCGCGAATTGCGCTACGTCAACGGCTTGCGGCTGACCGACGCCGACGATCTGCGCTACGTCAAGCAGGCGGTTGGCCGAGTGCGCATCCGCATCGAGGCGCGGCTGTCGATGGGCATCGCCAATTCGCCGATGCACGGCGCGCGCCTGCGGGTGGTGTCGGGCAACCTGATCACCGCCCGGCCGCTGGGTGTGCGCGACGGAGTGGACTACGGCTTCACCGGCGAGGTGCGCCGGATCGACGACCGGGCCATCCGCCTATGGCTGGATCAGAACGCCATCGTGCTGCTGTCGCCGCTGGGCTATTCCCCGACCGGTGAAATCTTCAACCTGAGCGGCGAAGAGGTGGCCACCGCCACCGCCATGGCCCTGCGCGCCGACAAGCTGCTGTTTTTGAGTGAAAGTCCGGCCTTGCGCGACTCCGGTGGCCGGCCGATCCGCGAACTCAGCCCCAGCGACGCCGAACGATTGCTGGCCGGGCCGCCTGCCCCGACCGGGGAAACCGTCCGCCATCTGCGTCAGGCGCTGCGCGCCTGTCAGGCCGGGGTGCGCCGCATCCACCTGCTGAGCCGGGAGGTGGACGGAGCGCCGCTGCTGGAACTGTTCACCCGCGACGGCGTCGGCACTCTGATCACCGCCGACATCTACGAAGGACTGCGACCGGCCACTATCGACGACGTCGGCGGGATGCTGGAACTGATCCGACCGCTGGAGGACGACGGCGCCCTGGTGCGACGCTCGCGGGAACGGCTGGAGATGGAAATCGGGCGTTTCGCGCTGCTGGAGCGCGACGGCGCCATCATCGGCTGCGCGGCGCTCTATCCCTTCCCGGAGGAACGCCTGGGCGAGCTGGCCTGCGTCGCCGTGCATCCCGCCTATCGCAACAGCGGTCGCGCCGATACGCTCCTGCGCTACATCGAGCGACAGGCGCGCGAACAAGGATTGCACCGGCTGTTCGTGCTGACGACCCGCGCCGCCCACTGGTTCCGCGAGCGCGGCTTCGAATCCGCCGAGGTCGCCGACTTGCCGGTGCGGAAACAGGCGTTGTACAACTGGCAGCGCCGTTCGAAAGTGTTCATCAAAACGCTGTAAGCTGTTCGCATCGTCATCTGCGAGGACTCGAAACCATGCCGACTGCCGCCGCTCCCCTGCGGATCGTCCAGATCACCGATTTCCATCTCAAGGCCAAACCCGGCAGCCGGCTGTGGGGCGTGGACGTGGACGCCGGTTTGAACGCCGTGCTGGCGCACATCCAGGACCGGAATCCCGCGCCCGATTTCATCCTCGCCACCGGCGATCTGGTCGGCGACGAACCGGAAGCCTACGGGCGCCTGCGCCAGGTTCTGGAATCGCTGGGCCTGCCGGTCTACTGCCTGCCGGGCAATCACGATTTTCCCGCGGTCATGGGGCGGGTGTTGCGCGACGGGCTGGTGCGGTGGGAACGCCACCTCACCGCCGGCAACTGGCAGCTCGTGCTGCTGGATTCCAGCTTCCCCGGCACGCCCGACGGTCATCTGGCTTCCGGCGAACTGGCGCTGCTGGACACCGCGCTGGCCGTCCACCCCGAACTGCATACCCTGGTTTGCCTGCATCACAATCCACTGCCGGTCGGCACGGTCTGGCTCGACACCATGACGGTCGGCAACGGCGCGGCGCTGTTTTCGGTGCTGGCGCGTCATCCCCAGGCGCGAGCCGTGGTGTGGGGCCACATCCACGGCGAATACACCGGCCAGTGGGGCGACATCCAACTGTTCGCCACTCCCGCCACTTGCGTGCAATTCAAACCGAACACTCCGGAACCGCTGGTGGACGAGCTGCCGCCCGGCTATCGCTGGTTCGAACTCTACCCGGACGGCGGGTTGACCACCGGCGTGGAACGGGTCGAGCCGCTGACCCGGTCCATCGCCCTGACCCGGCGGGTTCCGGTGGCCTGAAACGACCCGGGTCAGGGCTATGCGCTGCCAACTTGTCCTTGATAACGTTCGGCCCGCTTCTAAACTTCTAGCGAAACGGCGCGGACCAAACCGCGTCGGCAGACGCAAGTCACCCAAAATCGCGGAGGAGCCGGCATGGCGGTCATAGACTCGCGGGTACAGGAATTCATCGATCAGGCCATGAAGAATCCCGGCCTCGGCTGTTGCGGCAAGGCAGGAATCGCCTTCAGAACCCTCCAGAAGCTCCGGCAACAGCCGGGGCGTTCGCTCGATCTGGAATTGGCCGCCGCCGAACATTACATGTTCGCCCGATGGATGGTCTGCGAAGGCCGGGTAGGGCCTACCCAGATGCGCGTCCTGGTGATCGGCTATGACTTGAAAAAACTGCTGGACAGCGTGACCGGCGACCCGAACCGGGAAGCGGTTACCGACAATCCGGTTTCTCCGCCCGACATCGGAGTCGTAGCATGGGGTCTCAAGGGCGTCAGCGACGGGAGCGCCGATCACGACCGTTGCAATCAGGCGGTCTCCCCTCCATTCTGGCGGCCCATCGAAGAGATTTTCGGTCAGTCCGTCCAGTCTCCTTATTAAAAAATCCGGTCGTTCGGCCAAAGACCGGGTTTCTCCACGCCAACCCATCGCCATGAACAACAAAGACGATCTGGTCCGACACTATCACTGGCTGCGCCAGTACGGCCTCAACGACTCGCACAGCGGCAACGCCTCGGTGCGGGACGGTGATTCCTTCTGGATCACTCCCACCGGCTGCTGCGCCGACACCCTCAGCAGCGGCGAGTTGGTTGAATGCCACCTCAACGGCGCCATCGGCAAGGGTGCCTCGATGGATGCCCGCCTGCACCTGGCCGTCTATCAGGCCAACCCCGAAACCCGCGCCCTGCTGCACAGCCATGGCCCCTATTCCGTGGCCATGACCATGGACAACGAGGAGTTTTTCCCGGCGGACTTCGAGGGACAGTTATACTTCAGCCGCGTACCGGTCCTGACCATCCCCTACGACCAGTACGAAACCCGCTCACCGCGCCTGGTCGCCGAGATTCTGGCGAACTATCCCATCGCCGTGGTGCGCGGTCACGGCGTCTACGCCTGCGCCAACAGTCTCAACCTGGCTTACAAATGGACCTGCTCGCTGGAACTCTCCGCCAAGACGGCCTTTATCGCCCAACAGGCGGGAAAGATCTGAGGGGGCGCCGCTGGAACGATACCGAACGTCCGTCAGATCTCCGGGCCTGAAGCATCGCGGGAACTCACACCCGCAATCCCCGCCACGCCGCCAGCCAGCCCAGCGCGCCCAGCACCGTCGCCAGATCGAACATCGCCGCCGGCCCCAGTCCTTCCCAAAGATAACCGGCGGTGAGACTGCCCACCGCGTTGCCCGCCCCGAAACTCAGGCTGCTGTACAACGCCTGGCCACGCCCTTGTAGCGATCCTGGAAAAAACTGGTGAATCAAGTGAATGGACACGGCGTGGAATACCCCGAAACTGAAGGCGTGCAGGGTCTGAGCGAACAGCAACAGCGGTAAATCGTCGGCGAAATGGCCGATCAGCAGCCAACGCAGCGCCGCCAGCGCCAGGGCCACCAACAGCAGCCGACGCGATCCGAAGCGCGGCAGCAGCCGCGGCATGAACACGAACATGCCCACTTCCACCGTCACTCCCAGGCCCCACAGCAGGCCGATGAATTCGCGCGAATAGCCGAGGGTCTCCAGATACAGCGAGAAGAAACCGTAATACGGCCCATGGGCGGCCTGGTTGAGAAAACAGGCGGCGAAGAAAGCGATCACCATCGGCTGGCGCAACACCCGATCCAGCGGCGGCGTGGCCTGGGCGACCGCCGCCGCCGGCCGTTCCGGCACCAGCAGGCTGTTGAGCCACAACACGGCCAACAAGCCCAGCAACACCGCCGGGACGATGCCCACCCCCCAATCCCGCACCACGAAACCCAGGCCGACCGCCGCGCCGACGAAACCCACCGACCCCCACAAGCGAACCCGGCTGTAGCGGTGAACGTGCTCGCCCAGATGATTGAGCGTAACCGCCTCAAACTGCGGCAGCGCCGCGTTCCAGAAGAAGCTGAACAGCAACGTCACCAGCGCCAGCCCGACATAGGAACCACCCGCCGCGTAGACGCCGGTAAAGGTCAGCGCCGCCGCCAGGCACGCCCAGCGGATCACCCGCATCCGCCTGCCGGTGCGGTCGCCCAGCCAACCCCAAAGCGTCGGCGCCACCAGCTTGGTGGCCTGGGGAATCGCCATCAGCTCGCCGATCCGCGCCGGGTCGAATCCCAGCGCCCGCAGATACAACCCCCAGTACGGCAACAGCACGCCCAGGGTGGCGAAGTAGAACAGGTAGAAACCGGACAGACGCAGGTACAGGGAGAGCGTGAGCACGGGGTCGGGGCGTTCTCGCGCAATCCGCTCAGCCGGCGGCGCCGGGCGCGGCGCCGGGAATCGTCGGCGTTGCGGTCCGCACGTCCGGATTCTGGGCGCGGTGGCGCAGGGCGTGATCCATCAGCACCAGCGCCAGCATCGCCTCGGCGATGGGCGTGGCGCGGATGCCGACACAGGGGTCGTGCCGGCCCTTGGTCACCACCTCGACCGGCTCGCCGTGAATATCGATGGTCCGGCCCGGCAGCCGGATGCTGGAGGTCGGTTTCAGCGCCATGCTGGCGACGATGTCCTGACCGGTGGAAATACCGCCCAGCACCCCACCCGCATTGTTGCTGAGAAACCCCGCCGGCGTCAGCTCGTCGCGATGCTCGGTGCCACGCTGCTCCACGCAGGCGAAGCCGGCGCCGATCTCCACCCCCTTGACCGCGTTGATGCTCATCAGGGCATGGGCGATGTCGGCGTCCAGCCGGTCGAACACCGGCTCGCCCCAACCCACCGGCGCCCCGCTGGCCACCACCGTCACCCGGGCGCCGATGGAATCGCCAGACTTGCGCAGCGCGTCCATGAACCGCTCCAGTTCCGCGACCTGGTCGGGGTCCGGGCAGAAAAACGGATTGTTGTCCACTTCTTCCCAGACCAGCCTGGCTGGCCGGATCGGGCCAAGCTGGGCCAGATAACCCCGGATCGCGACCCCGTAACGCTCGCGCAGATATTTCCTGGCGATGCCGCCCGCCGCCACCCGCAGCGCGGTTTCCCGCGCCGAGGACCGGCCACCGCCACGGTAATCGCGCAGGCCGTACTTGTGATGATAGGTGTAATCGGCGTGACCGGGACGAAACCGATCCATGATCTCGCCGTAATCCTTCGAGCGCTGATCCACGTTCTCGATCAGCAGGCCAATCGGCGCGCCGGTGGTTTTGCCCTCGAACACGCCGGACAGAATGCGCACTTCGTCGGGCTCGCGGCGCTGGGTGGTATGCCGGCTCCTGCCGGGCCGGCGGCGGTCCAGATCGTGTTGCAAATCCGCCGCGGACAGTTCCAATCCGGGCGGACAGCCATCCACGACCGCGCCCAGCGCCGGGCCGTGGCTCTCGCCAAAGGTGGTGACGGTGAACAACTTGCCAAACGTATTGCCAGACATGCGGAGATGATCCTTGATCGCGGGGCGGCTCACGTCGCCGCGCCTGAATTAACGGCACAACATTTGCTCTATGGCTCTATGGATAGTGTTGGAAATCCACCCGTCAATCGGTATCTTTTACCGGAGCCGAGGGCTTTCCCAAAATCCGGGCCTATCATACCGCGCCAACCGGACGCCATGGCCGTACATTCCGCATGGCATTCAAAGTCTCGCGAAGCAAGCCCGGCGCGGCGGTCAAGCACGCGGAAACACGCTTACCGCCGGATCACGGTGTCGGCGGTAAGCAGTGAAAGGATTTGAACATGCACATTCCAGGCTATCAGATCGAGCGCGAGCTCGGCCAAGGCGGCATGGCGATTGTCTACCTTGCCATCCAGGAGTCGCTGCACCGTCACGTCGCCCTCAAAGTCATCAAACCCGTCCTCACCACCGATGAGGAATTCGCCCAGCGTTTCCTGCGGGAAGGTCGCATCATCGCGCAACTCAACGACCCGCACATCGTCACGGTCTACGACATCGCGTGCCACGACAATATCTATTACCTGTCGATGGAGTATCTGGCGGGCGGCACCCTGCAACAGCGCATCCGCGACGGTCTCCCACTTCAGGAAACCCTGTTCGTCGCCCGGACCATCGCCAGCGCCCTGCAATACGCCCATCGCCGCGGCGTCATTCACCGCGACATCAAATCCCAGAATATCCTGTTCCGCGAAAACGGCAGTCCGGTGCTGACCGACTTCGGCATCGCCAAGACCATCGGCAGCAGCACGATCATGACGCGCACCGGCCTGTCCATCGGCACGCCGCGCTACATGAGCCCGGAACAAATCCGCGGGCAGGCGGTGGACGCCCGCGCCGATCTCTACAGCTTCGGCGTGCTGCTGTACGAAATGCTCACCGGCAACGTCCCCTACAGCGCCGACGACAGCTTCGCCCTGGCCATGATGCACGTCACGGCGCCCATTCCCGAATTGCCGCCCAAACTGAGCCGCTTTCAGCCCTTGCTCAACAAACTGCTGGAAAAAGATCCCAACCGGCGGTTTCAAAATGGACAGGAGTTCATTACCGCGCTCGACACCCTTGAAGCCCCTGTCGATCTGTCAAGCTTTCCGGGAACCATTCGACCGGTCGTCGGCCCCGCCGCCACCCCGGTCCGCTCGACTGGCTCGAAAATCGGGGCATTGCTGGCCGCGGCCCTGACCGGCGTGGCGCTCGCCGGCGGCTATTACTGGTTCCTTTATCAACCGGCGCCGCCCGCCCCGCCGCCGGTCGCGGCGATCCCGGCTCCGTCTCCGGCGCCGCCCGCCGTCGATCCGGCCACCCAAAGGCAGGCCGAAGCCGAGCAATTGCTCGCCCAGGCCAGCCAGCAGCGGCAATCCGGCGCGCTGACGGCCAGCCTGGCCAGTATCGAGCAGGGTTTGCGACTCGTACCCCAGCACACGGCCCTGCTGGCCCTGCGCGAGCAGGTCAATCACCAGATCGCCGACGAGGACAAAGCCCGGCAGGCGCAGGAAGAACAGCGGCAACAGGCGAAGCTGCAAGCCGAGCAGTTCCTCGAACAGGCCCAACGCGCCCGCCAGGAAAACGCGCTGGATGTGAGTCTGGTTCACATCGAACAGGGCTTGCAGGCGATGCCCGACCATCCCGACTTGTTGGCCATGAAGCAGGAGATCACCGTACTGAAGGCCGAGCGCCAGCGCCGGGAGCAGGACGCCCGCCGGCAAGCCGAAGCCGCCGAACGGCAACGGGCCGAGGCCGAACAACGCAAGGCCGAGGCTGAACAACGCCGGCGCAAGGCCGATGAACTGCTGGCGCGGGCACTGGGTTCTCAACGGGAACGCGCCTACGAAGTCAGCCTGCTGCAAATCGAACAGGGCTTGCAACAGGTTCCCGACCATTCTCGGCTGCTGGCGCTGCGCGAGCAGGTCCGCAAACAATTGCGCGAAGCCAGGGCCGCGCCGCCGCCCGTCGTCAAACCGCCGATGGACGATGCCACCAGAATCGCCACCCGGCTTCAGGAATGCGCCGCGCACCTGCGGGCCAATCGACTGACCGCGGGCAGGGGCGGCAACGCCGCCGACTGTTACGGCGACGTGCTCAAGCTCGACCGCGGCAACAGCGAAGCGCTGGCCGGGCTCGACGCCATCGCCGACCGCTACGCCGATCTGACGGCGGCGGCTCTGCAGCGGCGAGATGTCAGGGTGGCCCGGAGTTCGCTGGCTCGGCTGGAGCGGCTCAACCCCGCTCATCCACGGCTGTCCGAGCTGCGCGAACGGCTGGCTCAGGCGGAAACGCCCATCAAACCCGCCGGCCCCCCGCCGGTCGCCGTCCCGGAGCCACCCGCCGCGCCACCCACCGCGCCCCCGGTCGCCGTCCCGGAACCGTCCGCCGCGCCCCCGGTCGCCGTCCCGGAACCGCCCGCCGCGCCCCCGGAACCCACGGCGCAACCGGAGATCCCGCCGATCAATCTGGTCTCGGTCCCTCAACCCCCGCAACAACCCCCGGCGGCGGAACCCAGGACGCAAGTTATCGCCCAGGATCGCCACACCCGTTTGTCCAGGACCGAGACCGCAGACAGCGTCAGCCTCCAGATGACGGTTGCGCCACAGGGCATACTCCCGGACCGCCCGCCGGAAGCGGCGGATATCCCCGCCAAACCGCGCACCGCCGAGCAGGACTGGGCCATGCTCAAGGACAGCAACGACCCCACCGAAATCGAACGGTTTCTGGCGACCTATCCCAAGAGTCGGCAAGCGTCCGCTGCCCGCGCCAAACTCAAGCAACTGAAATCGCAGCCGACGATCCCGGCTCAGCTGATCGTTCAGGCCGATGTGGAAAACGCCCAGATCTGGATCAACGGCCGCAAGGCCGGCGAAACGCCGCTGCGAATCGAACTGCGGCCCGGTTCCTACCGGGTCCGGGTCAGCCGGGAAGGCTATACCGACTGGAACGGCAAGATCGATCTGGCCGCTGGCGACCAAAGCACTCTAACGGCTTCCCTGCCCAAAAAACTGACGGTGGCCACCGCCCCGCCCGTCGCCGCGCGTCAGGAGCCTGAACCGGTTCGGGCACCCGAACCGGTCGACGGCGCCCCGGGAAAAGCGGGCGCGGCTCCCGAACCGTCTTCACCCCCGGCCTCGACCCCACAACCCCAGACGGCGAAAGCTCTCCAGGGAACCGGCTGCCTGCGCGGCAATTGTCGGAATGGCGAAGGCGTCTACCGCCAGCCGGACGGCAGCGAATACTCGGGAGAATTCCGCAACGCCAAGATGCACGGCCAGGGCACTTACGTCTATGCCGGGCGGGGCGAAAAATACGTCGGGGAGTGGCGCGACAACGTCATCAACGGCCAAGGCACCTACTACTACCGCAGCGGCAACCGCTACGAAGGCGAATGGCGCAACGGCAGGAAGAACGGTCAGGGCGTTTACTACTACCAGGACCGCGGCGACAAATACGTTGGAGAATTCGCCAACGATCAGCCTAACGGTCAGGGGGTCTACTACTATCGTAACGGCGACCGCTACGAGGGCGAATGGCGCAACGGCCGCAAACACGGACAGGGCACGCTGTATGAAAACGGCAAAAAGATCGTCGGCGAATGGCAAAACGATCAGAAAGTTCGGATCACGGTCGGCCAGTAAGCCCAACGACAAAGGCGGAGAACCGGATGCTTCCGAATCTCTGCCCCGAGCTGCGCGCCGGCCCTGGCGCCTGATCGATCCGTCGGAACCACTCCAAAGCGCTTGGCGCCCCAAGCGGCCCTGAATACCGCTCTTTAACGATACTGCCGGGAATACGCCAGATGGCGTGGCGCTTTAAACCAGCGGCAAGCAACAAAACCCGCGTTGTCTTCCTCCAGGCACCGGACGGTATGAAGCTGAGTGCCCCGGATGGGCATATCCCCGCCGTAGCCGCCGCAGTAGCTGCCTCCGCTCGCGCTCACGCACGACGCCTCGCCGCGGTACGGACATTTATATTTGTCCACCGGCATCAATCCTTCGCTGCCGAAGCGCCTGGCCTTCACTGGCCGGGTAATCTCGTTTTTCATTACTGGACTCCTCACTCTGGTGGTGATTGGTGGCGTCACCGCCCCTCCTCCCTGTGAACTGGCCGGCGATTTTCTTATTATATATACAGTTATGAGTTTAACTTCGTTTCCGACATGGTCAATGTTAAAGTCTGGCCCCGCGGAGTAAATAAGGAGATTCGCAATCGACATCAGGGTTTTCCCTGATCCCGACTCGCGGGAAATCCACCGCTCCGCACAGAATCGCCCATGGCGCGTCTTCCCGCCGCCGGACGGAAGCAAGGAGCTCCGACATGCCGCCGATCCCACTCATCACCTGGCCGGGTTTGCTGACCACCGCCGGCGCATTGGCCTGTATCGCCACGCTCGCCGGGTTCGCCGGGCAGCTTTGGTGGGGATTCGAGCTGGCCTCCCATTTCCGGGTCCAGTACGCCGCCGCGCTCGGTCTCGGCGCCTTGCTGGCGCTCGTCTGGCGCCGAGCCCGCTGGGCGGCGGTCTTCGCCGCTTTGCCCTGCTCAACGCGGCGCTCCTCGCGCCCCGGTTCCTGCCGCTCGCCGAGGCCCGGACCGCTGCGGATGGACCGGCTTTCCGGGCGTTGCTGGCGAACGTCAACTCCGCCAACCGCGATCACGAGCGCATCCGCCACACGATCATCGCTTACGATCCCGATTTCGTGGTGCTGTTGGAAGTCACACCCTGGTTGCTCGATCACCTGGCCGACTTGGCGGACCGTTACCCCTATCGCGCCGCCGAGCCACGGGAAGACAATTTCGGCATCGCGCTGTTCAGCCGACGCCCGTTCCTGCGAGCCGACATCGTGCAGTTCAGCGCCGCCGGACTGCCGTCGATCATCGCCGGGTTCGCCGCCGACGGGCGCCGCTTTACCCTGTTGGGCACTCATCCGCTGCCGCCCGTCGGAGCCGGGCAGGCCCAGGACCGTAACGACCAACTGGCGCGACTGGCCGCGTTCGCCCGGCAAACCCGGCAGCCGTTGCTGCTGCTGGGCGATCTGAACATCTCGCCCTGGTCGCCGCACTTTGAACGGTTGCTCGCCGACTCGGGCCTGCGCGACAGCGGACGCGGGCGCGGCATCCTGCCGTCCTGGCCGGTCGGCTGTCCCCCGCTGCGGATTCCAATCGACCACGCGCTATCCTCGGCGGGAATCCAGATCCAGCGTCGGGAAACCGGCCCGGACCTCGGCTCCGACCACTATCCGGTCATTGTCGATTTTCGGGTCATCGGGTCATAATTCCCGATGCACCACGCTAATGCCGCCAAGCTCCGACGAGGTCGTCGCCATGCCGTTCACCCCTCCAGCCAAACCCAGCCTCGAAGACGAGACCGATTCGGCCCCCGATCCCTCCAGACGCGCGTTCCTGACTGGGCTGGGCGCCCTGTTCGCGACCGCCGGTTTCGGCCTGATCCCGCCCGGCGCGACGGCCCAATGGCTGGAGCCATCACCTCTCCCGCGCCCGAACTGGCCCCCCCGTTCTTTCGATGAACCGCGGCCCTGGATCGACAACGATCTCAACGACACCATCCAGCGTTACCTCACCACCCAGCGCCGGATCGGGAGGGTGGCGGCCAACGAACGCACCGCCTGGCTGGTCTACGACTTCACCAGCGGACGATTCCTGGCCACGATCAACGCCAACATACCCTATCAGAGCGCCAGCATGGTCAAGCCTTTCATTGCCTTGGCGTTCTTTTACAAGGTTCGGGAGGGCGTGTTCCAATACACACCTTTCCATCGTCAGAAAATGGAGGCGATGATCCAGCGCAGCGACAACCGGGCCACCAATTACTTCATTGAATTGCTGAACCGGACCAGTCGCCGCTCCGGGCCAGCCGAAGCGGAACACACGCTCAAGCGCCGCAACCCTGGAATCTTTCGTCACACCCGGATTGTCGAACGCATTCCCAGAGGCGGGCGCACCTACCGCAACAGGGCATCCGCCCTCGATTACCATCGGTTTCTGCAAGCGCTCTGGTACGACCAGCTACCTTATTCCGGGGAACTCAAGCGCCTGTTATACCTGCCCAATCGCGACCGCGTCTACACCGGGGCGAGGGAGGTTCCCCGGGGAACGTGGGTGTTCGACAAAACCGGCACCACGGCCCGGCTGTGC
>DGFE01000002.1:20076-24338 GCA_002391525.1 Competibacteraceae bacterium UBA3908
CCCGACCGACGAAGAATTATCTGGCCTGGAAAAATACGCGCGGCAATGTCATCCGCGAAGTGTCCAACCTTGTCTACGGCCATTTGCGCCAGCGGTACGACCTGGTTTGATGGGCCGGTCCTGCGCGCGGTTCCCCCACCTTCACCCTGATCCGATCCCGATGCTTCACGACTTCGACCAGCCGCCCGTCCGGCGCGGCACCGACAGTTTGAAATGGCAGCGTTACGGCGCCGCCCTGCCGTTGTGGGTGGCGGACATGGACTTCACGGCGCCGGAACCAGTGCTGGCGGCCTTGCGCGAGCGGATCGCGCACGGTGTGTTCGGCTATGGCGCGCCGCCGGACGAGCTGACGGCAACGATTTGCGCCCGCCTGGCCGATCTCTACCGCTGGGCGGTCGTCCCGGAGCAGATCGTGTATCTGCCGGGGCTGGTCTGCGGCTTGAACGTAGCGTGCCGGGCCATCGGCGAACCGGGGGACGAAGTGTTGGTGCAGACGCCGGTGTATCCGCCGTTTCTGGCCGCGCCGGCCAACCAGGACCGGCGGCTGCTCACCGCCGAGCTGACGGTCGGGGTGCGCGACGGGCGGCTTTATTACACCTTCGACGACGCGGCGTTCGCGGCGGCCATCGGTCCACGCACCCGGCTGTTCATCCTCTGCCATCCGCACAATCCGGTCGGACGGGCGTTCGGCGGGATGGAACTGACCCGGCTGGCGGAAATCTGCGAACGCCACGATCTGACGATTTGCTCGGACGAGATTCATTGCGATCTGCTGCTGGACGGTCGACGGCATACGCCGCTCGCGACCCTGTCTCCGGAGATCGCCGGGCGCTGCATCACCCTGATGGCGCCGAGCAAGACGTTCAACCTCCCTGGCCTGGGCGCCAGTTTTGCGATCATCCAGAATCCCGAACTCAGGCGGCGCTTCAAGCGCGCCGCTCGCGGCATCGTGCCGGATGTCAACATTCTCGCCCTGACCGCCGCGCTGGCCGCTTACCGTCACGGCGGCGACTGGCTGCGGGAACTGCTGGTCTACCTGGCCGCCAATCGGGATTACGCGCTGGACTACGTCGCCCGTCATCTGCCCGGCGTTCGCGCCACCTGCCCGGAAGCCACCTATCTGATCTGGCTGGACTGTCGGCGGGCCGGTATTCCCGGCAACCCGCAGGAGTTCTTCGTCAACAACGCGGGGGTGGCGCTCAACGACGGCGCGGCGTTCGGGCCGGGCGGCGCGGGCTTCGCGCGGCTGAACTTCGGCTGTCCGCGAATTACGCTGAAGGAAGGGTTGGAGCGGATGCGGGCGGCGTTGACGACCCGGCGCTGAATCGTCTCAAAAGCTGAATCGTCTCGAAAGTGGTAACTGGAAAACCCGAAGGGGGAAGGCCCGCCGTGCTTCTCCCCCGGCGCCAAACCCCGGCGTTCAGATCAGCGGCTGTGCGGACACCAGCACGCCATCCTCGTCGGCGTAGACAAAATGTCCCGGCACGAAGGTCACGCCGGCGAAGCGCACCGGAATGTCCCGTTCGCCGACGCCGCGCTTGACGCTCTTGAGCGGATGCACGCCCAATGCCTTGACGCCGACGCCGATTTCGGCCATGGCGGCGGAATCGCGGATGCAGCCGTTCACCACCACGCCGGCCCAGTTGTTCTCCTCGGCCAGTTCGGCCAGCTGATCGCCCAGCAGCGCGCAGCGCATGGAACCGCCGCCGTCCACCACCAGCACCCGGCCCTCGCCCGGCTCTTCCAGCACGGCGCGGACCAGGGAATTGTCCTCGAACACCTTCAGGGTCACGATGGGGCCGCAGAACATCACCTCGCCGCCATAATCGCCGAAAATGGGTTCGGCGATTTGCAGGCGGTCGGAAAATTCATCGCACAGGTCGGTCGTCTTGAAGTCCATGGGAGCTACTCTCGCGGATTGGGAATAAGGGTTCGGGCAGTCTATCACACCCGGCCAGCGCCTTAGCGGCTGGTGATCTTCAACTCGATGCGGCGATTGCGGCGATACGCCTCCGGCGTGTCCGCCGGATCGAGCGGATGATATTCCCCCATCCCGACCGCCGCCAGCCGTTCCGGCGGGATGCCCTGCTGGATCAGGTAATTCACCACCTGCTGCGCCCGGGCGGTGGACAGTTCCCAGTTGGAGGGGAACCGGCCGCCGCGGATCGGCGCGCGGTCGGTGTGGCCCTGCACCTCGATGATGACCGGCAAATCCGGCGGCAGACGGGTGGCCAATTGCTGGTAAACCATGGCGAACTTGTCCAGATCGCCACCCCCGGATGCCGACAGCGTGGCTTCGCCCGAGGCGAACAGCACTTCGGACTGGAACACGAAGCGGTCGCCCACTACCTTGATGTCGGGATTATTGGCGAACACTTCGCGCAGGCGGCCAAAAAAGTCGCTGGCGTACTTCTCCAGTTCCTCGACCCGTTCCAGCAGCTTTTGCTTCAGGGCGCTGTCCAGCGCCTCGATCCGACCTTGCTGCGCGACGATGACGGCGTCGCGCCGGGTCAGTTCCTCCTGGTTGGCCGCCAGGGCGCGGCCGAGCCGCTCCAGCTCCGCGGCCAGCCGCTCGGCGCGGGCGCTCAGCAGCGCCGCCTGTTCCTGCACGCTGGTGAGGGTCTGCTCGGTCCTGCTCTTGTCGGCGTTCAACGCGTCCCGCGCGGCCTGGACCGCCGCCAGTTCGTCGCGCAACCGCGCCAGCAGCGCATCCCGTTCGTTAACCGTGGCTTCCAGTCCCTGGACTCGACCGCGCAGCCGCACCGCTTCTCGTTCGGCGTCGCCGGCCAGCCCCTCCAGATGTTCGACGATCCGCTGCAACTGACCGATGGCGGTCTCCTTGCCCAGGATCTCGCGACCGATCAGCACCTCGGTGATGACGAACACCGTGATCAGGAACACCAGCACCATCACCAGGCCGCCCAGCGCATCGGTGAAAGCGGGCCAGATGTTGAATTCGCTGAGCGAATCACGCCGACGGCGCATGATCGTCGTCCCACCGCGGCTCCGGCTGCCCCTGCGCCAGCAGCCGGGCGATGGCGCGCAGTTCGTGCCGCAGATCGGCGGTGCGGTCGTTTTCGATGTGATGCAGGGTCGCCCGCAGCGATTCGATCCGTTCGCCCAGATTCGCCACCTGTTCCGCCACCCGCGTCACGCCCTCGCCGCGATTGGCCAGGTACTCGGTCGTCGCCGCCACCCGCTCCAGCCGGTCGGTGGTGGCTTGCAGCAAGGCCGCCAGATGCCGTGGCGAAAGGGTCTCGGTGCTGGCGGTGACCGTCACCACCGGCTGCCAGAGCGGAACCAGATCGCTGACCACCAGCGCCTCCAGTTGGGCGTGATGGTTGTTCTGGGCATGGAACAGTTGCAGTTCCAGAAAACCCAGCGCCAGCGCCCCCAGCAGGCCAAACAGCGAGGCCGAGAACGAGGTGCCCATGCCGCCCAGCGGTGCGGCCAGTCGGTCCTTGAAGTTGGCGATCAACGCCATGGTGTCGGTCGCTTTCTCGGTCGCCAGGCCGCCGATCACGTCGCGCACGCCGGCGATGGTCAGCAGCAGGCCGTAGAAGGTGCCGATCAGGCCGAGCAGCACCAGCGCTCCGACCAGATAGCGCACCAGCGCCCGCCGGTCGTCGCCGCGCGTCGCGAGCGAATCCAGCAGGTACGGCAGAGTCGCGGTGGCGTCGCCGTGACCGATCACCCGGTGGACCTTGCGAATGAAGTCGCTCACCCCCCGCCAGTCATTGCCCAGCAGCATTTCGTCGGCCTGCCTGAGCGGCAATTCGCGGCGGCGGGCCTGCAGCGCCACTCCGGCAACCCGTTCGGTGGCGCGGACATCGAGCAGCGCGTCCACCAGCCCCTTGAGGGTGTAGAACACGCCGAACAGGAAGGCGGCGGTAATCGTGCCGTTCAGATAGGGGTTGGTCAGGAAGGCGGCGCTCAGCGGTCGCTGGAACACGGCACCCAGCGCCGCCAGCGCCACCAGAAACAGCAGCGAGCGCAGCAGATAACGGTTGGCGCCCCGAGCGGAGCGCCGATCAGAGAGGATCATGGGCATGGGCTATCCATCGTCTCCCGAATACAGGGAATGCACTTTACAGGAATCGGGCAAACGCTGGATACGACCACCGAACGCGGCAACGGTTGCCGGTCTGGAACCCCCGACCCCAGCCGCCTTCAAAAAAAGATGACGCGGTCCACAGCGGCTTGCGCGCGCCGCCAGTTACTTATAGGGCTTCTAACTGAATTGCTGTCTCTTATACACACCT
>DGFE01000047.1 GCA_002391525.1 Competibacteraceae bacterium UBA3908
ACCTTTGTTCCTCCAGCCGTGGCAGCCGCGTCAGCGCGACGAACAGCGCTACCGCGACCAGCGGCGACAGTGCCAGCCATTGCCCACCGAGAAATTCCAGCAGGCCACTCAGATTTTCCCGCCAGCCGCCGGCTTCGGCCACCTGGAGCACATGGCCCTGCTCGTGCCGGAACATCACCCAATCATGGCCAGCGTTCCAGAGCAGCACCGGACTGATCAGCAGCAGGGCCACCAGCACGCCCCCCCACGGCGGCCAGCGGCGCAGTTCGCGGCGGCCTTGGGGGGTCAGCAGCAGTCCCAGCCCCAGGAACGCCGGCAACAAGCCGATGCTGAATTTGGCCAACCCGCCAATGCCGACCGCCGCGCCCAGCTCGTACCAGCCGCGCGCCTGCCGTCGATACCAGGCCCGCCAAGCCGCCCATAACGCCCAAGTCCAGCAGACGAACAGGAACACGTCGGTCGTCATCACCTGGCCGAGCGGGAAATACAGCGGCGTGGTCAGACCCAACGCCACCGCCCACCAGCCGGCCCGCTGACTGCTCCAGACCTGGCGGGCGAACGCGAACAGCAGCAGCAGAAAAACATCGTAGGCCAGCCAGGCGAACAGCCGCACCTGCCATTCGCCATGCCCGAACAGCGTCGTGCTCAGCGCGATCAACCAGGCCACCAGCGGCCCCTTGGAGTAGTAACTCCAGTCCAGCCGCTGCGACCACTCCCAATACTGAGCCTCGTCGAAATGCAGGTCGAAGCCGCCGCTCTCGGCAATGGCATAACGCAGCAGCAACAGCAACAGCAACAGCAGGCCCATCAGCGGATAGCCATCGCGGCGAGCGACGGCGGCGTCGGGTTCGGCAAGCGCGGAAGATTCAGCCATGCGGCGTTCGCCAGCCGGCGTCAAGCACCGGTTCCCCGCCATCGTCCGGACGGACCACATAAGACCGGCTGGCGCTGGACGCGAAATAGGTGCGGGTGATGAGTTCGCTGAGCACCCCGGTGGTGAGGAACTGCACCGCCATCAGCACCAGCAGTACGCCAACCAGCAGCAGCGGCCGAGTGCCGATATGAGCGGAAAACAGCAGCTTCTGTACGAACAGATGGGCCAGGATCAAGAATCCCAATCCGCCGCTGACCAGGCCGATGCGGCCAAAGAAATGGCCAGGCCGGGTCAGGAAGCGCAAAAAGAAATAGACCGACAATAGATCCACCACCACCCGGAACGTGCGGCTCAGGCCGTACTTGGATTCGCCATGCAGACGGGCGCGGTGGTTCACCACTTCTTCGCGGATGCGACTGGGCGCGGTCCGCGCCGACATCCAGGCGGGAATGAAGCGGTGCATCTCGCCGTACAACCGCACCTCCTTGATGACGGCGGCGCGGTAGACCTTGAGGCTGCACCCGTAGTCGTGCAACCGCACGCCGGTGATGTTGCCGATCAGCCGGTTGGCGATGCGCGACGGGATGGTGCGCAACCAGACATTGTCCCGACGGTTTTGCCGCCAGCCGACCACCAGATCGAGATCTTCGTTCAGCAAGCGCCCGACCAGCCGGGGAATGTCGGCCGGATCGTTCTGCAAATCGCCGTCCAGAGTAGCGATCACTTCACCGCGAGCGGCGTCGATGCCGGCCTGCATGGCGGCGGTCTGGCCAAAATTGCGTTGCAGGGTCAACACCCGCACGTGCGGTCCGTACCGCCCGGCCTCGGCGGTCAGGCGTTCGGCGGTGCCATCGCTGCTGCCGTCGTCCACCACGATCAGTTCCCACGGATGAGGATAAGTCGCCAACGCCTCGTGAATCCCCGCCAGCAGCGGTGCGACGTTGTCGCGCTCGTTGTAAAGCGGCGCCACCAGCGACAGGCGGTGCGGCGGCAACGGGTTGGCCACCGCTGGCGCTGGAGCCGCGGGAATCGAATCCGGGTTCATGCTCATGTGGGTGATGAAAATCGAGTTGGGGCTGAGCTTGCCGGCGAAGTCCGGCAAACCAAGCATCGCACGATACCGGCTGGCCAGCCAGACGCCCAGCCAGCCGACCGCCGCGCCGACCATCGCGCCGACCGCCACCTGGCTGGGATAGTGTTTGCCGAGATAGATTCGCGACAGTCCGACCAGCACGGCGGCAACGACCAGTCCGACCCGCCACCGCCGCCAGGACGTGGTCAGCGCCACGAACGTCGCGGCGGCAAAGAAATTGACGGCGTGGTTGGACGGCATCCCGTTGGGCTCGGTCCCGCACGGCTGGGCCAACGCGCCGCCGAAACCGCGCAATTGCTCGAAAAGGGTCTGGCACGGGCGCGGTTCGGCGAATAGATCCTTGAGCAGATTGCCGAACAGGTCGCCCGCGCCCACCGTCACCGCCAGCACCAGAAACCAGCGGCCACCCGCCCATCCGCCACGACGAACGCTATCGTAAAGCAGGATCGCCGCCAGCGGAAACGCAAACCAGGGCCGCTGCGACACCCACCAGAACAATCCGTCCAGTAGCGGATGGCTCCACCCCTGGTTGATCCACAGCAGCAATCCTTCATCCATGATCGCACGGCATTTCGGTGGTGGTGGAATCGCGGGGTAGCAGCAGCGCCAGCGCGCCGCCGGCCAGCGACAGGCCGAGCATGAACAGATGCAGATTGACCGCCGCCGCCAGCGCCGCCGTCGCCGGTACGCCGAACGGCAGGAGCGCGGCGACCACGCCGGCTTCGTAAGTCCCGGCGCCGGCGATGCCATGCGCCGGCAACACGCTGGTCAGATCGCCACCGATGGCCCCGAGCAAGGCCGCCGCCGGCGATAACGGCGCGAACAGTCGCAGGATCCAGGCGAACACCGCCAGCTTCACCAGCCAGTTGAGCAGCGTCCAGAACCAGGCCCGCCAGAAGGTCGCGGGTGTCTGCGGCAGCCCGTCGCGCGCCCGCGCCAGCCGGGCCCGCCAGCGCGGCGGCGCGCGTTGGCCGAGTTTGACCAGCGCCGGCACCGACTGCAACCGGAACAGCCACCACGGCAGGCTCAGCCAAACCAGCGCCAGAGCGCCGACCCGCCAGCCGTCCAGCCAATGTCCGCCGACCGCGAGCAGCGCCACCGCCGCCAGCGCGTGCAAGTCCATCAACCGAAACCACAGCAACGCCGCCAGCGAACAAGCCAGCGGCGTGGCGAAATAGCGGGCCATCAATACCGGAAACGACGCTTCGCCGGTCCGCATCGGCAGCAGGTTGTTGAAAACGTTATGCAGCAGGGTCAGCTTGAGGCAGACGGCAAAGCCGCCGCGCGTGGCGGGCAGGAAATAATCGTACAGCCGCAGCGCCCGCGCGGCGTAGCTGCCCAGCGTCAGCAGCGCCGCCAGCGCCAGCGTGGCCGGGGCGATGGCCCGCCAGGGCGCCAGCAATTGGCTCCAGCCGACCATCCACTGGATGCCGGCGAGCACCAACGCCAGCAGTACCAGACCGACGAGCAACCGAACCCGAGGCGTGCTCATTCAGAGCCAATCCGATTGGATTTTCAATCGCGACGACGACCAGCGTTCCACGCACAGTTGATAGCCGGCCAGTCCCAGGCAGCACAAGGCCAGGATTCGCCGCCAGTCGTCGGCTTGCGGATAGCCGGTCCTGTAGGCTGTCAAAGTCGCCAGCGCGCAGCCGATCAGCACCAGAGTCAGCCAGCCGCGCCCGGCCCGCGTGCCGCCCCAGCGCCAGCGCCGCGCCCAGAACGCACCGAGCACCGCCGCCAACCACCCGCACGCGACCCCGCCCAGCACATCCAGCGGCCAGTGCGCGCCCACCACGACGCGCGACAGGCCGATCAATCCCGCCAGCGCCAGCAGGGGAGCGGCCAATCGCCGGCGCCATTCGGCGGACAAATGCAAAACGACGATCCCGACGAAGGTAAAGGCGGTCGCGGTATGTCCCGAGGGAAACGCCAGGGCGTAGTAGGTCTTGCCGATGATGTGAAATTGCTCGCGCGGCAGCACCAATACCGGTCGATCCAGATGGAGCGGATGCTTGAGGCCATGTACGAACAGGGTAGCCAGCAAGCCGGCCAGCAAACCGGCCCAGACCAGTTCCGGCCAGCGTCGCACCAGCGGCAGGCACAGGGTCAACACGATCAAGGTATCGCCCAACAGGGTCACATCGGCCCAGAAGACCTCTCCGGTCCATGCGCTCAAGCGGTTGAGCCCAAGAAACAACGGTTGGTTGGCTTGCAGGAGCAGAATCGCGACCATGCCCGCCACCGCCGCCAGCGGCACATTCCAGTACCAGGAGTTCCAACGCCAGCGAGGAAGCTGCCCGGCAGCCATCATGGCGCGACCTCGGCGTTCGCCGAACAGGTTGCCGCCGCCGGCGCGGGGATCGCCGCCTCGTGGTCGCCGCGTGCCGGCGGCAAGCGCGCCAGGGCAATGCCATGCCGGTGATAAAGCAGCTCATGGACGCCCAGCATCGGCAACCGCGCGCTCCTGGTCAGCACCAAATCCCCGGGGCAGGGTTCGCGGCGCTCGGCGATCCGACCGCTGTAAACGCTGAAACTGGGCAGATTCACGCCCCACATCACCGGCGCTCGTTCGTACCGGCGCGCCAGCAGGCCGGCGTCCTTCACCGGCTGTTGCAGGACGGCGGCGACCGTCGGCAACACCTGGTTGGAGACCAGGAAAACGAGCAGCAGCCCGCTGGCGATGATCTTGCAGGCCGGTGGCACGCGCCGCTCGCGCATGAAATACAGGGTCAGCGCCAGGGCGGCGGCCAGCAGCGCGTAGTAGGCAGGGGCGAACGCCAAGCCTTCGAGTTGGGTGCGGACCAGTTCGTCGCGAACCCGCGGCAGCGCGATCTCCACCAGTCCCGGCAGGATCAGCAGCAATCCCAGGAACAAGAGTTGCGGCAGCAACAGCCAGCCGATCGGACCGGGTTTCTCCAACTCCGGCGCCATCAGGACGAACAGACCGGTGTAGCCGTAAATCAGGTAATGCGGCAGCTTGGTGGCCGCCAGCGAAAACAACACGAACACCAGGCCGAACCAGATCAGCAGATAGCGGGCCAGCGGGTCGGCGAACAGTCGCCGGGAGCGGGCCAGCACGCGCAGCAATACGGTGGTGTACGGCAATACCCCCACCAACAGCACCAGAATGTAGTACCACCAGCCGCCGCCATGCCCTTCCAGGGGCCTTTGGAAACGGCCCAGGTTGTGCCGCAGCAAAAAGCTCTGCAAAAAATCTCCGCCCTCCCGCAGATACTGGACGACATACCAGGGCGCGGCAATCAGCAGGAACACCGCCCAGGCTCGCCAGTCAGCCGTCAGCCGCAACCAGGCCCGCCACTCACCCCGGCTGAGACAATACAACAGGCTCACCCCGGCGGGGATCACCAGCGCGACCGGTCCCTTGGTCAAGAAACCCAACCCCGTTGCCGCCGCGCTCGCATAGAGCCAGACCCGCCGTCCTTCGAGCAGGTGGAGATACAAACTCAGCAAACTCGCCGCCAGCAGCAGATTGAGCAGGGCGTCGGCGGTGGCCGCCTTGCCGATCACCGTCACCGCCAGCGAACTGGCCATCGACAGCGCCGCCAGCAACGCCCGGCGGGCATCGCCAACCCGACGCACGAACAGGAAAACCAGCAGCGTCCAGCCCGTGGCCGCCAGCGCCGAGGGCAGGCGGAAGGCGAATTCGTTGACGCCGAACGCCGTCACGCTGGCCGCTTGCAGCCAATAGCTGAGAATCGGTTTGTCGTAACGCGGTTGACCGTTGAGGTACGTGGAGACGAAATCGCCTCGCAGAAACATCTCGCGGGTGGCCTGGCTGAACGCGCCTTCGTCCAGATCGAACAGCGGCACGGCGCCAAGCTGGTAAAAAAAACCGACGAACAGCGCCAGCGCCAGCAGGCCGTACAGGGGACGGTCGTTCTGCCAAACCGCGGCGAATGGAACAGGGGCGGACCGCATTTGACGGGAAAGGCGGCGACGGCTGGCGCTAGCGCTCGACCGCCCGGATTTCCATGCGCAATTCTTCCTTGCCCTTCTTCTCCTGGGCGACCCGCACCGGCAGATAATGCAAATCCGGCGCGAACCAGAAGGTGGTGATGCGGGTCTTGCCGGGCTTGGACTGGCTGATCCGTACCGCGCGCAGTTTGCCGAGCGGGGTGTCCAGGGTTTCCTCGCCTTCCCGGCGAACCTGATAGGTCTTGAGTTCGGTTTCGTCCACCAGGATATAGTGCTCGGGCAGGCGGCCACGTTGCAGATCCCGCATCACCGCCAGATTCAGGCTCAGGGGATCCACGACGCCGGGCGACAGCGGCAGCGTGGCTTGCGCCCGGTCGTCACGGGCCTGAATCCGGTTGGCCGCCCAGTCGAAGCGCAACTGTACGTTTTGGGTTTTCCTGCTGGTCTCCACCCGCCGCGTGTACTGGGCCGGCTGGACCGCGCCATCGCGGATTTCACCGCTGGCGGCTTCGCTGACCTGACCCGATACCAACAGCGTGGCCAGCCCGTTGGGGCGAACCTCGGAACTCATCCGGTAAGCGTCCGGGCCGGCAGCGCTCAGGGTCATCACCGCCTCGCCAATCGAAAAACCGGAGCCATATACTTCGTAACGGGCCTGAAAGGGAGCGACGGACAATCCGTCGGCGCTTGCCGCCATCGACGGGCCGAGCGCCAGGGAAGCGGTTAGTGCGACGATAGGAAAAAGCTTCATGCGGCGGTGCACCTCGCCGGTTCCATGACCGGCAAACGGGTTCAAGGGCGATGACCACGCATGATAAACCACTCCGGGCGACCGGAGGCAACGAACCCCGCCCGCTTGGGCGGCGATCAGGCTTGCAACTGGGCAAGTTGGCGACGGCGTTCGCGCAACAGCGTTTCATAAGCCCGACTGAGCGCATGTTCGTAGGCGCAGTCGCCCTGCCCGCCCATCTCGTGCAGCCGGGTCTCGAAAAAGGCGATTTCCTGACGCAGAAAATCCACCGCCCGATAATCGGCCACCGGATGACCGCGGCCCGCATGACCGGTACTCAGCATGATATTGGCGTACATGGGGTTCTTCTCCTCTGTTCCATTGGCCGGGCTTGCAGCGTAAGCCCGCTCGGTGAATCTCATATGACACCCGCGTGAGCGCCCTGTTTCACAGAGCGCGGAACCGCATGGACAGATCGATTGCGCGCACGTCCTTGGTCAAACCGCCGATGGAAATGTAATCCACGCCGGTTTCGGCGATCTTGCGGACGGTGTCGAAATTGACGTTGCCGGACGCCTCCAGCTTGACCCGCCGGGCCGTGATCCTGACCGCTTCGACCAGGGCCGCCAGATCGAAGTTGTCCAGCATGACGATGTCGGGCCGGGCAGCCAGCGCTTCTTCCAGCTCGGCGAGATTTTCGACTTCCACCTCGACGGTAACGCCGGGATGCAGGCGGCGGGCCGCGGCGATGGCGTTACGGATCGAGCCCGCGGCCATGATGTGGTTTTCCTTGATCAGCACGGCGTCGAACAGACCGATGCGATGATTCCGGCAACCGCCGCAGCGGACGGCGTATTTCTGGGCCAGTCGCAGGCCGGGCAGCGTCTTGCGGGTGTCGAGAATGACGGCGCCGGTGCCGGCCACGGTATCAGCGAACCTGCGGGCCAGCGTCGCGGTGCTGGACAGGGCTTGCAGGAAATTCAGCGCGGTTCTCTCGCCGGTCAGCAGGGCGCGGGCCGGACCGCGCAGGGTGCAGAGCGGTTGACCGGGTTGGACGCGCTCGCCGTCGGTGGCCTGCCAGTCGATGCTGACGCGCGGATCGAGTTGCCGGAATACGGCGTCGAACCAGGCGGTCCCGCACAGGACGGCGTCCTCGCGACTGATGACGGTCGCTTCGGCCTGAGCCGTTTCCGGAATCAACGCGGCGGTCAGATCGCCGCCGCCGACATCCTCGGCCAGGGCCAGCGCAACGGTGGGGTTGGGATCGGGCATGGTCATCGACGGATTTCTCCCCAAGCTGGACAGATAAGGTGAATTTTTGCAAATCCTCCGGCGCGCGGGCCAGTAATGATCTAAGGTTATCACGGACACACTCTGGAGAAAAAACCATGAAAACCTTTTTATTCAGTATCTTGCTGGCATTCAGCGTGCTGGCGGCCGCGGCGGGGGACCCTGCCGTCCGCATTGATAATCCTCAGGCGGCGGAGACGCCGCCGGGCGCCAAAACCGGCGTCGTTTATCTGGACATCGTCAACGCCGGCGGCGCGGATCGTTTGCTGAGCGCCAAGGCCGGGGAGATAACCGACTACATCGAGTTGCACGCGACCCGGTTCGAGGGTGACCTGATGCGGATGCGCAAGGTCGAAGCCATCGACCTGGCGGGCGGTGCGACCACCTCGCTCAAACCAGGCGGCTTGCACATCATGCTGATCGATCTGAAGCAACCGTTACGGGCGGGGCAAAGCTTTGCCCTGACCTTGCAGTTCGAAAAGGCCGGAACGGTGCAGGTATCGGTGCCGATCAGGACGCGCGAGGACATGATGGAGCCCATGCAACACCAAGGTCACGATCACTCGGGAGCCGCCCGGCCCTGAACCGGAGCGACGGGTCCGTTGGCGAAGCCTTGCCACGAACTCATGGCTTGCCGCGCGATTACCCCGGCTTGCTCAATCCGCGAGCGCCAGCACGGCGTCCATCTCGACTTGCGCGCCGCGCGGCAGAGCCGCGACGCCAATGGCCGCCCGCGCCGGATAGGGCTCCGAAAAATATTCGGCCATGAGCTGATTGACCAGCGCGAAGTGACCGAGATCGGTCAGGAACACGGTGAGCTTGACCGTGTCGGCCAGGCTGCCGCCGGCGGCGCGGGCCACCGCCGCCAGATTGTCGAACACCCGGCGAATCTGGGCGTCCATGCCGCCTTCCACCAGTTGCAGGGTCGTCGGGTCGAGCGGGATCTGGCCGGACAGGTAAACGGTGGCGCCAACCTTGACCGCCTGGGAATAGGTGCCGATGGCGGCGGGGGCCTGGTCGGTACTGATGATTTCGCGCGGCATGATCGAACGCTCCTGACAGACTTCCCGGCCTGCCGGCGGCGCGGGGACGGGGTTGAAGAAAAATCGCGCCAGCGCTAACCGCGCCGGGCCAGTTTCTGCACTTCGGGCAGGGTACGCAACTGACGCATCACGCGGGCGAGATGCGTCCGGTCGCGAACGTTGAGCAGCAAATTCACCGTGGTGACGTTGCCCTCGCGTTCCGAGGTGTTGATCGTCTCGATGTTGGTGTCGGAGGCGGCGATGGCGGCGGCGATAGTCGCGAGCACGCCGCGCTTGTTGATGACATCGAGCCGCAATTCCACCGCGAAGTCGGCGCTGATGTGCTGTTCCCATTCCACCTCGATCCATCTCTCGGGATTTTTCTTGTAGCCGATGACGTTCTTGCAGTGGTCGCGGTGAATGACGATGCCGCGTCCGGTGTTGAGAAAGCCGATGATGGCGTCGCCCGGCAATGGCCGGCAACACTTGCCGAAGCTGACCACGGCGCCCTCGGTGCCCTTGATCAGCAGCGGCTGGGCGCTGGCGTCCGGCGAGAAGGTTTCCGCTTTTTCGTCGCCCGGCAGCAGGCGCTTGGCGATCAGGGCGGCCACCCGGTTGCCCAAACCGATCTCGGCCAGCAATTCGTCGAAACTGGCCAGGTTGAATTCCCGGACCAGCGCCTTGATCCGCTCGGCCGGCAGTTCGTTCAAGCCGCCGATCCGGCCGGCCAGCGCCTTTTCCAGCAGCCGCTTGCCCAGCAGCGCGGCTTCCTCGCGCTGCAGGTGCTTGAGGTAATGGCGAATGCTGGCGCGGGCCTTGGCGGTCACCACGAAATTGAGCCAGGCGGGATTGGGGCGGGCGGTGGGCGTGATGATGGCCTCGACGGTCTGGCCGGTGGTCAGCGGCGTGCGCAGCGGCACCAGCCGGCGGTCCACCCGCGCGCCCACGCAGGTGTTGCCGACGTCGGAGTGAATGGCGTAGGCGAAATCCACCGCTGTGGCGCCGCGCGGCAGTTCGATGATCTCGCCGCGCGGAGTGAACACGTAGACCTCGTCGGGAAACAGGTCCACCTTGACGCTTTCCAGGAATTCGACCGGGTTGCCGGCGCGACGCTGCATGTCCAGCAGCTTGCGCAACCATTCGCGGGCGCGCTGCTGAGCGTGGCCGCCCTGGCCGTCGCCGCCGGACTTGTAGCGCCAGTGGGCGGCGACGCCAACTTCGGCCATGATGTGCATTTCCTCGGTGCGGATCTGCAATTCGATGGGGACCCCACCGGGACCGAACAGCACGGTGTGCAGCGACTGATAGCCGTTGGCCTTGGGGATGGCGATGTAGTCCTTGAATCGGCCCATGATCGGCTTGTACAGGCTGTGCATCACGCCCAGCACCCGGTAGCAGGTGTCCACGTTATCGACGAGGATCCGCACCGCGTAAACATCGTAGACTTCCTTGAAGGGCCTGGTCTTGCGCGGCGCCAGCCGGTCCGCGTCCGGCAGGGAACCGGCCAATCGCTCCCGGAACGGATGCGGCGACGGCTTGCCGCGCATCTTCTGATAGATGCCCCAAAGATGCTTGCTGCGGCCCACGACCCGGGCCGTGATACCCTCCTCCCTCAACCGGGTATCGATGCAGGATTCCATCTGGCTGACGATCTCGTGGCGGTTGCCGCTCATCTTGCGCACGGCTTCCTGCAACACGCGGTAGCGCAGCGGATACAGATGGCTGAAGCCGAGATCTTCCAGTTCCTGGCGCAGGTGATTCATGCCCAGCCGACCGGCGATGGGGGCGTAGATTTCCAGGGTCTCGCGGGCGATGCGGCGGCGCGATTCCGGGCGCATGGCGCCGAGGGTGCGCATGTTGTGCAGGCGGTCGGCCAGCTTGATCATGATCACCCGCAAGTCGTTGGCCATCGCCAGGAACATCTTGCGGAAATTCTCGGCCTGCGCCTCCAGCCTGGAGTTGAACTGAATCTGGGTCAGCTTGCTGACCCCATCGACCAGATCGGCGACTTCCGGCCCGAACCGGTTGCTGAGGTGTTCCTTGCTGTAATGGGTGTCCTCGATGACATCGTGCAGCAGCGCCGCTTGCAGGGTTTCATGATCGAAACGGACGTTGGCGAGAATGCGGGCCACGGCCAGCGGGTGGAAGATGTAGGGTTCGCCGCTCTTGCGGTAGATACCGGCGTGAGCATCGGCGGCGAAATAGCAGGCCTCGCGCAGCTGCTCGACCTGATCCGGTTCGAGGTATTCGCTGGTGATGGCGCACAGGTCGTCGATGCGCAGCCGCAAATCGTCCAGCCATTCGTCGTCGACCGCCAGTCGGCGAGCTTGCTGGAGTTCGTTTCGGACTTCCCGCACCGGCGCGCTCATCACGATCATTCTCCCGATAGCAGCGGATCGCCCCCTCACTCCAACCCGACCGCGACGTCGTCATCGGCAACGGCGGGGGGGGAGGGTTCGGGCGTCGGCTCGGGCGCGCGGCTGTATCTGTCCTTGATGAGGTGATCGAGCCTGCCCTCGGCCAGTTCGCGCAGGGCGACGACGGTGGGCTTGTCGTTTTCCCAGGGAACCAGCGCTTCCTTGCCGAGCGCCAGGTCGCGGGCGCGACGAGCGGCGATCAGCACCAGTTCGAACCGGTTGTCCACCCGGTCGAGGCAGTCTTCAACGGTGATACGGGCCATGCGGAACTATCTCCGGTTCGAATAAGCGTTTGGACACTTGGGACTTTGCAGTCTAATGAGAAGCAAGCGGTTAAGACAAGAGTGTTCCTAAAAGTCCCCGCTGCCGCTCCAATTGTGCCTCCCGGCGCTGGCGGTTGGCGATGACGATGGCGCGCAGCGCCTCCAGCGCGGCGGAGAACCGGTCGTTGATCACCAGATAATCGAATTCGGCGTAGTGAGAAAGCTCGCTCAGCGCCGCCGCCATGCGCCGCTCAATCGTCTCCGGGCTGTCCTGACCGCGGCCAGCCAGCCGTTGCCGCAAGGCCTCGCGCGAGGGCGGCAGAATGAAGATCGTCGTGCTGCTCGGCAGCAGCGCCCGGACCTGCCGGGCGCCCTGCCAGTCGATTTCCAGAATCACGTCCAGTCCGGCCGCCAGTTGCGCCAGCACGACGGCGCGGCTGGTGCCGTAACGGTTGCCGAATACCTGGGCATGCTCCAGGAACGCTCCTTCGGCCTGCATCGCCTCGAAGGTGGCCGAGGACACGAAGTGATAATGCACGCCATCCCGCTCGCCCGGACGGGGCGGTCGAGTGGTGTGGGAGACGGAAACAACCACCTCCGGGGTGGTCTCCACCAGACTTTTGACCAGGCTGGTCTTGCCGGCGCCGGAGGGCGCGGCGACGATGTACAGGGTTCCGGTGCTCATCTGAATTCAAACTCATTAGACCTTGCGGACAGGGAAGTCGTTCGAGGTAAGCCGTTGAGTTTTCGGCTTTCTCCCCTCAGCGCGCCGGCGGGACGGATCGTCGCGACCATGGCGAGGCCGGAAACCGCGCTGGCGTGGCGCACTCAGGGCAAGACGCCGCCGCCATCGATCGCCGGCGAACGCGCCTCTGGCGCCAACCCCTGGCCTGAAAACGCGACCGAAGCGCACGGGGGATGAAGCAAGCGAAATGAATCTAAATTTACATTATAAAGCCCCATCGCGTTTTCTCCGGTGGGGCTTCGTCTTTTCGGGGGTTCTATTCGGTAGCAGCGAGCTTCGATTCTCGTTCGGCGACGTACCTGAGAGCCGGACCGGCCTCTAGTTCGGTGCGTCGCTCAGTTCAAGCCGGCGCTCGATGTGATCCAGCCGGGAATCCACTTTGTCGATGCGAAGGTGGATGATCGCCATGTCGGAATGCACGCTAGCCGTTTGGCCTTGCAACGAGGTGAGCCGGTGCTTGATGATGTCAACATCGGCGGCGGTCTGATCCACGCGGGCGCGGATGTGGCGCAGGTGCTCCAAGGTCAAGCTGGCGAGTTCTTCGGGGTTCATGGCTGACGCTCCTGTTCGCGGTAGACTCTGACGATTTCCTTGACAGCCTCAACCAGCGGGCCGGGGACACTCACCATCACCCGCTGTGGTTTACCGCTCTTTGGTCGTCCCGCCTTTCGGCGTTGCTCCCGCTTCGGTTGCTGTTCGTTCATGGTGTCTGCTATAGCAAATTTGATAGCGAATCAAATCAATATTAGACGCTACAGCAAACGCTCAAGCCAAGACAGCTGGCCCTGCACGTCTCGCTTGAGAAACCGCCGCTCGCATGCCCTCGCCCGAAAACGCCAGCAAGACGTAATGCTGGCGATCCTTCAGGTCCTGCGAAGGCGGCTGGAACGTGTACGTCGTCGTAGGATCGAAGTGCGCGATCCGCGGATTGATCGGGCGCGTGGCGCAGCCGGCCAGGCTGAACGCAATCGGCAGCGCCACGAGTGCGAAGGAAGAGCCCAGCGAGCAATTCCTGGCTGGTCCGAGGTTCGACCGCGCTGCCCGGCGCGCGCCGCAGGAATACCGAGTCGCGACCGAGGATCCGCCGCACGAGATCCTCGAGAACGGGCTCCCCGATCGCGGTACGCCAACTCGTTCATTGCCACGTCATGCTGCTGCGGCAGGCGCGGGGGCCAGGGGCAGCGCAACCGTGCGGCCGACCTTGAACCACGCGGCATAAAGCGCCGGCACGAAGAAGATCGTCAGCACGGTCGCAACCGTCAGCCCGCCCATGATCGCGATCGCCATCGGTCCCCAGAAGATGCTCCTCGTCAGCGGAATCATAGCGAGCACGGTGGCCGCCGCGGTCAGCGCCACCGGACGAGTCCGGTGTACGGCCGCTTCCAGCACGGCATTCCAGGGATCGCGGCCCTCGGCCATTTCGGCCTGCACCTGGTCGACCAGGATCACCGCGTTGCGCATGATCATCCCGCACAGCGCGGTGATGCCGAGGATCGCGACGAAGCCGAGCGGCGCTTGGAAGAGGAGCAGCGCGGCGACGACGCCGATGAGTCCGAGCGGCGCCGTCAGGAACACCATGAACATCAGGGAGAAGCTCTGGAGCTGCAGCATCAGGATCGTCAGAATCGTGACCAGCATCACCGGGAAGACCGCCATCAGCGCGCGGTTGGCCTTGTCGCTTTCCTCGACCGCGCCGCCGACGTCGATGCGGTAGCCGAACGGCAGTTTCGCTTCGATGTCCTTCAGCAGCGGACGGATCTCCTGAGTCACCGACACGCCCTGCTCGCCGTCCTTGACGTCCGCGCGCACGGTGATCGCCATGTCGCGGTTGCGCCGCCACAGCACCGGCTCTTCGAGCTCGTACCGTACGCGCGCGACTTGCGACAGCGGCACGACAGTCCCCTCACGGGTATAGAGATTGACGTCCTTCAGCGTGTCGACATCGAGACGCTCGGACGGAACCGCACGGGCGACGATGTCGATCAAGTCTTCGCGCTCGCGCAGATGCGACATCGTCGCGCCGTTCATCACGGTCTGGGTCACGAAGGCCACGTCGGCCGGCGCCAGGCCGAGCGCGCGCGCCTTGTCCTGGTCGAGGTCGACTCTCAGCGCGCGAACCGGGTCGTTCCAGTCGAGCTGCACATCGCGCACCTTGGGACTCGAAGCGACCGCCGCTTCGACCTCACGGGCGATCGAACGAACCCTCTGCGTATCCGGACCGACGACACGGAACTGGACCGGGAAGCCGACCGGCGGACCGAGCTCGAGGCGCGTGACGCGGACCCAAACCTCCGGGAAGTCCTCGTTGACGCTCGCCATCAGGCGTGAGCGCACCCGTTCGCGGGCTTCCGTGTCCTTGGTCATCACCACGAAGATCGCGTAGCCCGGGTTCGGCAGCTCCGGATCGAGGGAGATATAGAAGCGCGGCTGGCCGGCGCCGGTGTACGCGGTGAAGAAGCGGATGTCTTCGTCCTTCGCGAGGATCGACTCCATTTTCTTGACCTGCTCGGTCGTCGCGGCGAACGACGCGCCTTCCTTCAGGCGCAGCTCGACGACGAGCTCGGGCCGCGAGCTGTTGGGGAAGAATTGTTGCGGCACGAAGCGTGCGCCGTACACGGCGAGCGCGAAGGCGGCGACGGTCGCGCCGATGACCCACCAGCGCCGTTGGATGGCGAGGTCGATGAACCGGCGCAACTTGCGGTAGAACGGCGTGTCGTACGGGTCGCCGCCGTGGTGATGCTTGCCGAAATCCTTCGGCAACATGTTGACGGCGAGGTACGGTGTGATCAGCCCCGAGACCACCCAGGAGAACAGCACGGCCGTGCCGACAATCCAGAAAATGCCGCCCGCGTATTCGCCGGTGGTCGACTGGGAGAAACCGATCGGCATGAAGGCGGCGACGGTGATGAGCGCGCCGGTCAGCCGGGGCATGGCCGTCGCGGCGTAGGAATAGGCCGCCGCTTTGATGCGATCCCACCCTTCCTCCATCTTCACCACCATCATTTCGACCGCGATGATGCCGTCGTCGACCAGCAGGCCGAGCGCGATGATGAGCGAGCCGAGCGAAATGCGCTCGAGGTTCCAGCCCATCGCCAGCATCACCAGCGCGACCACGCCGAGCACGATCGGCACCGACAGGCCGACCACGATGCCGATGCGCCAGCCGAGGCTGACCAGGCAGACCGCCAGCACGATGGCGAGCGCTTCCAGCAGCGAGCGTTCGAATTCCCAGATCGACTCGCTGACGACCGTCGGCTGATCGGCCACGCGCTCGAGTTCGACGCCATAGGGCAGTTCGGTCTGCAACTTGGCGACCGCGCCCTCGATCGCCTTGCCGAGGTCGACGATGTTGCCGTCGTTGGTCATCGTGATGCCGAGCATCAGAACCTGCTGCCCGTTGTGGCGCACCGTATAGGTCGGCGGATCTTCGTAGCCGCGTGTGATCGTCGTGAAGTCGCCGAGCTTGATCAGGCGGCCGCCGGCGGCGATCGGCACGTTACGGATATCGTCGAGGCTCGCGAACTGCCCGCTCACGCGCACCAGCACGCGGTCTCCCTTGGTGTCGATCGAGCCGGCCGCCAGCAAGCTGTTCTGGTTGCGGA
Source organism: Competibacteraceae bacterium UBA3908 (assembly GCA_002391525.1). Taxonomy (GTDB): domain Bacteria; phylum Pseudomonadota; class Gammaproteobacteria; order Competibacterales; family Competibacteraceae; genus Competibacter_A. The sequence continues at coordinate 15,976 of DGFE01000047.1, forward strand.
GGCTTTCCGCGATCATCAACGGCGTGATGCCCAGGGCGGCGAGCTTCCGGTTCGAGAACTCGACGTAGACCTTCTTGGCCTGCTTGCCGTAGATGTCGATCTTCTTGACCATCGGCACCTTCAGCAGGCGCCGTTTGATGTCTTCGGCCACGTCGGAAAGCTCCGCGAGGCTGACGCCGTCGCCCTTGACGGCATACAGCAGCCCGGTCACGTCGCCGAATTCGTCGTTGAAGATCGGGCCGATGACGCCTTCAGGCAGCTCGAGCTTGATATCGCTGAACTTCTTGCGCGCCTGGTACCACGCCTCCTGCTGATCCGCGGGCGAGGTGCCGCCCACCACTGTGATCAGCATGGCGCCGTAGCCCTGGCGCGCGTAGGTCTTGACCTTCTCGAAGTGGTCGAGCTGCTCGAACTTCTTCTCCATGCGGTTCAGCACTTCGTCCTGGACCTGCTGCGCTGTCGCGCCGGGCCAGATCACCATCGCCGTCATCGACGGCACCGAGAAGTTCGGGTCTTCGAGCTGGCCGAGCCTGGTGAAGCCCAGCACGCCGCCGATGGCGATCACGAGGATCAGGAACAGAACGACGGCGCGGTGGTTCAGCGCCCATTCGGTGAGGTTGAAGGATTTCATTGTACGGCCACCTTGGCGGCAGCTTCGCCGCGCGTTGTGCCCAGCAGCGCGACGCGCAGGCCGGGCGCCATCTTTTGCACCCCCGCCGTGACGATGAGGTCGCCGGCCACCGGGCCGGAGACGAGCACTTCGTCATTGCGATAGCCGTGGACTGTTACGCCCACCAGTTCCACCGTTCCGACCGGATCACCGCCGGCGCGACGAACGACCCAGACCGCGGGCTGGCCGTTGTTCTGGGTGATCGCCGAGGCGGGGATGACTGCCGCCGGCGCTTCGCCAACCGGGCGCTCGACCACCAGCGTGGCGGTCGCGCCGAGCGGCAGAGAGCGGGGTGTGGCGGGCTTCAGGCGCGCCCGGAAGGTCCGCGTTTGCGCTGCCGCCTGCGGCGCCAGTTCGCGCAGCGCGACCTCGAACGTTTGCTCGGGCGCGCTGGCCAGCCACGCCTGGTACCGCGACGTCTTGAATACTGCCAAGTGATCCTCCGGCACGTCGACCACGATCTCCGGCTCGCCTTCATTGGCGATCGAGACGACCGGCTGGCCCTCGGCGACGACCTGCCCGACCTCGAAGGGCACGGCGGTGACGACACCGCTCTGCGACGCGCGCAGCACGGTGTACTTCAGCCGATTGCGCGCCAACTCGAGCTGCCGGGCCGCGGCCTCCGCCGACGCCGACGCCGTTTGGTGCGCCGTCCGCGCCTTCTCGTCGTCCGACACGCTGACCGAGCCGTCGGTCTTCAACGCGTCGAGCCGTTTGCGGTCCGACTCGGCCTGCTTCGCCTGCGCGGTGGCGGCGACGAGCTGCTGCCGCGCCGCTTCCTCGGCGTGGCGGTAATCGGTGTCGTCGAGCACCGCCAGCACGTCGCCCTGGCGCACCTTCTGGCCGACGTCGACCTTGCGCTGGGCGATCTTGCCGCCGACGCGAAAGGCTTCGTTCACCTCGTGCCGCGATTGCACGGTGCCGACGTAGCGATGGGTCTCCTGGGCCTTGTCGTAGCGGATCTCGGCCGTGCGAACGGCTCGAAGCACTTCGCCTGTCGGCGTGTTCGGTTTGCACGCGGACAGCCCCGCAGCGATCGCTACGGAGAGAAAGACCACGGCGATAGATGTTTTCACGATGGTTCCTCGTGGCGGGTGAGTTTCAGGAATGCGGCGAACGCGCGGCGGTGGTTGCGGCAGACTGGCTGTCAGGCTCGAAGACCTGCCACCCTCCGCCGAGCGCCTTGTAGAGCTGCACGCTGTCGAGCAGCAGTTGCGTGTGGCTGTCGTTGGCGCTGACGCGGACGACCAGCCGCTGGCGCTGCGCGTCGAGCAGGGGCAGGAGGTCGATCTGGCCGCGGTTGTAGAGCGACTGCGCGCGGCCGAAGGCCGCCTCGGCCGAGGCGGCGGCGGCGGCCAGCGTGTCGGCGCTCGTTGCGGACCGCGGCCAGGGCGTTCTCGACGTCCTCGAGCGCCCGCACGATGGCGTCTTCATAGCGCAGCACGGCTTCGGACTGACCGGCCTCCGCGATCTCGTTGATCGCCCGCGTCCGCCCGGCGTTGAAGATCGGCATCGCCAGCAGCGCCGCGGCGTTCGTATAACGCGCGGCACCCAGGCTGAAGTCGTTGACCTCGACATTGCCGCTGCCGAACAGCGCACTGACGAAAAGCCGCGGGAACCATTCCGCATGGGCCTGCTGCCGACGCGCGTTGGCGGCGTCGAGCTGCGCCCTGGCGGCGAGCAGATCGGGTCCTGTCTCTTATACACATCT
>DGFE01000048.1 GCA_002391525.1 Competibacteraceae bacterium UBA3908
CTCGGTGGGGAAACGCTGCGAACAGCGCCTTTATTCGTGGTATCTTTCAGACTCGATGCTGCAGAGCACAATCGCGATGCAACCGGAGTTCGATACGTGGGCAAGATCATGCAATTCGAAACGATTAACCCTCCGAAGGTCTCGGATGTCATCGTCAGCCAGATCGAGCAGTTGATTCTGGATGGCGTTCTCAAGCCGGGCGAGCGGCTGTTGCCGGAACGGGAACTCGCCCAGGAGTTGAACGTGTCCCGGCCATCGCTGCGCGAGGCGATCACGACGCTGAAATCCAGGGGGCTGTTACGGAGTTCGCGGGGAGGGAGGCATTACGTCGTGGACATCATCGCGCCCGCCCTCACCGACCCCCTGGTGGAATTGCTGAAGAACCATCCCAAGACGATGTTTGACGTGCTCGAACTGCGGCACGCCCTGGAGGAAGTGGCGGCTTATTTCGCCGCGCTGCGCGCCACCGAGGCCGACCGGGAAATCCTGCGTTGCCGGTTCGCGGAACTGGAGGAAATCCAGCACGGCGGACGCGACCCCCAACACGACGCCATGGTGGACGCCAATTTTCATCTCGCCATCGCCGATGCTTCCCACAACGTGGCGCTGATCCACGTGATGCGAAGTCTGTTCAGTTTGCTGCTGGGCAATATCTGCCGCTCGCTGGAGCGGCTCTATACCCGCGAGAGCAGCTATGTGATCGTTCATTCCCAACACGAGGCCATCTTGCAGGCGGTGCTGGAACGCAATCCCGAAACCGCCCGGCAGGCGGCGCACGTCCACCTCGCTTTTGTCGAAACGACCCTGCGCGAGCTCGACGAGGAAACATCCCGACAGGAACGTTCGCAGCGTCGCTTGCGAAACCTGCCGGACCTGGAGGCCAGCCCTTCGCCATGAGCGTCCTGGTGTTCATGGATCGAGGCGAGATCGTGGAAATCGCGCCGGCGGCGTTCTTCGCCCAGCCCCGCAGCGAGCGGGCTCGGGTTTTCTGGCGTCGGATTTTGTCGTATCGACTGTTTCCGGATGCGCGGGCAGCCGTTCAGGGCGCCCCGAACGTCCGCCTGGCTGCGGTGATCGCCGCCAGTCGTTCCAGCCGCAATGCCTCCGCCAGCGCCAGCCCGGTCAGACCCCGCTCCACCAGCGGGCGCGCCTGCACGCCGGCGGCGGCTTCATAAACCCGCCGCAGCAAGGCCGCCTGTGGATACGCCCGGTTTTCCAGACCCAGTCGACCCCGCGCGTCGGCTTCGCAAGCCAGCAGGAATTGCGCGAACCGCCGCGGTTTGCGCAGCGCGTCCAGTCCCTGCAAGGTCTTGAGCAGGGTTTTCGGACGCAACTCCAGGGCGCGATGGCAGTGCGTGTGAAAGCGGGCGGTCACCACGCCCAGTTCCCGATACAGATTCGGAACCCGCAGCCGCTGGCAGAGGGCGCGCACCAGGTCGGCGCCGCGCGATTCGTGACCGAGATGCCGGGGCCATTCCGTCGGCGGGGTTGTGCCCTTGCCGAGGTCGTGGACCAGCACCGCGAACCGGGTGGCGACATCCGCTTCCAGTCGCACCGCCTGCGCCAGCGCCAGCAGGGTATGCACGCCGGTATCGATCTCGGGATGATGCGCCGCCGGTTGCGGTATGCCGAATAGCCGGTCGATTTCCGGGAAAATCCGCGCCAGCGCGCCGCAGGCACGCAGGGTTTCGATAAACTCTCCCGGTCGGGATTCGCCGAGGGCGCGCGCGGTTTCCACCCACACCCGTTCCGGCACCAAGTGATCGACCTCGCCGCTGGCGACCATGGTTCGCATCAGTTCCAGCGTCTCCGGCGCAACCCGGAATCCGAGCGAGGCGTAGCGGGCGCTGAAGCGGGCGACCCGGAGAATGCGCACGGGATCCTCGGTGAAAGCCGGCGAGACGTGTCGCAACCAGCGCGCTTCGAGGTCGCGGCTACCGTGATAGGGATCGATCAGCCGGCCTTGGGCATCGCGGGCCATGGCGTTGATGGTGAGGTCGCGGCGCGACAGGTCGTCTTCCAGCGTCACCTCCGGCGCGACATGGACGCTGAAGCCGTGATAGCCGGGCGCGGTCTTGCGTTCGGTGCGGGCCAGCGCGTATTCCTCGCGGGTGTCCGGGTGCAGGAATACCGGGAAATCCTTGCCGACCGCCCGGAAACCGCGCGCCAGCAGGTCGTCCGGCGTCGCGCCGACCACCACCCAGTCGCGTTCCTCGATCGGCAGGCCCAGCAATCCGTCGCGCACCGCGCCGCCGACCAGATAAATGTCCATCGCGCTCGCGTTCATCACTTATGTTGGGTGGCAAGAATAATCGGATGTCCGGCGGGTTTTCCGCCGGGCAATCCGCGCTGGATGATAAACCTTAGCCGGTTTTGCGAACGATGCGGCGCCTTTTCTGGATACTTTTTACGACAACTGGCCTCGGGCTGGCGCTGTCTGGTTGTGCCGAACTGGCCTATTACCGGCAGGCGGCGGCGGGCCAGTGGGCGTTGCTGCACGCCCGTCGGTCGGTGGCGGAGGCGCTGGCCGATCCCGTCACAACGCCCGAACTGCGCCGGCGACTGCAAACCGCGCGGGCGTTGCGAGCCTTCGCCAGCGCCGAACTGGCGTTGCCGGACAATGGGAGTTACCAGGATTATGCGGATCTCCAGCGGCCCTACGTGGTCAAGAACGTGTTCGCGGCGCCGGAACTGAGCCTGGAGCCGCGCCGTTGGTGTTTTCCGGCGGTCGGCTGTCTGAGCTATCGCGGCTATTTCGACGCCGAAGCGGCGCAGCGGCTGGCCGACCGGTTGCGGGCCGACGGCGACGATGTCCATGTCGCCGATATCCCGGCCTATTCGACCCTGGGCTGGTTCGACGATCCGCTGCTCAATACCTTCATCCACTGGCCGACCGGGCGACTGGCGGAGCTGATGTTCCACGAACTGGCCCATCAGCGGTTGTACATCGCTGACGACACCGCTTTCAACGAAGCGTTCGCGACCGCCGTGGGTCGGTTGGGCGCGGAACGCTGGCTGGCGCGACAGGGCGCGGCGCGCGAACGGGAAGAATACGAAACCGATTACCGTCGGCGCGAGGATTTTTTGCGCCTGGTCACGGCAACCCGCGAGCAACTGGCGGCAGTCTATGCTTCAATGCGCGGCGATGTCGAAAAGCGGGCCGAGAAACGGCGCATTCTGGCGGAGCTGCGTGACCGCCATGACCAACTGAAGCGGGACTGGGGCGGCTACGGTGGTTACGACCACTGGTTCGAGCAGGATTTGAACAACGCCAAGCTGGCCGGAATCAGTACCTATCACCGCCTGGTTCCAGCGTTTCTGGCGCTGTACGAACGAGAGGGTCGGGATTTCCCGGCGTTCTATCGGGCGGCGGAAGTGATTGGGCAATTGCCGCCGCCGGAGCGAGAGGCGCGGTTGCGGGCGTTGTCATCGGTGTCCGCCAGCATCGCCGCGCATCGTGGCGGGACCAGTCGTGAATGAAACAGATACCCATAAGGTATTGACGGTGATGAAATCCGAAGCGACCGCAACCATTCCCCTGCTCGAAATCCGCGACCTGTCGGTTTCGTTCGGCGCGACCCCGGCGGTACGGCGGGTCTCGTTCACCCTGAATCACGGCGAAACGCTGGCGCTGGTGGGGGAGAGCGGTTCCGGCAAGTCGGTGTCGGCGCTGTCGATCCTGCAACTGCTGCCGTATCCGCACGCCCGCCATCCCGGCGGCAGCATCCGCCTGCGCGGCGAGGAGCTGTTGGGCGCGGCGCCAGCGCGACTGCGCGAAGTGCGCGGCAACCAGATCGCCATGGTGTTTCAGGAGCCGATGACTTCGCTCAATCCTCTGCATTCCGTCGAGAAGCAAATCGGTGAGACGTTGTTGCTGCACAAAGGGTTAAGCGGCGCCCGGCTGCGGGCGCGGATTCTGGAGCTGCTGAATCTGGTCGGCCTGCCCGATGCCGCCCGGCGGTTGAACGCCCTGCCGCACGAACTGTCCGGCGGCCAGCGGCAACGGGTGATGATCGCGATGGCGCTGGCCAACGATCCCGACATTCTCATCGCCGACGAGCCGACCACCGC
>DGFE01000230.1 GCA_002391525.1 Competibacteraceae bacterium UBA3908
AGATGTGTATAAGAGACAGGATTTTGGAAAAGTACTATCCAGGAATGGCCTATACCCGGCTCGAGTGAATCGAGCACGGACCAGAAATAACTTTATTGAAAAACGATAATCATGAGGGTGACTTTTCAGGAGATCGGCATCATGCCATTTCAAAAAAAACTGCTGGATGCATCCGCGGCCAGGTTTCTGCTGGTGGGGGTCGTCAACACGTTGTTCGGGCTGTTGGTCATCTACGCACTGAAATGGTTTTTGGGGATGGGTGACGCGGTTGCCAATCTTTTAGGCTACCTTTGTGGGTTATCGCTGAGTTTCCTGCTCAATTCCCGTTGGACGTTTCGTTATTCGGGCCCAAGGCTGCCAGCCCTCGTCAAATTTCTGCTCGTGATCGGTCTCGCTTATGGATTGAATCTGGCAACCGTGTTGGGTGCCATTCACGTATTGCATGTCGATACCTACTTGGCGCATCTTTTGGGCATACCCCCCTATACCATTTTCAGCTATGTATGCAGTCGATTTCTGGTGTTTAAATCCCCCCATAACCAAGAGTGCGTCCCTTGCCTGTCAAGCGTGGTAAAGTCCAGCGCAAGGCCATAAAGCAATATACCGATGATGACATTAACTATTGTGATCCCTTGTTACAACGAAGCGGAAGTTTTGCCTGAAACCGTTCGCCGCCTCCGGAGCGTGCTCCAGGATCTGGAATCAAAGGAGAAAATCACCTCGAACAGTAAACTGGTTTTCGTGGATGACGGCAGCAAGGATCAAACCTGGGCTTTGATCGAACGATTCGCGGATGAATGCTCCGTTGTTCAAGGAATAAAGCTATCCCGGAATTACGGCCATCAAAATGCCTTGCTGGCTGGGTTGCTCGTCGCTCAGGGCGATGCGTTGGTCAGCGTCGATGCCGATTTGCAAGACGACCTCGGCGTGATCGAGCAGATGCTCGATGCCTGTCACGACGGCTGCGACGTGGTGTACGGTGTGCGCGAAAACCGTGAGACGGACAGCGCCTTCAAACGCTTTACGGCGGAAAACTACTATTGCCTGCTTGCCTTCATGGGTGTCGACGTGGTTTTCAACCATGCGGATTACCGCTTGCTGAGCCGCCGCGCGGTGGAGGCCCTGCGGGAGTATGGCGAGGTGAACCTTTTCCTGAGAGGCATCATCCCCTTGCTGGGCTTCCGTTCCAGATCGATCAGTTACCGAAGAGCGGAGCGCTTCGCCGGCGAGTCCAAATATCCAATGCGCAAAATGCTGTCGCTGGCTTTCCAGGGCATCACATCGTTTTCCACCTTCCCGCTTCGATTGATTACCGTGCTGGGGCTGATTATTTTCGTCATCAGTTCGCTGATGGGAGTCTGGGCTATCGGCATACGCTTGTTCAGCGATTTGGCAGTGCCCGGTTGGGCATCGACCGTAGTGCCCGCCTATTTTCTGGGTGGAATACAACTTCTCAGTATTGGCATCATTGGCGAGTATCTGGCGAAGATTTATATGGAAACCAAGCGTCGCCCGCGTTTTCATATCGAAAAGCTGCGCTGATCTCAATGGCCGCCGAGCGGTTGGCTTTTCATCCGTCTGGGGTCGAACAGGCCGGACGCGATCACGTCGGCGGCGGCAATGGCGAAGTTGAGGTTCTGACCGCGTTTGAGCCCCATGGTGGCGATGCCGATGACCGTGCCGTCCCGCAGGATGACCGGGCCGCCGCTGTTGCCGGGGCTGATCGGCGCGGAAATCTGGATGTAGCGAACGCCGTCGATCTCGCGCAGCCCGCTGATGACTCCGGTGGAAAACGTACCTTCCAGGCCGTAGGGATTGCCGATCACGAACACGTCCCGGCCAATCAGATCCTGGTTGTAGGTTTCGTTGAGCGTGAAGCTCTCGCTGACTTTGAGCGAGGTCGCCAGCAGCGCTAGATCCGGTTCCTTGCTCCGCTTGCGGACGCTGGCGGTTGATTCTTGCTCGCCGCACTTGACCGCCAGATTGTCGGCTTTTTCGATGACGTGGTTATTGGTGATGATCAACCCGTCCAGCGATACCAGCAGACCGCTGCCCAGGTTGTTGGTTTTGCCATTGCGGAACGTGACGATCAGACAGGTGAGCGGGATGCTGCGCCGGTAAATGCGTTGTCCCGGATTGTCGTGATCCGACGACCTCGGCTGTGGCGAGCCAGTCGCCGGCGTGGCGGTGTCCGCCGGGCTGGTCAGGTTTGTCAGACGCCGCTTGAGCGAGCCAAGCAGGGTACTGCCCGCCGCGGGTTTTGCGGCTGGGGATGCTTCGGTGGGAACCTCGGTTTCCGTAGTGGCCGGTGGCTTGGGACTCACCATGGACGAGGGCGGAGCCAGCACGGCTGGCTTGGGCGGTGAAGTCGAGGCAGCCGTCGATTTTGGATCGGCCGTGGCCTGGATCGATTGCAAGACCTGCCGGGCGCTGGCCCGTACCGCGTCGGCGGTCGGGGTCGTGGCCAGGTGCCGCAACTGCTCGGCCAGCCGCGGCGGATCCTGGGCGAAGCGATAAGCGTTGGCGAACGCGCCGGTGGCGCGGCGGGCATCGCCGGCCTGGCCGTAGACCTGTCCCAGCGTAAACCAGTTCGCGGAGTGGGTCGGAGCCAGGGACAGCGCATACACCGACAGCCGTTCCGCTTCCTTGAGGCGGCCCAGGCGCAGGTAGGTCAGGCCGAGCTGGCCGGCGATCTCCGGGTCGACGGGGTCGGCGATGAACGCCTGCCGAAACGCCGCCAGCGCTTCCCTGAGGTTGTCGCGGGCCAGGTGTTCCGAACCCTGCTGGTGAAAAGGCCGGGCCTGGGCGGAATCGCCCGTTTCCGGTCGGCGCAGATTTTCCAGCTGTTCCCGGAAGGTCTGCACGCCGGTCGTATCGTTGGCGGCCCCATGGGCGATCATCTGCTGGACGTGATAGTCGATGGTTTCGTACTGCCCGGCGCGGACCAGCGCGGCGCCGGCCAGCATTGCCCCCAGCAGCAGCGACTTGAAGAGGCGATTCATGGGGCGCGGACGGAACCGGATGGAACGTTCAGCGGAACCGTGCCGGGATTGGCCGGCAGCGGCGGCACGATGGCGGCTGCCGCCGGCAGCCCGTAGAGGCGCAGGGTCTCCAGGGCGGCGTTGCGCAGGGTATCGGCCGCCTCGTTTTCGGCGATGTTGCGCAGAATCTCCTCCGCCCGCATCGGGTTCTGGGCGAAGCGATAGGTGTTGGCCAGCGCGCCCAGCGCGCGTCGGGCGTCGTGTTGCAGCCCGTAGACTTGGGCGAGCTGGAACCAGGCGACCGCACGGGCCGGCTCCAGGACGAGCGCCTGTTGCAGGGCGCTTTCCGCCTCCGCCAACCGGCCCAGCTTGCGGTAGACCAACCCGAGATGGTTGACAGCGTCGACATTGCCCGGATCGGCGCGGCTCGCCTGCTGGAACGCGCTCAGCGCCGTCTCCAGTTCGTTCCGTTGCAGGGCGGCCAGCCCGCGCTGCAAGGCGGCGCGCCCACCCGCCGGGTCGGGCGGAGCCGGTTTCGGGTTCTGCTCCAGCATCCGTTGCATGGTGGTCACTCCGGGGTCGTTGTTGGCGGCGGCCAGTTCGATCATCTGCTGGACGTAATAGCGGCTCTGTTCGCCGTCCTGCGCGATGGCCGGGGTCGTGAAAAACCACGCTGCCAGCAGCAGCGTCGGCATGGGGCAACAAATCTTCATGCGGTTCCCGTGGCTGACCGACACTCGGAGCGACCGGCGGGGATCACAGGTTCTTGATGGCGTCGTACTGCCGCTCCAGACTCAGTCGCCGGGCTTCGGCCTGGGCGGCGCTGAGCTGACCCCGGTCGAGTTCGGTCTCGAACCGCTGGATGTCGCGCGTCAACAGCTGTTGCTTGCGGCGCAATTCCGCGGTTCGCTGCTCGGTGGCGGATTTGGTGCGTTGCAACTGCTCGATTTGCCTGGCCGTCTCCCGATTCCGGGCCTTGAGCGCGGCCAACTGGCGGCGCTGCGCGGCGACCTCGTCGGCTTTCATCTTCCGCTCGGTCTCCAAGGCCGCCCCTTCTTCCCGTAGGGCGCGCAACTCGTTCAGGGAATCGTCCCGCTGTCCTTGCAATTCTTGCTGGCGCAGTTCGTAGTCGCCGGCCGCCAGTCCGCGCACGCCGCCGAAAAAGCCGCCGGAACGCGGGTCGTTGGTGGGATCGGCGGCGCAACCGGCCAGAACGAGCAGACTCAGAGCGCCGCCGAGGATACCGATAGTTCTCATGGCTTCAGACCTCCCGCTCCCAGACTCCCGTTCGCGGCGGGAGGGGGGATGACCTCGATAGAGCGAATTCAGATGGACATGCTGTCGTAAACCCGCTGCAAGCTGACGACGTTCTGATCGGACTGCTGGCGGGTTTCCTTGAGTTTCAACACGTTGGATTCAAGTTGCTGGGTGTATTTGTCCTGTGGTCCGCGTTTCTGGCGAGATTCCTGATAGACCTGATTGGCGTCGGCCAATTGTTTCTCGGTCAGCGAATTGACCTGTTTGGCCTTGGCCAGCCGTTGCTCCAGGCCGGCTTTCTGGCGGGTCATGGCGTCGCGGGAAGCTCGTCCGGCCCGGTAGTCGCGCGCCAGCCGCTGCGATTCCCGGTCCAGTCGGGCGATTTCCTGATAGAGCTGGCGGTTCTGGGCGTCGGCCTCTTCGATGAACTCCTGGTTGCGCTGGATTTCCGCGATCAGGAAGTCTTCCTCGTTGGCGTACTGGGCCTTGCGTTCGGCGATGGAACTGCCGATGCCGGCGCCGATCAAACCGCCAGCCGCGGCGCCCACCAGCGCGCCTCTCCCTTTGTTGTCGCTGACGGCGGCGCCGAGCAACCCGCCGAGCACCGCGCCGACCACCGCGCCCTCGGCGACGGTCTGCTGCTGATCGCTGGTGGCGCCGCCGGTGGTGGCGCAACCGGGCAGCAGCGAGCCGGCTACGATAACGGCGAGAAGGCATTTTCCTGCTTGATGAATGAACATGGGCATCTCCCGGCCATGGCGGTTGCTAAGGACGCTGGTTTTGACAGTTGACGGTAGGGGAATTCTGTAGGGGGTCAGGCTGGAAATCAACGGATCGCGGCGACCGGGCCTGAAATCCACGCTGGCCATTCAGGATAGGCGCCAGGGGCCGCGCTGGCGCTACGAACGACCGGTCGGCGGCAGCGACGGCACTTGGATGCTGGCGGCGTTCCAGGCTTGGGGCGGCCACTGGCGCATGGCGCCGCGCAGCCGGTTGACGAATTGTTGGCCGGTCAGATTGAACTCGGCGACCGGCGTGCGCGGCCGCTTGACGTTCTTGATGTCGTACCGGCCAAACAGATTCAAGGGTCGATGGGTGGTGACCAGGATGAAGGTTTCGACGCCGGTCGGGGGAGCCGGCGTATATTCGAGCCGTTTGCTCGCCGTCGGCGGAAAGAACACCATTTCGTTGGCCCGAACCGGATAATTGGTAAGCAACTGACCGGTGTTGCCGGCGGAGTTGATGAAATAAAGATTCAGATAACCGTCGGTCGCGGCGCGCAGACTGAGTTGCACCGGCACACCGATGCGCGGCGGGCCGTGCTCGGCCCGAAGCGTGACCGCGAACGGAGCCCTCGGGTTGGCGAGCCGCAGGGAATCGACGGTCGGCGCGGCGGTCGGCGTTGGCGGCGTGGCGGCGCAGCCGGCGAGCAGCAGCGCGATGAACGACAGGATAATAGCGGGGTTCCGCGGCATGGTGATGAAGCCGGTTGTGGAGAAAGCGGTGGGCGATGCCCGCCCGTCGCGCGGCTCCCGGACGGGCGACACGCGGCGGATGCTCGGGCCGGGTATCCAATAATCTGGATTATTTTGCAGAGCGATGAAAGATTCCAGCGGGATTTTCGGCTCGGGCCGTCCGGGCTGGCTGTATCCGCCGCCGACGGGATGCGCCAAACCCGCCGCCGGACCTTCGTTAAGCGAGCATTCACCGTCTGTTGTGAACTCTTCCCAGTTTCCGGTACTCCCGAAAATTGAACCGTACTTCCGTATGATATTCCCAATGCATGAACGTCGCTGTCTGGCCAGGCGCGGCGGGCGGTTCAGCCTGCGACTGAGCGCCGCCCTGGTGCTGTTGCTGATCGCTGGAACGGTGTTGGCGCAACCCCGTACCGCCCTGGTGGTCGGGAATGGCGCGTACCGGGAAGCGCCGCTGAAAAATCCCGTCAGCGACGCGCGGGATGTGGCCGCGAAGTTGCGGGAACTGGGCTTTGAGGTCATCGAACGTCTCGACGCGGATCGTCAGACCTTGCGACTGGCGCTGCGGGAATTCGAGCAGCGCTTGCGGCAGCAGCGCGGTGTTGGGCTGTTCTATTACGCCGGCCACGGCGTTCAGCTCAAGGGCCAGAACTATCTGATTCCCGTCGGCGTCGACATCCGCGAGGAATTCGAGGTGCCGGACGAGGCGGTGGATGCCGATGCGGTGCTGCGGGCGATGGAGTCCGCCGGCAACGAACTCAACATCGTGATTCTGGACGCCTGCCGCAACAACCCCTTCGTGCGCGGTTTCGGATCGTCCGGTCGGGGCCTGGCCCGGATGGACGGCCCGGTCGGGACTTTCATCGCCTATGCCACCGCGCCGGGTGCCATCTCGCGGGACGGCAACACCAGCCGCAACAGCCCCTACACGCGCGCGTTGCTGGCCGCCATGAGCACCCCCGGTCTTGGCCTGGAACAGGTGTTCAAGCAGGTGTTGGTGACGGTGGAGCAGGAAACGGGCGGCGCCCAGATTCCCTGGGTGGCTTCTTCGCTGCGCGGCGATTTCTATTTTATTCCGGCGCCGAGTTCAGCCGCGTCGCCGACCGCTCCAGCTCCGGCTCCGTCGGCGGCGAGCGACCCTCAGGCATCCGCTCCGCCGCCGGTCAACCGACAGCCTGGAGAGTCGCCGGCGGCTCCCGCCCAGCCTCCGGCCAGTGGGTCAGCGCCCAACCCGCCGGAATCGGCGTCGCTGGAGCCGGTCATGGTGGAAGTCCCGGATGCCGGATTCGCCATCAGCCGCCAAGTGGTCAGCTTCGAGGCGTACCGGCGGTTCGCCGAGGCCACCGGTCGGGCCGCGCCGCCACCGGCGCCGGATGTGGAAAATGGCGGTCCGGCGCGAGTGACCTGGCGGGAGGCGATGGATTACGCCGCCTGGCTGTCGGTGCAAACCGGTCGCGCCTACCGGTTGCCGACCGAGGCGGAATGGGAATACGCCGCCCGCACGGGCGCAGGCGCGGGCGTTCCCGATCCCGGCGGCCAGGATCGGGAATGGACCTGTTCCGAATACCGGCAGGCCAAGGAAGGCCAGGAACAGCGCTGCGCGAACCGGCTGCCGGAAGCGGTGGCGATTCGCGGCGGCGCCTGGCGGGCGGGCACCGACCCGCTCAGCGACGATCTGGGATTCCGGCTGGTGCGGGAACCGTAGGCGAACCGCCGATCCGACCCCGAAATCCGCCGACGCCGCTCAGTTCTCCCCGACGACCACCAGGCCCTTGGGCTGGCTGGCGAAATAAGCGGCCAGGTCAGCGATGTCCTGGGGCGACAGAGGAGTGGCCAGGCCCTTCATGATGGCGTTCTGACGCGCGCCGGACTGGTAATCCTGCAAGACCTTGCGCAAGTAGTCTTCGTGCTGGCCGGCCAGCCGCGGATAGAGCGGGATATTGGCGTTGCCGTCCGGGCCATGGCAGGCCGCGCAGGCCGCGCTTTTGATTTTGCCGGCGGCGACGTCGCCCCGAACCGGATAGGGCGCGGCGGCGGGCTGGAAGCTGGCCAGGTAGGCGGCGATGTCCTGCATGTCCTGTTCGTTGAGCGAGAAGGCGTTGGCGTGCATGGTCGGATGCCGGCGTTCTCCGGCCTGATAAGCCTTGAGTGCGGCAACGATGTAGTCGGGATGCTGGCCGCCCAGCCGGGGGACGTGGTAGGTGGGGTAAGCGTTGGTGTAGCCGGGAATGGCATGGCAGCCCGCGCAGGTCGCGAATTTGGCTTTGCCGGCGACCGGATCGCCGGCGGCCTGCGCGGCGCCGGCCAGGGCGCCGCAAACGACCAGGGTCACGAATTGCCGCAGCACGAATCGAATCATGGGAACCTCGCTGGTGGTATGAACAGGGTGTATCGCCAATATACAGTTTCGGTGCATGTGCGGAACCGATGATAAAGACTAAGCTATCGCGGCTTTTTTACAAGCCGGATGAGGCCGAGTCTCGCCGGCGTCCGAAATTGCCTTAAAATTTTCAGTGAGCCAAACGATCTTTTCGCTTGTTCAATTTCTTTATCCGTTTCGTGGAGTTCCCCATGCCCGACTATCGTTCCCGCACTACTACCCATGGCCGCAACATGGCGGGCGCCCGCGCGCTCTGGCGGGCCACCGGCGTCAAGGACGGCGATTTCGGCAAGCCGATCATCGCCGTCGCCAATTCGTTCACCCAGTTCGTGCCCGGTCATGTCCACCTGAAGGATCTGGGCCAGTTGGTGGCGCGCGAGATCGAACAGGCCGGTGGCATCGCCAAGGAATTCAACACGATTGCGGTCGATGACGGCATCGCCATGGGCCATGGCGGGATGCTGTACTCGCTGCCTTCGCGCGAGCTGATCGCCGATTCGGTCGAATACATGGTCAACGCCCACTGCGCCGACGCTCTGGTCTGCATTTCCAACTGCGACAAGATCACCCCCGGCATGTTGATGGCGGCCCTGCGCCTCAACATCCCGGCCATCTTCGTTTCCGGCGGGCCGATGGAGGCCGGCAAGACCCGGCTGGCGGCGCACAAGCTCGATCTGGTGGACGCCATGGTCGCCGCCGCCGACGACCGCGTCGACGAGGCCACGGTCGCCGAATACGAGCGCTCGGCCTGTCCGACCTGCGGCTCCTGTTCGGGCATGTTCACCGCCAATTCGATGAACTGCCTGACCGAGGCGCTGGGCCTGAGCCTGCCCGGCAACGGTTCGCTGCTGGCCACCCACGCCGACCGCCGGGACCTGTTCCTGGAAGCGGGCCGGCGCATCGTCGAACTGACCCGGCGCTATTACGAACAGGGCGACGAATCGGTGCTGCCGCGCGGCATCGCCAGCTTCCAGGCGTTTGAAAACGCCATGAGCCTCGACATCGCCATGGGCGGTTCGACCAATACCGTGCTGCACCTGCTGGCGGCGGCGCGGGAGGGCGGGGTGGAGTTCACCATGCGCGACATCGACCGGCTGTCGCGCCGCGTGCCGAACCTGTGCAAGGTCGCGCCCGCCACCCAGAAATACCACATGGAAGATGTCCACCGAGCCGGTGGCGTGGTCGCGATTCTCGGCGAACTGGATCGGGCCGGACTGCTGCATCGCGGGGCGCGCACCGTCCACAGCGAGACGCTGGCCGAGGCGCTGGACCGTTGGGACATCGCCCGCTCCAGTTCCTGGGACGAAGCCCGGCTCCGCTATTCCGCCGGCCCAGCCGGTATCCCTACCCAGCAGGCGTTCAGTCAGGACACGCGCTGGCCGAGCCTGGATCTGGATCGCGAGCATGGCTGCATCCGCGACCGGGCGCACGCCTATTCCCAGGACGGTGGTCTGGCGGTACTGTACGGCAATCTGGCCGAGGACGGCTGCATCGTCAAAACGGCTGGAGTGGACGAGGGCAGTCTGGTGTTCGCGGGACCGGCCCGGATCATGGAAAGTCAGGAGGAGGCGGTCGAGGCGATTCTGGGTGGGCGAGTTCAGCCGGGCGACGTGGTGCTGATCCGCTACGAGGGACCCAGAGGCGGGCCCGGGATGCAGGAGATGCTGTATCCGACCAGTTATCTCAAGTCCAAGGGATTGGGCCAGGTCTGCGCCCTGGTGACCGATGGCCGCTTTTCCGGCGGCACCTCCGGCCTGTCCATCGGCCACGTCTCGCCGGAGGCCGCGGAGGGTGGCGCCATCGCCCTGGTGCAAGAAGGCGACCGGATCGAAATCGACATTCCCAACCGTCGCATCCAGGTTGCCGTGACCGACGAGGAGTTGCGGCGACGGCGGACGGCGATGGAGGCGCGCGGCGCGCTGGCCTGGAAGCCGGTCGACCGGCGGCGGGCGGTATCCGCGGCGTTGCGCGCCTACGCCGCCATGACCACCAGCGCCGCTTGCGGCGCGGTGCGGGATGTGACTCAAATAGAACGCTGATCGACCCCCTCGCCGGACCCGACGAAAACCGCGATGCGGCGAATCAGCCGCGCCCGCTGGGTGGCGAAGGGGTGGCTGCGGCATCGTCTGGTTCGGCGACGCCAAAAAAACCAAGGAGACAAGCCATGAATCAGGTTGATGAACAGGACAATCAGCGCGTGATGTTGGTCAACCATCTGAAGCTGATCGAGGATTTGTGGCAAAAACTGTACTACGTCAAATGGAATTTAAAGTCGTTCGCGATGCTGACCCGCCTGGCGCAGGACATGGTGCAGCTCGCGCAGAACCGCGGCGATGAGCGCCTCCTCAATCTCGTTTCGCAGTTGGAGCATCACCTCAAAAGCTGTCTGGCCGCCGGCAACGTTCCGCAGGAATCGGAGCGGCAGCGGCTGACGGCGCTGATCGATGCCTTGCACCATGGCTTGCTGACCGGCAAGGGCCATGGCATGGTCGAGGAACCCCGGACCCGCCCACGCCTGGCGCCGCTGCCGGAAATTTTTCTGATCACCACCGACGAAAACTCGCCGCTGCCGGCGAAACTCGAAAGTTCCGGTTACCGGGCGCGGCATATCACCAGTCTGACCGAGGCCGAGCAGCGGTTGCAGGAGCGGGTGCCAGGAGCCATCGTCCTCGATGTGGATTTTCCCGAAGGGTCCGAACAGGCGCTGGGGCTGATCGCCAATCTGCGGACCCAGATCAACCTGCGCGCACCCATCCTGATTCTGGCCGAACGCAACGACATGACCGCGCGACTGGACGCGGTGCGGGCCGGCGGCACCGCTTATTTCGGTAAGCCGGTCGATCACGACGAATTGCTGGGGGTGTTGGCGGAACTCCTGCTGCCCCAGACCGCCCAGGACTATTACCGGGTTCTGATCGTCAACGACCGACCGACCGAAGCCTGGGAGATCGCGGGCGCGCTGGAGGAGCAGGGCATGACCCCGCGGGTCGTCATCCAACCGCTTCAGGTGTTGCAGGAAATCCACCGGTTTCGGCCGGATTTGCTGCTGATCGATCTGGACATCAAGGAAATCAGCGGGTCGGAACTGGCTCAGGTGATCGCCCAGCATCGGGAGTGCGACATCCTGCCGATGATTCTGCTGTGTTTCCAGGCGGATATCGCGCATTATCTGACCAACCTGAATGTGGCCGGCGCCAGCCTGCTGATCAAGCCGGTGCCGACCGGCTATCTGTGCTGGGAAGTCAAGCAGCGGCTGCGCCGGGCGCGCACCGTGCGGGTGAAGCTCGGGATGCTGAGCGATAACGATGCGGTGAGCGGTTTCTACAACCGTCGGCGGTTCCTGATGCTGCTGGAACAGGCGCTTGAAACGCTCGGGTTGCGCGCCCAGTCGCTGGCGGTGGTGTTCGTCATGCTGGACAACCTGCGCAGCATCCGCGATTCCGCCGGCGTGGCCACGGTCGACGAGATCGTCGGACAGGCGGCTGGCCGGTTGCGGCAAGTGCTGGGTCACGAGCAGCCGGCGGCGCGGTTCAGCGACGCCATTTTCACGGTGCTGATTCCAAACCTGCTCGGCGAGCCGCTGCTCAAGCTGGCCCGGCGCATTCGCGATACGCTGGAAACCGGATTCTACAAGGTGGGCGAACACGCCTTGTTGCTGCGGACCAACATCGGCATTGCGGTAGCCACCGACCGCGGCCAGGATCACCTGATGCTGATCCAGCGAGCCGATTCGGCCTGCGGTCAGGCGCGGGAGGCGAAGAGCGAGCGCATTCTCGTGCATCAGAGCACGCTGACCATGAAACGCGAGCAGGAAGCCTCGCTGCGGACGCGGATGCTGGACCAGGTGCGCGAGATCGTCCAGCACGAGCGGCTCTGGCTGGTGTTCCAACCCATCGCCAGCATGCGCGGCGATCCCAACGAGCGTTACGAGGTGTTGCTCCGGTTGCGCGACAGCGAGGGCCAGGAAATCGTTCCCGGCAGCGTGTTTGGCGTGGTTCACAACCACCAGCTCGGTCTGACGCTGGATCTGTCTCTTATACACATCT
>DGFE01000080.1:0-10407 GCA_002391525.1 Competibacteraceae bacterium UBA3908
AGATGTGTATAAAAGACAGGGGTTATTCCGCTCAATGGCCAGCCCGCATGATCAGGAATTCGGGACACCGCCCTCGCCGCGCGGTCCCGCCATGCGGGAAGCCAACTGCTGGATCGAATCGCCGGCGATGCTGCTGGGGCTGACCTGGTTGCTGGCGTGCAGCATGCAGATCAGCTCCGCCTCGCCGCGGGTCAGCCCGCAAAGCTCCATGACCTCGTCGACGCTGGCCCCCTGCAGGGCCAGCTTGGTGGCGACCTTGAAGAACTTCTGATCGGCGTCCCGATTGAGCGGCAGCCCCGGTTGACCCCCCTGGTCCCTGAGCTGGCCGATCTGGATTTCCAGCTTCATCAGCCGCTCGCCGAGCGCCGCCAGCGACAGGGTGATGCCTTTCAAGTCCTGCTGCAGGCCGGGTGATGGCTCCCGCCCGGCCTCCGCGTCCGGCGGGGTGGCATACAGCCGGGCCGCCAGGAAACCCAGCGCGATCAGCAGCGCGTTACCGGCCAGCAGGGCGATGATCGCCAGTCCGTGAAACAAAGCGTCGTGCATGGGTCGGTCCCGGCATGCTGTTGAAAAAAGGGATCAGGGTTTGTGGTTGGCGGCGACATGCCCGGTCGCGGGCGTCGCCTCGGCCAGGGCGGGAGCGGCGCCGGTCGTGGGCGGAGCGGCGCCCGCCTGGTTGAGATTCGCCGGATAACGGGCATCGGTGTTACCCATGATGACCAGCACCACCCGTCGGTTTTGGATACGGCCCTGCTCGGTTTTGTTGTCGGCGACCGGCTGGTGCTCGCCGTAGCCAATCGCCGACATGCGCTCCGGGCGCACGCCCTCATTCATCAGGACATGGACGACGTTGGCGGCGCGCGCCGCCGAAAGTTCCCAGTTCGACGGGTAGACCGGCGTGTTGATCGGCCGGTTGTCGGTGAAGCCCTCGACCTGGATGCGATTGGGAACCTCGCGCAGGATGGCGGCGATCTGGGCCAGGGGTTCCAGCGCGTCCGCGTTGACCAGGGCGCTGCCGCTGGCGAACAGGATGCTGTTCCTGATTTCCACCTCGACCCAGAACGCGTTGCGCCGCAGATTCACCATGTCGGCGCGAATCAGATCCGACAGGTGTGTTCTCAGCTTTTCCATAACCTGGGTCAGGTTGGGGTCGGTCTGGACCTGGCTGCCGTCGCTGTCGGCGGTCAGGGCCGGGGCGGTGGGTTTGCTGGGCGGCCCATCGTTCTTGGCCAGCTTCAGGAAGGCGCGCGGGGTGCGCTGAAAGATCGCCGTGGGCAGCGGCCGCAGGTCGGGAGCCACGCCGGGATTCAGGTTGGGCTGGCCGACCGCCTGCGAGGCCGGCGCCCCGACCATGCCGCCCAACTGGATCGGTTTCATGCTGTTCGGGTTGACGGATCGAAAAGCCAGGATCATCGAATCGGACAAGACCCGGAATTTGCCCTCGTTGACCGAGGATACCGCATACATCACCACGAAGAAAGCGAACAGCAGGGTGATGAAATCGGCGTAGGAAACCAGCCAGCGTTCATGGTTTTCGTGGGCCTCGGCGTGCTTTTTGCGGCGGCTCATGGCGGCATCCTCAGTTCTGGGTGAAGCCCTGCAAGCGGGATTCGATGTTGCGCGGATTCTCGCCGTGGGCGATGGCGATGACGCCCTCGATGATCAGCTCGCAGAGGCGCGTCTGTTTTTTGATGACGCTCTTGATCTTGTTGCCCATCGGCAGGGAAAACACATTGGCGAGGACCAGGCCGTAGATGGTGGCGACGAACGCGGCGGCGATGCCGCCGCCCAGCTTGCTGGGGTCGGCCAGATTACCCATCACGTGGATCAACCCCAGCACCGCGCCGATGATACCGATGGTGGGCGCGTAGCCGCCCATGCCTTCGTAAACGCTCACCGCCTGCAACTCGTTTTCTTCGCGGATCGTCATGTCCAGTTCCAGAATGTGACGGATCTCCTCCGGCTCCTTGCCGTCCACCAGCAATTGCAGGGCCTTGGAGGCAAAGGGGTCGGGTTCCTGCTGGATGTAATCCTCCAGCCGCAGCAGACCTTCCTTGCGGGCGATGTTGCTCCATTCGACGATTTTTTCGATAGAGGGCTGCATGGCGACCGCGGGCGGCAGGAAGGCCCACTTGACGCGACCGAGCGCCCGCTTGAACACGTCCATGGGCGTCTGCACCAGCACCGCGCCGACGGTGCCGCCGACCACGATCAGAAACGCCGGGCCATTGAGCAGCGACGACAGGTGACCGCCTTCGATCAGCATGCCGCCGACGATGCCGCCGAACGCGACGATCAGGCCGGTCAGGGTCAGGATGTCCATGGATTTCGCTCCGGAGGAATCGGACTAGACGGCGCCGCCCGCGAACCGGGCCCGCAGCCGGGCCAGCGCCTGGCCGTGCAACTGACTGACCCGGGATTCACTGACGCCCAGCACCGCGCCGATTTCCCTGAGATGCAGTTCTTCGTCGTAATAGAGCGACAGCACCAGCCGTTCCCGTTCCGGCAGCAGATCGATGGCGCGGGCCAGTTGCCCGAGCAGGTGTTCCCGGTTGACGGTTTCGGCCGGATCGCCGTTGGGCGCGGGAACGCGCCGGGCTTCGTGCTCGTCGTCCTCGCCGGCTTCGTCGAGCGACAGCAGTTTCTGGCCGCGCAAATCGGCCAGCGTGTCGTGATAATCGCTCAGGCCGATCCCCAGTTGAGCGGCGATGTCCTGATCGCGGGCCTCGCGGCCGGTGGCCGTTTCGACGGCGCGGATGGCCGTCGCCACCTCGCGGGCCTTGCGATGCACCGAGCGGGGCGTCCAGTCGCCCTTGCGGATTTCGTCGAGCATGGCGCCACGAATGCGCGGCTCGGCGAAGGTGGCGAAATTCGCGCCCTGCGCCGGATCGTAGCGGCGCGCGGCTTCCAGCAGGCCCAACATGCCGGCCTGGATCAAATCGTCCACCTGCACCGAGGCCGGCAGCCGCGCCAGCAGGTGATAGGCGATGCGTTTGACCTGCGGCGCGTGGCGGGCGATCAGCCCGTCTGCCGTGTCGCCGCCGAGACTGGCGTACAGGGCGAGACCTTTCATCCGGTCCGTTCCCGCGACCGGTAGGCGGGGTCGACCAGGCGCTCGATGAAGAATTGCAGATGGCCGCTGGCGCCGCGGGGCAGGGGCCAGCGCCCGACGATCTGGGTGGCCAGCCGGTGAAAGGCTTCCGCCGAACGGCTGCCCGGAAACGCTTCCACGACGGCGCGCTGCGCCTGCACGGCCTTGCGCAATTGCGGATCCTCGGGGATGAAGCCGCAAAAGCTCAGGTTCACGTCCAGAAACCGGTCGGAAACCTTGACCAGCTTGTTGAACAGTTCGCGCCCGGCCTGGGGGGTGGCGACCCGGTTGGCCAGAATCTGAAAACGGTCCATGCCGTAGTCCTGGCTGAGCAGCTTGATCAGGGCGTAGGCATCGGTGATCGAGGCGGGTTCGTCGCAGACCACGACCATCACGTCGTGGGAGGCCCGGCTGAAGGTGACCACGCTGTCGGAGATGCCGGCGGCGGAGTCGATCAGCATGATGTCCAGCGAATCGTTCAGTTCGCTGAACGCGCCGACCAGGCCAGCGTTTTCCTCCGGCGTCAGTTCCGCCATGCGCTTGACCCCGGAACTGGCCGGAATGATGCGGATGTCGTTCGGTCCGTGAATGATGACCTCCGCCAGCGTCCGTTCCTGGCTGATGACGTGGGAGAGGTTGTAGCGCGGGTGCAGCCCCAGCATCACGTCGACGTTGGCCAACCCCAGATCGGCGTCCAGCAGCATGACGCTCTGGTTCTGGAGGCTCAGGGCCAGCGCCAGGTTGACCGTGATGTTGGTTTTGCCCACGCCGCCCTTGCCGCTGGTCACGCAGATCACCCGCACGGGCCGGCGGGGATTCGGCTGTTGCCGGCTGACGGCCGGGTTGCGGAACGGTTCAGCAGCGGACATTGGCGGTCAGCCTCTTCCCAAAGGTCAGTGCGAGGGTGTCGTGTTCGGGCGGTGCGCCGTACAGTCCCGCGAATTCCTCGCCCAGCCGGATCAAGGCGTCGATCCGCGCCGCCTGGAGATCTTCGGGAACCCGCTGGCCGTTGCCGATGTAGGCCAGCGGCAGGGCTTGTTCGTGGACGGCCGAAAGCGCCGCGCCCAGCCGGGTGGTTTCGTCCACCTTGGTCAGGATGGCGCCGCTCAGGGGCACGCGGGCAAAGGCCGTGGTCGATTCCTGCAACACCGCGTGCTGGGCGTTGGCCGCCAGCACCAGATAGCTGCGGATGCGGGAAATATCGCTCAGCAGGGCGAATTGCTGCGACAGGCGCAGGTCGCGCTGGCTCATGCCGGCGGTATCGATCAGCACCAGGGACTTGTCGGCGAACGCCTTGACGGCGTCCTGCAGCTCCCGGGTCGTGCGGACCAGCCGCACCGGCGCGTCCAGGATCATGCCGAAGGTGGAAAGCTGCTCGAAGGCGCCGATCCGGTAGCTGTCGGTGGTGATCAACGCCACGCGGTGCGGACCGTGGCGCAGATTGTAGCGCGCCGCCAGCTTGGCGACGGTGGTGGTTTTGCCGACGCCAGTCGGGCCGATCAGGGCCACGACGCCGCCCTGGCTCAGAATGTCGTCCTCGGTAACCGACAGGCCGCGCCCCAGGGTGGCCAGCGCCAGCCGCCACGCCCGCGCGGGATCGCGCTCGCCGGCGGCGGCCTCGGCCAGTTGCAGGCACAGGCTTGGGTGACAGCCGAAGTCCAGCAGTTGGCTCAGCAGCTCGGCCCGCTGGGGCTGCCGGCGCGCCAGTTCGCCCCAGGCCAGGCCGGATAGCTGCTGCTCCAGCAGGTTGTGCATGACTTGGAGTTCTTGCCGCATTTCGACCAGCAGCGGATCCTGCGACCAGACGATGCGCGGCTGGTCGGGTGGCGTGGGCGCGGCCCGGCCGCAATCCGCGGTCCGGCGCGCGGCCTGCCCGGGCGGAGCCGTCTGCGGAGCGGGCCGGGCGGTGGATTGGGCCGGCGGGTTTTCCGGCTGCGCCGCCACGCCGGGTTCCGGCGCGGCGGCCTCGCGGGTCGCCGCCTGTTGCACGCCGTGCAGTAACTGTTCGTCGTAGTCGACCGCCGCGACGATTTCGAAACCGGCATCGGATCGCTGATTGGAAAGGATCACGGCGTCGGGACCCAGCTCCTCGCGTATCTTGCGCATCGCCTCCCGGATGTTGGCGGCACACAATCGTTTGATCTTCATGGTTTTCCTTCCCGCTGTTGTCACGGTTTCGGCTTGCGGGGCAAGTCGCGTTCGGGTCGCTTACTTGCCTACCGTGGCGATGACCTTGAGTTTTTTGTCCTCTGGAATCTCGCTGAAGGCGAGAACATGGAGGATGGGTATCCCGTGTCGCACGAAGCGCGCCAGCATGACGCGGATCGCGTCGGGAACCAGCAATACCGCGGGTTGACCCACCAACTCCTGTTTTTGGGCGGTTTCCAGCAACGCCTTGTGCAGGCGTTCGGCCAGTCCCGGTTCCAGGGGGGCTTGCTCTTCCCTGCCCATCTGCAGGGTACGGAGCAATATCTGTTCCAATTCCGCGGCCAGGGTGATGACCGGCAATTCGTCATCCAAGCTGTTGATATTCTGGACAATCATTCGCCCCAAGGCGACGCGGACGGCGGCGGTGAGCACGTCGGGGTCCTGACTCCGGGCGCCGTGCTCCGCCAAAGTTTCGGCGATGGTCCGCAGGTCCCGGATCGGCACCTGTTCGCTCAGCAGCGCCTGGAGCACGCGCACCACGACCCGCAGCGGCAGGGTTTTGGGAACCAGGTCCTGCGCCAGGCGCGGGGCGGTGGTGGCCAGCCGGTCCAGCAGTTGCTGGGTTTCCTCGTGTCCCAGCAGTTCGTGCGCGTGGCCGAGCAGAATCTGGTTGAGATGCGTGGCGATGACGGTGCTGGCGTCCACCACGGTGTAGCCGAGCGTCTGGGCCTGTTCGCGCAGGCCGGGCTCGATCCACACCGCCGGCAGTTTGAACGCCGGGTCCTGGGTGGCGATGCCGGGCAGGGGGCTATGGACCTGACCGGGATTGATGGCGAGTTGCCGGTCGGGGAACGCTTCGGATTCGGCGGCGGTCACCCCCAGCAGGGCGATCCGATAGGTGGTCGGCGCCAGGTCCAGGTTGTCGCGGATGTGAACCGGCGGCACCAGGAACCCCAGTTCCTGGGACAGTTTCTTGCGGACGCCCTTGATCCGGGCGAGCAGCTGACCGTTCTGATTGCGATCCACCAGGGCGATCAGCCGGTAGCCGACTTCCATGCCGATGGTGTCCAGCGGCGGCACGTCGTCCCAGCCGACTTCGCGGTTTTCCGCGCTCTCGGCGGCGCCCGGCTCGGCGGGATCGCCACCCTCCACCGGCGCGGGCGCGGAGAGTCCGCGCCGACGCAGACGCCAGGCCAGATAACCGGCGCCGCTGGCCAGGCCCAGAAACACCAGGTTGGGCATGCCCGGAATCAATCCCAGCATCCCGATGATGCCGGCGGTGACCGCCAGGGTTTGCGGGTTGCCGAACAACTGCCGGCTCACCTGCTGCCCGATGTCCTGCGAACCGGAAGCGCGGGTCACCATGATGGCGGCGGCGGTGGACAGCAGCAGCGCGGGCAATTGCGCCACCAGGCCGTCGCCGATGGTCAACAGCGTGTAGAACTGGGCGGCTTCCGCCAGCGGCAGATTGTGCTGCAGGGCGCCGATGGCGATGCCGCCCAGCATGTTGATGAACAGGATCAGCAGGCCGGCGATGGCGTCGCCGCGCACGAACTTGCTGGCGCCGTCCATGGAACCGTAGAAGTCGGCTTCCTGGACCACCTCGGCGCGCCGGCGCTTGGCTTCGGCCTGATCGATGATCCCGGCGTTGAGGTCGGCGTCGATGGCCATCTGCTTGCCGGGCATGGCGTCCAGGGTGAAGCGGGCGCTCACCTCGGATACGCGGCCAGCGCCCTTGGTCACCACCACGAAATTGATGATGGTCAGGATGGCGAACACCACCAGGCCGACCGCATAGTTACCGCCGACCACGAAGTGGCCGAACGCCTCGATCACCTTGCCGGCGGCGTCGCCTCCGGTATGACCGTGCAGCAGGACGACCCGGGTCGAGGCCACGTTGAGGGCCAGCCGCAGCAGGGTGGTGACCAGCAGCACGGTGGGAAACACCGCGAAATCCAGCGGCCGGTCGCTGTAGACGGTGGCCAGCAACACCACCAGCGACAGCGCGATGTTGAAGGTGAAAAACACGTCCAGCGCGAACGGCGGCAGTGGAATGACCACCATTGCCAGGATGGTGATCAGCAGCAGCGGCGCGCCCAGGCCGGCCCGGGCCATGCCACCGAGGGTAGCGGTCAGGTTCATGGTGCGTCCTCCCGCCCGCCGGCGAGCGCGCGGTTGGGGGCGAAGAGGTCGCGGCGCGGGAACGGCGGGGTGAGGTTCATGCGGGTCGCTCCTACTCGGTGCGCAGTTCGGACGGCACCGGCACGTCGTCCATGACAATCGGCTGGTCGTTCAACTGATCGTCCCGGCGCAGGCGGTAGACGTAGGCGAGCACCTGGGCGACCGCCGTGTACAGGCTGACCGGAATGGGTTTGTCGAGCGCGCCGTTGTAATACAGGGCGCGGGCCAGCAATGGCGCTTCCACCCGCGGGATCCGCCGCTGGCCGGCCAGCTCGCGGATGCGCAGCGCCACCCGCTCGACGCCGAGGGCGACGATGACCGGTGCTTTCATGGTGTCCGGCTGATAGCGCAGGGCCACGGCGTAATGACTCGGGTTGGTGACGATCACGTCGGCGGTGGGCACCTTTTCCATCATCCGGCGCTGGGCGAATTCCTGTTGCAGGCGGCGGATGCGGCCCTTGACCTCCGGCTTGCCCTCGGTGTCCTTCGCCTCGTCGCGCACTTCCTGCTTGGTCATGCGCAGGTTGCGGAAAAAGGCGATCAACTGAAACGGCACGTCCACGCCGGCGATCAGCAGCATCGGCAGGGTCAGGATCAGCAGGGTCCAGCCCAGGGTGTGGGCCGTGTGCGCCAGTGCCGGCGCCAGCGATTCCCGGCCCAGATGCAGCAATTCCGGTTCGCCCCGCCACAGCAGGACGACCGCCACGCCGCCGACGATCAGAAACTTGATCAGCGCCTTGAGCAGTTCCAGCAGCGCCTGCCAGGAAAACAGGCGGGCCATGCCCTGAACGGGGTCGAGCCGTTCCCATTTGCAGCTCAGGCTGAAGGTCCAGCCGCCCAGCGCCAGCGGCGCGAACAGGGCGATTGCCAGCATCAACCCGAGGAAGGGCGCCAGCAGCACCACCAGATCGACCAATGCCTGGCCCAGTACCATCGGCAGTTGGCCGGCATCGGTGATTTTTCGGGGATCGAGCGTCAGCCCGGCGCGCATCTGCGCCGCCAGACCCTCGAGCAGGTTCGGCCCCAGCACCAGCAGACCGCCGGCGGCGACCAGCAGCATCGCCAGGGTGGTCAGCTCGCGGGAGCGGACGACCTGCCCCTTGTCCGCGGCTTCCTGCAGACGGCGGGGCGTGGCCTGTTCCGTGCGTTCCTGACCGTCTTCGTGGCTGGCCATCAGCCGGTTCCTCCCGTCAGTTGCCCGATGCTCCGAAACGCCTCGGCGAACAGGCCGTCCAGTTGCTGCAGCAGGGTGGGCAGGCTGTAGAGGACGATCAACAGGCCCAGAATCAGCCCAATCGGGAACCCGACCGCGAAGATGTTGAGCTGCGGCGCGGCGCGGGTCATGACGCCGAAGGCGAGATTGACCACCAGCAGCGAGGCGATGGCCGGCAGGGAGATCAGCACCGCGCCGGCGAACATCCGGCTGGCCCAGACGACCAGGGTCCACAACAGGTCGCGGTCGACGCCGGCCATCGCCACCGGCAGGGTCGCGAAGCTGTCCACCAGCAGCCGGATCAGCAGCAAATGGCCGTGCAGGCCGAGGAAGATCAGGGTGCCGAGCAGGGTGTAGAACTGGCTTAGCAACGGGCTCTGCGCGCCGCTTTGCGGATCGACCAGGCTGGCGAAGCTCAGGCCCATCTGGGTGGCGATCAGCTGCCCGCCGAGTTCCAGCGCCCCGAACACCAGCCGCAGCAGGAAACCCATGCTCAAGCCGATCAGCGCCTGCTGGGCCACGATCAGCAGCCCAGCCGGACTGAGCGGTTCGACCACCGGCACCGACGGCACGAACGGCAGAACCGCCCAGGTCAGCGCCAGCGTCACCATCAGCCGAATCCGGCGCGGCAGGCTGCGCGAACCGAGCACGGGCGCCACGCTGACCAGGGCGGCGACCCGGGTCAGCGGCCACAGGAAGGCTCCGACCCAGGCGGCGATTTCGGCGCTGCTGAAGTGCATGGCTCAGCCGATCAGGTTGGGGATGTCTTTCATCAGATTCCGGGTGAAATCGATGAGCAGTTCCAGCATCCACGGTCCGGCCAACAGCAGGACCACCACCAGCACCAGCAGCTTGGGGACGAAGCTCAGGGTCATCTCGTTGATCTGGGTGGCGGCCTGGAACAGGCTGATCAGCACGCCGACCACCAGGGCCGACAGCAGCAGCGGCGCCGACACCAGGACGGCCAGTTCCAGGGCGCGCTGGCCGAGGGTGATGATGGTTTCCGGCGTCATGGCGGTCTCCGGCGATCAGGGAATGTAAAAACTGGACGCCAGGGTGCTCGCGAGCAGGCCCCAGCCATCCACCAGCACGAACAGCATCAGTTTGAGCGGAAAGGAGATCATCATCGGCGAGAGCATCATCATGCCCATCGCCATCAACACGCTGGCCACCACCAGGTCGATGATCAGAAACGGAATGAACAGCATGAAGCCGATCTGGAAGGCCGTTTTCAGTTCGCTGGTGATGTACGCCGGCACCAATAGCGAAAACGGGACCTGGTCCGCCGATTCCAGCGATTCCCGCCCGGACAGTTGCGTGAACAGGGCCAGGTCGCTCTCGCGGGTCTGGGCGAGCATGAACGCCTGCAACGGTTGCTGGCCTTCCCGCACCGCCTGCTGAAACGTGATGGCGTCGTTCAGATACGGGGTGAGCGCCCGGTCGTTGATGCGCTCGAACACCGGCGCCATGATGAAAAACGTCAGGAACAGCGCCAGCCCGATCAAGATCTGATTGGACGGGGTCTGCATGGTGCCCAGCGCCTGCCGCAACAGAGCCAGCACGATGACGACGCGGGTGAACGCGGTCATCATCAGCAAGGCCGACGGCAACAGGGTCAGCGCCGTCATCAGCGCCAGCACTTGCAGGCTCAGCGACCAGGTTTCGCCGCCGCCCGCCGCCGGGAGCACGGTGACCGCCGGCAGGCCCGCCGGCGCGGCCAGCGCCGCCGGCGCGCCGACCGCCAGCAGAATCAGCAAGACGCCCAGCCGGCTGC
>DGFE01000080.1:10531-14406 GCA_002391525.1 Competibacteraceae bacterium UBA3908
GCGAAGACGTGCAGGGTTTGAATCTGGCTGGCCGTCACGCCGAGCAGCAGGCGGGTCTCGTCCACCTCGACCAGCAGCAGGCGTTCCCGGCTGCCCAGCGGCAGGCCGCCGATCACCCGGATCGACCCGCCGCGGGGCAGCGCGTAGCGGCGCAGCAGCCAGCTCAGCCCGACCGCCAGGGCCAGCACCGCGACCAGTCCCAGCGTCAATTGCAGCAACATGCCGCCGCCGGGCAGACCGGTCATGGCGGACTCGACCCGCCCCGGCTCCGCGCCGGCGGCCAGCGCCAGACCCGGCAGCGCCAGCAGCGCCGCTCCTGTCGCGGGCAGGGCGCTCATCGCAGCCGCCGGATCCGTTCTTCCGGGCTGACGATGTCGGTGATCCGCACGCCGAAGCGTTCGTTGACCACCACGACCTCGCCGCGCGCCACCAGACAGCCGTTGACCAGGATGTCGAGCGGATCGCCGCCCGGCCGGTCCAGCTTGACCACCGAACCCTGGGTCAGCCGCAGCAGCTCGCGGATGCTCATCCGGGTGTGGCCCAGTTCCAGGGACAGGGTGATGGGAATATCCATCACCATGTCCAGATTTGGTCCGGTCTTGCCACCCGGCGATTCCGGGTTGCCGCCGAGCGTGGCTTGCTCTTGATCCAGGGTATCGGCTGGGGAATTCATGGTTGGATTGCTCTGTCGAGTGCGGTGCCAAGGTTTCGGCGGCTGGGCGTCGGGAAGGGTCGGGTCAGGACTGGACCGCGAACGGCGCGAACTCGGACGCCACCGCCGGATGCTCCGTCCAGGCGCCGGGCGAGCCGAGCGGTCGCTCGATCTTGAGCGCGCGCCATCCCTGCGCGACGCCGTAGTGGCCGCTGTAGATCGGTACGTCCTCGACTCGCAGCACGGCGGTGGACGGGATGTCGACCGGGATGACGTCGCCGATCCTCAGCGCCAGCAGTTCGCTGAGCGTGAGGTCAAAACCGGCCAGGGCGCAACGGACTTCGACCTGGCTGTCCCGGATGCCTTCGCGCAGCCGTTCGGTGAACTGGGTGCCGGGATTCGGTTGCTCCTGGCGGAAGCTGTTCAGCAGGGTTTCC
Organism: Competibacteraceae bacterium UBA3908; assembly: GCA_002391525.1. GTDB lineage: Bacteria > Pseudomonadota > Gammaproteobacteria > Competibacterales > Competibacteraceae > Competibacter_A. Next base: position 11,621 of record DGFE01000080.1, read on the forward strand.
CGAATCGGTTCCAGACTGGAGTAGGGCAGCGCCAGGTGCAGGGCGCCGGCGAGGTTGTCGCCGCCGACCTGCACGGTGCCGACGGCCAGCGGCTCGTTCGGATTGAGCGAGGTGATGAACTGTGGTTTGTGCTCGGAATTGAAGTGCGTGCATTTCAGCGTGGCGTAGGGTTCCCAGGCCTGTTCCAGGCAACTGAAGGACAAGTGGAGCAGGCGCTGGATAAACCGGGTTTCGGTGGTGGTGAAGTCCCGGACGCTGGCGGATTTGTACAGGCGTCCGGTTCCGCCGAAAAAGGTGTCCACGATCATGAAGATCAATTCCGCGTCGAAGATCAGCAGGGCCGGACCGCTCAACGGGGTCATGCCGATAACGTTGACGCTGCAGGGAACGCTGAGCGAGGTGGTCAGATCGGTATAGCCGCGCTTCTCGATGGACCCGGCGGTCACGCTCAAATCCCGCCGCATCAGTTCGAACAGGCCGATCCGCAGACGATGGGCGAACCGTTCGTGAATGGTGTCCAGCACCGGCAGCAGACTGGTGATGGCGTAATCCTGACTGGCCAGGTCGTAGGGCTGGGCGCCTTCCTGGAAGACGCCCGTTCCCGCGCCGGGCTCTCCGGCCTTGCTGGAAACGACTTCCATGAGCGCGTCGCGCTCGTCCTCGGTGAGAAACTGGTCAGTGGACATGGGGGTGTCACTGCATGACGAACGCGGTGAAATACACGGCCTCGACGCCGGGCTGACCGATTTCCTTGTTCAGCACGGCCTGGATCTGCTCCAGCGCCTGGTCGCGCAGTTGCTCCTTGCCTTCGTTGGAGCTCAGGGTCTCCAGTTTCTGGTTCGCGAACAGCAGGATCAGGTTGTTGCGAATCTGCGGCATGTTGTTGTTGACGGCGTCGATCACCAGCTTGTCCCGGGACATGACCGACAGGCCCACTTGCAGGTAGCGCAGGATGCCCTGATCCTCGAAGTTGATGATGAAGGGTGGATCGAGCGGCTGATAGACCGGTGCCTGTTTGAAAGCCGCCGGCGCGGCGTGAGGCGAGCCGTGCGCCGCGCCGGCGCTGGCGACCGGAGCTTCCCCGGCGGCGCTCTTGTGCAAGGCTCCGGTGAGAAACAGGGTCGCGCCCACGGCTCCACCCACCAGCAGGATGGCACCTGTCACGATGAGCAGGATTTTGATTGCGCCGGAGCCTTTTTTGGCCGGCGCCTTGGCGTCGTCTTTCTGAGCCATGCGGATTCCCAAAGCCTGGAAGGTGAACTGACGCTCATTTCAGCAAATAGCGCGCCATCGCATTCAGCCGGCGTTTTTCCAGACTTTTCAAGCAATTCGGAATCCGGTGGCGACGCTGTCGGGAAGTCGGCGGGGTCGGCGTCGGGGGGTCGCCAAAATCCCGGCGCCGGGATGGACCGGCGAAGGCCGGTATTGGCGACCGGCAAAAAAATCGCGCATCGGCGGATTGTCGCCGTCGATGCGCGCGGGGTCCGGGGGGGACCGTTCCGGCGGGAAACCGGGGTCGGGAGGGACAAAGCGCTCAGAGGGTCAGCAGCGACAGGCCGCCGTTGCCGTAGCGGGGCACGCTGACGTTGAAGTCGGCGCGCCCCTTCGTCGCGCCCAGCAGCGCCTTGGCCTCGGCGGGCAGCTTGCCGGGATCGGGATACAGGATCGCCAGCTTGAGATGAGGGGTATGCTCGTTCATCAACATCGTCGAGAGGATGTTCATGACTTCGTACAGATTGTCGAGCATGGCCTGTTCCGGCTTCCTGGTCTTGATCGCGTCCTTGGCCACGGCCACGGGCAGCATCGACAGCGCGGAGCCGGCGTTGGCCGCGAACGGAACGTCGCAGACGGCGACGGCGACCGGCTGGTCATCGTCGTCGACATAGGTCGCGACCAGATTGCCGGAACCGGCCTTGACGTCCAGGGGTTTTCCGGCGGTGACCGGCACGTTGCCCCCGAACAGCATCTCAAGCGTTTTGGCCAGCGCGGCGGCGTTGGGTAGAGCGTAAGTAGTGGTTGCCATGGTGGATTCCGTTTTGCGTCGTCAGGGATGGAAAAATCGGGGATCGTCGAGTGGGCGGGCGATCCGCGGTCGCCGATCCTCACTCCTTGAGGAAAGCCTCCAGGGCCTTGGCGAAGATCTCGGCGGTGAAGGGCTTGGTGATCAGGAATTTGGCTCCCGCCTGCGAAGCCCTGGCGCGCATTTCCGGCGAGGATTCGGTGGTGACGAAACCGAAGGGAATTTTATAGCCCTCCTCGTTGAGCGCCTCCAGCAGTTCCAGTCCCGACTTGTTGGGCATGTTCCAGTCCGAAAAAATCAGGTTGGGTGGATCCTGGCGGATGACGTCCAGGGCCTGATTGCCGTCGCTGGCCTGCAGGACTTCGAGATGGCCATAACCCGCTTCGCGCAGGGTTCGCCTGACGATCATGCGCATGGCGCTGCTGTCGTCAACGATCAGGATTTTCATGTGACTTGCTCCTATTCAAAAAGCTGAGTTGTAAGGATTGATTTTTGCAACGCGGCGCCATTCGTTCAACCGCCATCGTCATATAGGTCTTCTAACTGAATTGTGGCCGACTCGCGACGGGAAATCCCCCCGACCCCCCTTTTGCAAAGGGGGGTGCCGCGCAAGCGGCGGGGGGATTTAGCTCGACCGGTCAGCGTTTCCACAACTCAAACAGGGTTGCTATAGTGTAATCCGTCGCCAGCGGATGCTCCCCGGCGGCCTTGTGGAGAATATCCATGTCCGAAGCTACGGAATTCCGGTCTGGCGCAACTGGTAGCA